>JAQGHV010000053.1 GCA_028288785.1 Rhodospirillales bacterium | reverse complement strand
CTTTGGGACTACTACACCCGCGTCGGCCAGCAGCGTGGCGCGCAGGCGGCGCGGAACAGCGACAAGTCGATCGTCTGGGGCGAGGCGTACCAGCGCGTCTTCCCGGATGTGGTGGGGGCGTTGGGGTGACTCTGACGATACCGGACGCTGTCCTGGCCGGAGCTACCGTTTTCGTGAGGCATCGCTGACCGCTGCTAGCGAGGCGAGCCGTAGGGCCGGGTGATTGCGAATCCTACGGGAGGACGATCAGCTCAAATTGTGTTATGGTTAGCGTATGGAACGTGATGCCATCCCAGCCCCTCTCAAGCGGGCTGTCCTAGTCGAAGCCGGGCACCGTTGCGCGATCCCGACCTGTCATCATACCACGACCGAGCTCGCGCATATCATCCCTTGGGCGCAGACGAAGGAGCACACGTTCGATAATTTGATTGCCCTTTGTCCAAACTGCCACACGCGATTCGATACGAAGGGAGAGATAGATCGCAAAGCAATGAAAATTTATAAACAAAATCTTGGTTTGCTTAATAATCGATACGGCGAGTTAGAACGTCGTGTTTTCGAGGTGCTTGCCCAATCAAACGAACGCGTCTTTGTTGTTGGGGCTGGCTCTGATATTTTGCTGAACAACGCAGTGAAGGACGGGCTTTTTGAAGATAAGAACGTTTATGGACTGTCCCTAGATTTGCAGAGTGACGATGGATTCAAGAAAAGTTTTCCTCTCTCATTTACTTATTGGTTAACTGACGCAGGAGTGGAATTTATCAAGCGCTACGCAATTGGCGACGACCTTTCCTAGCTAACGTCGCAGGCTCTGTTCGAGCCGCAGCTTGGGTGAAATTCTTCATTTTCGATGGCCGCTCTTTCTTCCGGCAAGAAAGACCAGCGCCGCTGCCAACTGGATGAGCGCCGACGCCACGAATATCCACCCCGTCTCCACGCTGCGCAGGAGTCCAAAGGCGGCCGGCGCGAAGGCGTAGGCCCCCTGGCTGCACGCCGTGACAAGCGCGACGACGCGTGCCGTGTCGAGCGGCGTGAAGTCGCGCTGCGCTATCATCGGCGGCAGCGAGGTCACGTTGCCCAGGCCGAGCCCGAACAGCACGATGCCGAGCAGCAGCAGCGTCACATCGAAACCGCCGGAGGCCAGGAAGGCCAGCGAGCCCGCGATCTGCAACGCGCCATTCGCTGCCGCCGCAATTCGCCGGTCCCCGCCGGCCGAAAGCAGCCAGCCCAGCGTGGTGCGGCCGATGACCGCGCAGATCGTCGCGAGCCCCGCACCGAGCCCGGCATTCTGCGCCCCCATCGGTGTGACCAGCAGCGAGACGAGATGCGCGATCAGCCCGACCTGGGCGAAAAGTCCGAGCGATGTCGCGATCGCCAGCGTGCTGAAACGCCGGTTCCGCCACAGCGCGCGCCCCGGGAGCGCGGCGTGCACCGGCTCGACCCGCGCGGAAGCCGGCGGGCTCGTCTCGCCGTCAGGCGTTTGCCCATACGCGGCCGGCCCCGCGGCGAAGTAGCGCCCAGCCAGCCACCACAGCACCAGGGCCATGGCGCCGCCGATCACCGCCGAGGCGCCGGCGAAGCCAAGCAGCCCGATCAGCGCCACCCACAGCGGTGAGAACACGACGCCGCCGATGCTCGCGCCATTGAAGGCGGTACCGAGCGCCGCCGGCCGCAGCCGCTGGAACCACGGCGAGATCATCGCGTTGATCGCGGCGCCGCCGGTCATCGCCCAGCCGGCGCCGCTCACCAATGTCGCGGCGAAAAGCTGCCAGGGCGACGCGGCCAGCGCCCAGCCGAGTACGCCCACGCCAGACAGGCAGCCGCCCAGGCGCGTCACGCCAGCGATGCCGAAGCGCGCGTGGATGAGCGGCAGGTTGGCTACGATGACGGCACCGCAGAGGAAATGGCAGGTGACGGCGGCTGCAACGAGCGCCACCGGCCAGCCACGGCTTTCCTGCACCGCGAACAGGAAGACCGGCGGCCCATAGAAGCCCACGCCCCAGCCGAAGACCGCCACGACGAAGGCTGCCCAGGTCACGCGCCAGCCGCGAAAGCGGGTATCCAGCATTGGTTTTTCCATGACCGGCAATCTGCCGATGAAGCCCGACGAAAGCTGCGGCCGCCAGCGAAGTCTCGGCGGGCTGGTTCGGCTAGGCTAGGGTCTGCCTGAAGGAGACGCCGCCATGGTCACCACTGCCGCAATGGCCGAGACCGCCGCCATGGTCGGCGAGCCCGCGCGTGCCGCTATGCTCTCGGCCCTCATGGATGGGCGCGCGCTGACCGCGACCGAGCTCGCCGGCGCCGCCGGGGTCATGCCGCAGACCGCGAGTGCCCATCTCGGCCGAATGGTGGAGGCGGGGTTGCTGGCGGTGGAGCGGCAGGGGCGGCATCGCTACCATCGCCTTGCCTCGCCGGCGGTTGCGCGGATGCTGGAGGGGATCATGGCCGTCGCGGGTGGCGCCCTGCGGCAGGGAAAGCCGATCCGGGTGGGGCCATCGGATGCGGCGTTGCGGGCGGCGCGAACCTGCTACGACCACCTCGCCGGCAGGCTTGCGGTGGGGATCGCCGATGCGATGCTGGAGCGCGGCCAGCTGGAACTCTCCGCCGACGGCGGCGCCATCACCCCATCTGGCGAGGCGATGCTCGGCGCCCTGGGCGTGCCGGCGCGGGCCAGCGGCGGCAGGAAAGGACGGCTGTTCTGCCG
>JAQGHV010000032.1 GCA_028288785.1 Rhodospirillales bacterium | reverse complement strand
CCGGCTATGGCTACTACGCGCCGTTCCGCGAGCGTTCGGCGTATCGCTACACCGTCGAGGACAGCATCTATATCCGCGACGACGTGCGCGGACAGGGTGTCGGCAAGGCCCTCGTCGCGGAGCTTCTTGAACACGCGACGGCTGCCGGGCGGCGACAGATGATGGCGGTGATCGGGGATAGCGAGAATACCGGGTCGATCGGGCTGCACCTCTCGCTCGGCTTCCGTCAGATCGGCGTGCAGAAAGCGGTCGGCATCAAGTTCGGGCGGTGGCTCGATGTGATCCTGATGCAAAAGGCGCTGGGACAAGGCGACCGAACGCTGCCGACGGATTGAAGGCGCGGGTCAGGCAGACCAGCGGAACCGAGCGCGGACCACAACGTCCTCCGACACCACGGCACGCGCCGCCGCCGCGACCGAAGCCGGCACGACCACCGAGGCAAACGCCCGCTCGCCCTTCACCCGCGCGAGGAAGAGGCGGTCGAAAGCGACTGCCCCAGGGCTGCGCGCCACGCAGCAGGCGCAGCCCAAGACGTGCGTGGCTTCGAAGCCTTCGAGCATGGCCGCGCCATTGGGCAGCGCCTCGCCCTCCGACAACGCCCGCACCGGTATTCTTGCATCGATCGACCAGGTCATGATCGTAGACATAAGGATATGTTTATGCTTATATCAAGACCATGGACGAGCTGCTTACCAAACTTCGCGCCGCCGCCGAGCCGACCCGGCTCCGCCTGCTCGCGCTCTGCGCGCGCGGGGCGTGGTGCGTCTCTGACCTGGTGGCCATTCTCGGGCAATCGCAGCCGCGCCTTTCACGGCATCTGAAGCTCCTCACCGAGGCGGGCCTGCTCCAGCGCACGCCGGAGGGCGCCAACGCCTGGTTCCAGCTGCCGGAGGATGCGGACCTCGCCCGCTCCATCCTCGCGCGCCTGCCGGAAGACGACCAGCGCCTCGCCGCCGACCGCCGCACCGCCGCCCGCATCGCCGCCGAGCGTGCCCGCGCCGCCTCGGAATCCTTCCGCCGCCATGGTGCGGATTGGGACGAGCTACGGGCGCTGGACATTCCATCGCCGCCCATCGAGGCCGCCATCCTTGCCGCCCTGCCCGACAATGCCCAGGCGCGGCTGCTCGATATCGGCTGCGGCACCGGGCGGCTGCTGGAACTCGTGGCCCCGCATGTGGCGGCGGCGACTGGCATCGATGCCTCCCGAGACATGCTGGCGCTGGCCCGCACCCGGCTCGCGGAGCACAACCTCACCCATTGCGCCGTGCGCCAGGCGGACCTCTACCGCTTGCCCTTCCCCGACGCCGCCTTCGATATCGTGACCCTGCAGATGGTCCTGCACTACGCCGAGGACCCTGCCGCGGCGCTGGCCGAGGCCGCCCGCGTGCTGAAGCCGGAAGGGCGCCTCATCCTGCTCGACCTCGCCGCCCATGAGCGTGGCGAGTTGCTGAAGCGCCTCGCGCATCGTTGGCCCGGCTTTGACGATGCCGCGCTCAACGGCTGGCTTGGGGCCGCCGGGCTGGCGCCGATGCAGCCCCACGACCTCGGCCCGCTTCGCCTCTGGTGCGCCGAAGCGCGCCAGCACGTTACCGCCTAGAGCGAGTATAGAACCATGTCCCGACCCCACCTTCTCGATGCCCTCCGTGACCAGGTTTTGCTGTGCGATGGCGGCATGGGCAGTCGCGTCCAGGCGCTGACGCTCGACATCGAGCGCGACTACTGGAACCGCGAGAACTGCACGGAAGTGCTTAACCTCTCGCGCCCCGAACTCGTGCGCGAAATCCATCGCGGCTACTTCGAGGCCGGCGCCGACATGGTGCTGACCAACTCCTTCGGCGGCTCCCCGGTGACGCTCGCGGAATTCGAGCTCGAGGAGCGCGCCTTTGAGATCAACAAGCTCTCCGTCGAACTCGCCCGCGAAGCCGCCGAGACGTTTTCGGATGGCCGCCACCGCTGGGTGATCGGCGACATCGGGCCCGGCACCAAGCTGCCGAGCCTGGGCAACATCACCTATGACGCGCTGGAAATCGCGCTCACTGAACAGTGCCGCGGGCTGATTGCCGGCGGCGCGGACGCTATTCTCACCGAGACGAACCAGGACACGCTGTTCATCAAGGCCGCGGTCAACGCCGCCAAGATCGCGCGCAGGAACGCCAACTCCAACATTCCGATCTTCGTGCAGGTGACGGTCGAGACCACCGGCACGCTGCTCGTCGGCCCCGATATCGCCGCCGCCGCGACCGTGACCCACGCGCTCGACGTGCCGTTGATCGGGCTGAACTGCGCGACCGGTCCGCAGGAGATGGCCGAGCATGTGCGCTGGCTGGCGCAGAACTGGCCCGGCCTCATCAGCGTGCAGCCCAATGCCGGCCTGCCGGAACTGGTCGACGGCAAGACGCACTACCCGCTCGCACCCGCCGATCTCGCGAGCTGGGTCGAGCGCTTCGTGCGCGAGGATGGCATCAACCTGATCGGCGGCTGCTGCGGCACCTCGACCCCGCACATCCAGGCGCTGGACGCGATGCTGCGCCGCCACGCGCCGTTCCGCCCCGCCGCCGTCGCGCGGAAATTCCACTGGATCCCCTCGGTCGCGAGCCTCTACGGCGCGACGTCGCTGCGCCAGGAGAACAGCTTCTTCTCCATCGGCGAGCGCTGCAATGCGAACGGCTCCAAGGCGTGGCGCCAGCGCCAGGAAGCCGGCGACTGGGATGGCTGCGTCGCGATGGGCCGCGACCAGGTGGCCGAGGGTTCCTCCAGCCTCGACATCTGCACCGCCTTCGTCGGCCGCAACGAGCTGTACGAGATGAGCGAGGTCATCACCCGCTTCACCAGCAGCGTGAACTCGCCCCTCGTCATCGACAGCACCGAGACGAACATCATCGAGGCCGCGCTGAAACTGCATGGCGGCAAGCCAATCATCAACTCGATCAATTTCGAGGAAGGCGAGAAGGCCGCCGAGGATCGCATGATCCTGGCGAAGAAGTTCGGCGCCTGCGTGATCGCACTCACCATCGACGAGGTGGGCATGGCAAAGACGGCGGAGGACAAGCTGCGCATCGCGCGCCGGCTGGTGGATTTCGCCTGCACCA
>JAQGHV010000181.1 GCA_028288785.1 Rhodospirillales bacterium | reverse complement strand
AGGCGGAGAGCATCGCATCTGTTCAACACCGGCCAACGACCGTTGATCGATGGCGAACGGTGCTGATCGGCGCTGGATGGGTAACTCACAAAGCTCGCACTCTGGCCGCTGCTAACGACCCGCGATGATCGGCCTGATGCGATTTGCCAGCACCTCCATGGCAAACGGCTTTGTCAGAACGTGCACGCCTACATCCAGGTGGCCGTTGCCCACCACGGCGTTCTCGGCGTAGCCGGTGATGAACAGGATTGGCAGCCTCGGCCGTGACTGCCGGGCGGCATCCGCAACCTGGCGTCCATTCATGCCGCCCGGCAGGCCGACATCGGTGATCAGGAGATCGATCCGCACTTCCGACTGCAGCACCTTCAGCCCGGACGGGCCATCCGCGGCCTCGATCACGGCGTAGCCCAGGTCCTCCAGCACATCGGTGACGAGCATGCGTATCGTCGCCTCGTCATCGACGACCAGGACCGTCTGGCCGGCCTCGGCCCGTGGCGCCGACGTCAACTCGGGCTGCAACGTCTCGAATTCCGCCGTGCCCCGGAGCCGGGGCAAGTAGATCCGCAGAGTGCTGCCTGCCCCGGCCTCGGAGTAGATCCGTACTTGGCCGCCCGACTGGCGAGCAAAGCCGTACACCATCGAGAGGCCCAATCCGGTGCCTTCGCCGACGGGCTTGGTGGTGAAGAAAGGATCGAAGGCGCGTTCGATTACCTCGGGCGGCATGCCCGAGCCCGTGTCGCTGATGCAGAGCGTCACGTACTGGCCAGGCGGCATGTCCCGCTCACGCGCGCCACGCTCATCCAGCCAGGTATTCGTAGTCTCGAGGGTCAGCCGGCCGCCGTCGGGCATCGCATCGCGCGCATTGATGCAGAGGTTGAGCAACGCGTTCTCAAGCTGATTGGGATCGCACAAGGTGCGCCAGAGACCGATTGCCAGGACCGCCTCCACCTGGACTGGCGGCCCCATCGTTCGCCGGATCAACTCCTCCATGCCGGAGATGAGCTTGTTTGGATCGACCGCCTTGGGGTCCAACGTCTGCCGGCGGGCGAAGGCGAGCAGGCGGTGGGTCAGCGCCGCCGCGCGGCTGGCAGCCCCCTGGGCGGCATCAAGGTAGCGGTCGATGCCGCCGATGCGCCCCTGAGCCACGCGTGTCTTCATGAGCTCCAGGCTGCCGGTGATGCCCGTCAGGAGATTGTTGAAGTCGTGCGCGAGGCCGCCCGTGAGGTGACCCAGCGCCTCCATCTTCTGCGACTGGAACAGCTGCTCGCGTGACCGCTCGAGCTCGATCTGCGCCTCACGCCGCTCGGTGAGGTCCCGGGTGACCTTGGCAAAGCCGATCAGCTTGCCGCCCTCATCGTGGATCGCGTCGATCACCACGCTGGCCCAGAACCGCTTGCCATCCTTGCGGCGCCGCCAGCCCTCCGCCTCGTAGCGTCCTTCGCGTCGTGCCGTCTCGAGTGCCGTGCGGGGAACGCCGGCGTCGGCATCCTCCGGAGTGTAGAAACGGGAGAAGTGTTCGCCGACGATCTCGGGTGCGGCGTAGCCCTTGATCCGCTCGGCCCCGGCATTCCAGTTCGTGATCTGGCCTTCCGGGCTGAGCATGTAGATGGCGTAGTCGGTCACGCCCTGGACCAGCAGGCGGAAGCGGCGCTCGCTCTCGAGCATGGCAAGATGCGCGTTGCGCTGCTCCGTCATGTCACGTGTGACTTTTGCGAAGCCGACCAACTCGCCGTTCCGACGGATCGGATCGATGACGACCATCGCCCAGAAGCGGGTACCATCCTTCCGGATACGCCACCCCTCCGCCGTGAAACGACCGGCATCGGCAGCTATCTGCAGGGCTCTTGAAGGAACACCTTCTTCGCGCTCCTCGTCAGTGTAGAAGCGCGAGAAGTGTTCACCGAGAATTTCGTCGGCGCCGTAGCCCTTGATCCGCTCCGCGCCGGGGTTCCAACTCAGCACCCGGCCCTCGAGGCTGAGCATATAGATGGCGTAATCCACCACGCCTTGAATCAGCAGGTCAGATGCTTCGCTGTTCGTAAACGACTTCGGGTCGTTCATTTCGCCACAACTATTGCGGGGGAAGCCATTCTCAGCCGACGTTCCACATCTACATTCCTAAGCAGCAACAAGCCGCCATCTCATATTGTTGCACACAACTCATCGTGAGAAATCTGCTCAGCGCACAGCGGCGCCTGTCCATGCCGCTAGTGCTATCGAGCGGGGATGGCGCGCGGACGCGATCGATACTCCTTGACCAGCCTTCTCGCCAACACGCCCGCAACGAGAAGAAGAAATGGCTGCCGACGGTGCATCGCGCGCTCGGCAATGAGCAGGTGCAGAACGTTGCCGAGAATATGGAGGCCAGCCTGACCGAAGCCGGGCAGGAAGCCGAGGAGCGCCGCGCTGCGGACCCGGCTTTCGCACCTGTCGTCGCCGCTACCAAGGCCGCAGAGAAGGTGACCGGTCTCGTTGCCCCCGGTGCCGACGTCCAGCGCCGCGTCGAGCTGCACCACGAGCCGAGCAGACCGCCGGCGACCAAGCACCACCCACAATCAACACGGTCCTGGCAGGTGGGTGCGGGGAGGGCAGCGCCCTCTCCGGGGAGCTACGCCGCGAGCGTCTCCGCGATCGCCGCAAGTCCCGGCACCTTGTCCGCCGGGCCCATGGTCGCCAGGGTCGGCCGGCCGCGGAACGCGAAGGCGGCTGCTTCCTGAACCCGCGCGATGGTGACCGCCGCGATCTTCGCGGTGGTTTCGTCGGTCGAGATGATGCGGCCATGGATCTGCAGCTGCCGCGCCATCTGCTCGGTGCGGCTGCCGGTGGATTCCAGCGACATCAGCAGGGATGCACGCAGCTGCGCCTTCGCCCGCTGGAGCTCGTCCTCGGTGACGTCCTTCTGCACGCGCAGCAGTTCCTGCAGCGTCACGGGCATCAGTTCGGCGGCTTCCTTCTCGCCGGTGCCGGCGTAGATCTGGATCATCCCGCTGTCGCGGAACGGCGTCGCAAAGGAATAGACCGAGTAGACCAGCCCGCGCTTCTCGCGGATTTCCTGGAACAGCCGCGAGGACATGCCGCCGCCGAGCAAGGTCGAGAGCAGCTGCGTCGGATAGTACAGCTCGTGCCCATAGGCGACCGAGGGGAAGCCCAGCACGATGTGCACCTGATCCAGGTCACGATCCTCGCGGAACTCGCCACCCTCGTAGCGCGCGGCCTCGGGGAGCGGCGGCGCCACCGCCGGCAGGTCGGCGAAGTGAGTGCGGACGAGGTCGACGAGCGTCTCGTGTTCCAGCGCGCCGGCGGCCGCCACCACCATCCGGTGTGGGCCGTAATGGCGCGTCATGTAGGCGGTGAGTGTTTCACGTGACATCGCACCCACGCTTTCCTCGGTGCCGAGCACCGGGCGGCCCATCGGCTGCGACGGGTAGGCGGTGTCCTGAAAATGGTCGAACACGATATCATCAGGCGTGTCGTTCGCCTGGCCGATCTCCTGGAGGATGACGCCGCGCTCGCGCTCGATCTCGTCGGGCGCGAAGCTCGAATGCGTCAGGATGTCGCCGATGATATCGGCGGCGAGGCCGAGGTCTTCCTTCAGCACCTTGCAGTAATAAGCGGTGCTCTCGCGCGCGGTGTAGGCGTTCAGGTGCCCGCCGACATTCTCGATCTCACGCGCGATCGCCGAAGCGTCCCGCTTTGTCGTGCCTTTGAACGCCATGTGTTCGAGGAAGTGCGATACGCCGTTTTCCGGCGCATCCTCGTTGCGGGTGCCGGCGCCGACATAGGCGCCAAAGGAGACCGTCTCCACGCGCGGCATGGTCTCGCTGACCACGGTGAGGCCATTGGGCAGCGTCGTCAGGCGGATGGTGTCGGACATGGGTCGCCTTGGAGAGAGTGAAGAATCGAACTTGCGCCTGACAAATTCTCAGTTACGGCGCGCATGGGCGCGCACCGCAGCCTCGATGGATGCAAGATCGTTCGGGAGGACGGAATAGCGTTCCTCCCGTTCATATAGGTCGCCCAGGCGCGCCGGCAGGGGGGGCCGGATGCCGGTCGCACGCTCGACCGCGTCGGGGAACTTCGCCGGGTGCGCCGTCGCCGCGATGATGGTGGGCATGCTGGCCGGACCGAGCGCGCGTGCGGCGGCGCTGGCGATCGCCGTGTGCGGGTCCGCGAGGTAGCCGCATTCCACCCACAGCCTGCGGATTTCGCCGAGCGTGCCGGGGTCATCGAGGGCGAAGCCGCTGAACATCTCGGTCGCCTGCCGCCATGCGGCATCGGGCACCGGCATGCGTCCTTCGGCGCGGAAGCGGAGCATGGTCTCGGCCGTGGCCGGCGCGTCGCGGCCGAGCAGTTCGAACAGCAGCCGCTCGAAATTGGAGCTGACCTGGATGTCCATCGAGGGCGAGAGCGAGGGCTCCACGCCGCGCGCGCTCATGTCGTTGCCGGCGAGGAAGCGCGCCAGGATGTCGTTGCGGTTGGCGGCCACGATGAAGCGCGCGATCGGCAGTCCCATCCGTCGCGCCGCCCAGGCCGCCAGCACATTGCCGAAATTGCCGGTGGGCACGGCGACCGCCACCTCCCGGTCCGGCGCGCCGAGGGCGAGTGCGGCGTAGGCATAGTAGGGGATCTGCGCCACGATCCGCGCCCAGTTGATCGAGTTGACGGCGGAGAGGTGCATCTCCTCGCGGAACGGCGCATCGGCGAACATCGCCTTCACCAAATCCTGGCAGTCGTCGAAGCTGCCCTGCACCGCGATGTTGCGGACGTTCTCGGCCCTGACAGTGGTCATCTGCCGGCGCTGCACGTCGCTGGTGCGGCCTTCGGGATGAAGGATCACGATGTCGATTCCGGCGCGGTCGCGGCACGCCTCGATGGCAGCGGAGCCGGTATCACCCGAAGTTGCGCCGACGATCGTCACGCGCTCCCCCCGCTTCGCCAGCACATGGTCGAACAGCAGCCCGAGCAGCTGCATCGCCATGTCCTTGAAGGCGAGCGTCGGGCCGTGGAACAGCTCCAGCGCGAAGACGTTGGTGTCGAGCTGGACCAGCGGCGCCACCGCGGGGTGGCCGAAGCCAGCATAGGCGCGCGTGGTCATGTCGCGCAGCGTCTCGAACGGGATGGCATCGCCGATGAAGGGATGCATCACCCGCGCGGCGAGTTCCGGATAGGGCAGGCCGCGCAGCGCGCGCCAGTCGGCATCGGTGAAGGACGGCCAAGTGTCGGGGATGAACAATCCGCCATCCTCGGCCAGACCGGCCAGGAGGACGGCTTCGAAGCCACGGGGGACGGCCTGGCCGCGGGTGCTGATGTATCGCATGTCCGGCACCCTCTAGCGCATAACGGTCGGCGAGACGAAAACGAGCCTATTTGTTGCAACATCGACCTGATAAGGTAGGTTCCCCGCGTCACTGGAGATCAGCATGTCTGCCCATGAATGCACGCGCTTCAAAACCAATCCACTGAAGTTCGCCCGCGACGTCTGCATCAACCTCCAGGGCGCCGGCGGGATGGTCGCGGCGGGTGGCTTCAACGCCAACAATGCCTATTCGCCCTGCTGGTTCGACCTGGAGCCCTGGTCCTCAAGCCTGTTCAGCAGTGCCACGCAGGTGATCCTCAAGCCCCAGACAGGAATGGGGGCTGGCCTGCTGCAGGGCTACTACGTTCCCTACATCTCCTATCAGAGCGTCGCCTCGACCAACCTCGACCACATCGACATGGTGCTTCTGGACGGCGTGCCCAAGGCCCTGCCCGCCTACACGATGGTGTTCACCGGCGGGCAGAACGGGTGCAGCCTGCTGATGCTGAAGGGTGGGGCGGCGGATACGGTCAGCTTCGTCCACTACCCGAACTCCGACGGCAAGAAGAGGGGCTACCCGCTGCTGCGCCAAGTCGGAAAGACCGCGGCCGACATCCTGCTCGCTATCGATTTCGACATGTATGGCGAGGAAGGGAACCCCAACGCGGCCAGTTTCTTCTTCTACGATGGCTCCAAGTGGGTGGGCGTCACCCAGCCGCAGGTCCAGGGCGCGATCAGCATGAGCCAGATGCGCCCGAGCATGTCGATCAACCGGAACAAGCCCGCGCGCTTCATCACGCAGGCCGGCGGCGGGGTGATCGTTTGATGCCGCAAATGTCCGGAGCGCGCATACCCAATGGATGATCCGCGCCGCCATGCGCCGGCGACCCTGCGCAACCGCGAGCCCATCCTCGCGGCCCTGCGCCAGTTCCTGCCATCCAGCGGCACGGTGCTGGAAATCGCCAGCGGCAGCGGCGAGCACGCCGTGTTCTTCGCCGCGAGCCTAGCGGGCATCACCTGGCAGCCGAGCGACCGCGGCGCGGCTGCACGCGCCAGCGTCGATGCGCACGCCGCCGACGCTGCGCTGCCGAACCTGCTGCCCGCCCTCGAACTGAACGTGACCGCGGCCGCCTGGCCGATTTCGCGCGCCGATGCGCTACTCTGCTGCAACATGATCCACATCGCGCCGTGGGCGGCGACACTTGGCTTGATGGCCGGCGCCGCTCGTGTGCTCGCGCAGGGCGCACCGCTGATGCTCTACGGTCCCTTCATCCAGGCCGGCGTCCCGACCGCGTACAGCAACGACGATTTCGACGCCGATCTCCGTCGCCGCGACCCAGAATGGGGATTGCGCGACCTCGACGCCGTGGCCGCCACCGCCCGGGGCTTCACGCTCGATGCCATCATCCCCATGCCCTCGAACAACCTGTTCGTTGTCTTCCGCCGCGCATAAAAAATGACCGGAACCGAGGGGGCGGTTCCGGCCAAGTTATGCGCCAGCCCCACATGGGGGGATTGGGGTCAGGCGCTGGATACGGTGAGGGAGGAAACCGCATCCGGGGAGAGACGGATTGTCCGTCCTGTAACAAGGTTGCGCCGCAAAGGTTGCCAGCCGGTTTCCGCCAATCCAAGATTCTGCCGCTTTCGCGCGAGCCTCCCCGGGGCTACTCCTGACGCATGGCGAATACCCCCACGCTGCCCCTTGCGGGCCTTCGGATCGTCGAGCTCGGCCACTACATCGCCGCACCCTTCGCGACCCGCCTGCTCGCCGACCTCGGCGCCGAGGTCATCAAGGTCGAGCCGCCCGAAGGCGACCCGGTGCGCGGCTGGGGCAGCGCCGTCGATGGCAACCCGGTGTGGTTCAGCATCCACGGCCGCAACAAGCTCTCTGTCACGCTTGACCTGAAGGCGCCGGCCGACCGCGCCAAGCTGGCGGCGCTCTGCGCCCGCGCCGATGGGTTGGTCGAGAATTTCCGGCCCGGCTACCTCGAGCGCATCGGCCTCGGGCCGGCGGTGCTGCACGCCGCCAACCCTCGCCTCGTGATCGCGCGTATCTCCGGCTACGGGCAGGATGGGCCCTACCGGGACAAGCCCGCCTTCGGTGCGATCGGCGAGGCCATGGGCGGTTTGCGCCACCTCACCGCCAACCCCGGCCAAACGAATTTCCCGCCGCCACGCTGCGGCGTCTCGATCAGCGACGACCTGGCCGGCATGTACGCCGCACTCGCGCTGGTTTCCGCCTGCTGGGGCATCAAGGGCGACCCGGCCGCGAAGGGCCGCATCATCGACGTGGACCTGGTCTCCTCGGTGTTCTCGTTGAGCGAGGGGATGCTCCCGGAATACGGGCTGTTCGGCTGGGTGCGGCAGCCGCAGGGCGCGGCGATCAAAACCGCGGCACCGACCAACACATACCCCTGCGCTGACGGCAAATGGCTCTGCATCGCCGGCAATTCCGATCTCATCTTCCGCCGCCTCATGGCCGCGATCGGCGCCCCCGAGATGGCCGCCGAACCCCGCTTCGCCACCAACGCGCTGCGCTGCGACAACGTCGCCGACCTGGACACCACCATCGCCGCCTGGACCCGCACGCGCTCCGCAGCCGAGGCCGAGGCCGTGCTGGAGGCCGCCGAGGTCCCGTGCTCCCGCCTGTTCGACATCGCCGACTGCGCCACCGACCCGCACTTCCTCGCGCGCTCGCTGGTGATGGAGGTCGACGACCCCCTGCTCGGCCGCGTCCTGCACCCAGCCGCCCCCTTCCGCTTCGACGGCATCCCGCCCGAGGCCATGGTGCGCTGGACCGGCCCCCGCGCGGGCGCGCACAATGACCAAGTCTTCACGGAGCTGGCGCCGTGACGCTGCGGCGCCATGCGCTGGAGCTGACCCGAAAGGGCGCGACGACCGGTATCGCCAATCTTCCCGACGGCTGGCTCGGCGCGCAGCAAGTGACCGACAGCCGCGCCTGGATCGCCGCCGGATGCCCAGTTTGAACATTACAGGAGCCGCCATGCGCGAAACCATCACCATCAGCGAAGTGGCCCCCCGCGACGGCCTGCAATCCGTCGGCCCCTTCCTGCCCACTGAGGCCAAGATCGCCTTCGTCACCGCACTCCACGCGGCTGGCCTCAGACGCATGGAAATCGGCTCCTTCGTGTCGCCGAAAGCCATCCCGCAAATGGCCGATACCGCCGCCGTGCTGGCCGCCGCCAAGGCGCTGCCCGGCCTCGAATGCACGACCCTGGTGCCGAACCGGCGCGGCTTCGAAGCGGCACTGCAGCACCGCCCGCACCGCATCGGCCTGTTCATGTCGGTCACCGAAAGCCACAACCAGGCCAACGTGAACCGCAGCCGCGAAGACAGTTTCGCCGACCTCGCCACCATCACCCGCGAAGCCCTCGCCGAAGGGTTTGCGGTGCGCTTCAATCTATCCTGCTGCTTCCACTGCCCCTTCGAAGGCGTCGTCCCCGAACGCGACACCCTCGAATGGGTCGAACGCGCCATGGCGCTCGATGAGCGCATCGAAATCGCCATCTGCGACACCACTGGCAACGCCGCCCCCGACCAGGTCGGCCGCGTCTTCACCCACGCCCTCAACTCCTGGGGCCAACGCTTCGCCTTCCACGGCCACGACACCTACGGCATGGGCGTCGCAAACGTCGCCGCCGCCTACACGGCCGGCTGCCGCGTGTTCGACAGCGCTGCGGGGGGGATCGGTGGGTGCCCGTTTGCGCCGGGGGCGACGGGCAATGTCGCCACAGAAGACGTCGCGTGGCTGTTCGCGCGGATGAGCGTGGAGACCGGGATCGACATGCCCGCGCTGCTAAAAGCCGCCGACATGGCCGCCGCTGTCCCCGGCGCCATTTCTGGCGGCCGGTTGCGCGCGGTGCCGGCTCTGCGCAAGGCGGCGTAGCAGGGAAGCAAGGCTGGGGGTGCTGCCCCCTGGCCCCCACCGGGGATCGCGTCGATCCCCGGGCCCCTGCGTGTGTTGGTCCTGAATTGGGGAGGACTGGGGCTTTGCTGAATGGCCGGGTTGGGGAGGGGGCGTCACGCGAGTTCCCCTCGATCAAGGTCGCTCCATGCGTCCCCTCCCCAACCCGGCTCGCCTCCGGCGAGACTCAACACCCTCCCAATCCAAGAAACCAACGCATGGAGGTCCAGGATCGACACGATCCTGGTGGGGTCCAGGGGCAAAGCCCCGGCCTTGCTCCCTACCTACCCCGCCATACGAAGGAACGTCGCCGCGCGTTCCGCCACGAGCATGACCGCGGGTTGGATGTTGGGGGAGGGGATGAGGGGGAAGGCGGAAGCGTCGGCGACGGTGAGGCCGGCGATGCCTTTGAGGCGCAGTGTGGGGTCGAGGGGGGCTTGGTCGTCGGTTCCCATGCGCACGGTGCCGCAGGGATGGAAGACGGTGCTTGCGGTGGCGCGGATGTGGCGGAGGTAGGCTTCGTCGTCGCGGGTGTCGGTGCCGGGGCGGAGTTCTTCTTCGATGAGGTTCGCGAGGGGCCGTTGTTCCATGACGCGGCGGGAGAGCTTGGCGGCTTCGAGGATGACTCGGACGTCGTTGGGGTGCTCGAGGTAGTTGGCGCGGATGCGGGGTTTGTCTTCGATATTGGGGCTGCGGAGTGTGATGCGGCCGCGGCTGTCGGGGCGGCACTGGCCGAAGTTGAACATGACGCCGGGGTGCGGCAGCAGGCCGGCCTGGTAGGTGATGACTGCGAAATTCACGAACAGGAGTTGGGCTTCGGCTTCCTCGGCGCCGGGGGTGACGCGGGCGAAGGCGTTCGCCTCGCCGGCGCCGACGGAGAGCGGTCCGTTGCGCGTGAACAGGTAGTCGAGGCCCATCTTGGCCTGGCGCAGCGGGTTGCGCATGATCTCGTTGATGGTGCCGCAGGGCTTGGTGCGCAGGATGAACTTCGCGACGAGGTGGTCTTGCAGGTTCCGCCCGACGCCTGGTGAGTGGAGCCGCGTCTCGATGCCCATCTCGGCAAGGTGCGCGCCGTCGCCGATGCCGGAGAGCATCAGCAGTTTCGGCGTTTCGATGGCGCCGGTGCAGACCACCACCTGGCGTTTGGCGGTGAAGGTCTGCTCACCGGCCGGGGTCATCGCGACGACGCCGGTGGCGCGGCCTTCGGCGATGACGATGCGGGTGGTGATGGCGCCGGTGATGACGCGCAGATTTTGTCGCCCCATGGCCGGGCGCAGGTATTCCTGCGCGGTCGAGGAGCGGCGCCCGCGACGAGTGTTGAGCTGGATCGGCCCGACGCCGTCGATCGGCTTGCCGTTGTTCCAGTCGGGGTTGCGCGGCAGCCCCGCGGCGACGCAGCTTTCGATGAAGGCGGCGGCGGCCGGAGCCATGCGGGGAACTGCCACGTGCACCTTGCCCTCGGCGCCGCGCGCGTCGGAGGGGTCGCCTTCCCAATGCTCGATGCTGCGGAAAATGGGTTCGACGGCGTCGTAGCTCCAGCCGGTGGCGCCGGCTTGCGCCCAGCGGTCGTAATCGCGCGGGGAGCCGCGCAGGTAGACCAGGCCGTTCACGCTGCCGGAGCCGCCGAGCACCTTGCCGCGCGGCCAATGGATGCGCCGGTCGTCGAGGTTGGGTTCCGGCTCGGTCTCGTAGCGCCAGTCGTAAACGCCACTGCCGAAGAGCTTCGCGTAGCCCATCGGAATGTGGATCCACTTGTCGCGGTCCGGCGGGCCGGCCTCGAGCAGGATCACCTTCGCGGCGGGATCTTCCGACAGTCGCGCGGCGAGGATGCAGCCCGCGGTGCCGCCGCCGGCGATGACAAAATCGGCGTCGCCGATGATGTCTATCACTGTTCCAGCCGCACCCCCGTGCGCTCCACCACCTGGCGGTACTTCTCGCTCTCGCGCACAAAAAAGGCGCGTGCATCGGCGGGTGTGTTGCCGGTACTCCAGGGCGCGTAGCCGGCGATTGTCAGGCGCTCACGCAGCTGTGGCTGGGTCAACGCCTCGTTGATCGCCGCGTTCAGCCGGGCGATCACCGGGGCCGGCGTGTCCTTGGGTGCGATGACCGCGAACCAGTTCGCCAGGTCGAAGCCAGGCAATCCAGATTCCGCCAGGGTCGGCAGCTCCGGGAAGGCCGAGAAGCGTTCGGTGCCGGTCACCGCAATGCCGCGCACGCGATTGTCCCTCACCTGCGCGGCCGCGGAGGCCAGCACCGCCACGCCCCACTGCGTCTCGTTGCGCGCGATGCTCTCGACCATCAGGCCGCCGGAGCGATACGGCACGTGCGAAAACCGCCCGCCACGGTCCAGCGACACCGCCACCATCTCGCCCGCGAAATGCGGCAGCGATCCGACGCCGGAGGAAGAATAGGGCAGAGTGTCGTGCGGGCCGGCGCGCAGCCGCTCGACGACCTCAGCCGCGCTGCGGGCCGGGAAATCCGGTGCCGCGATCAGCACCAGCGGGCCCGTCGCCACCACCGCGACATGGGCGAAGTCGCCGATCGGATCGTACCGCGTCCCGCCGCGCAACGCATGCGGGATCAAGGCGTGGCTGCTGCTCTCGACCAGCATCAGCGTGTAGCCATCCGGCGTCTGCCGCTTCAACCATTCCGAAGCGATGACGCCCGAGGCGCCAGCACGATTCTCCACCACCACGCGGCCACTCGGACCAAGCGCCGGGCCGAGACGGTCCGACAGCAGGCGCGCCGCGATGTCCGTGGAGCCGCCCGGGGCGAAGCCGGTTGCCATGGTGATGGCACGGTCCGGGTAGGACGTCTGCCCGAAGGCAGGGGTCGCGAGCGCGGTAAGGGCAAGCAGGCTGCGGCGGTGCATTTGAGACTCCCTTGAAGCAAGGTTGGGGGAAAGAATTCCCCCAAACCCCTTTCTTTTGTTTTTGGCTACTGGCTTCGAATGGTGGAGGTCAGTGCGAACCTACTGAGTCACGCCCAGGCGACGGGCGGTGGCTTGGATGTTGTCCCAGGCGGCGCGCGGCAGGGGCACGCCATTGGTGAGGCGGTCAGCGCGGACTGAGTTCTCCTTGTCGCCCGGCAGCAGGACGGGAGCATCCGGCGAGGCGGGCGTGCAGCTGGCGACCCAATCGGCATAGGCGAGGCCCATGCGCTCGAACTCCGCCTGGGTGCCGAAATGCTTGGGCGAAAGGAAGATCGACAGCATGCCGTTGGCGATGCGGGCGCGCTCTGTCACAGGGCCGGACGTGCCGCCCGCGGTCAGAGCCCCGCCCAGCATCTCGCACATGAAGGCGAGGCCGGAACCCTTGTGGTCGCCGAAAGCGCGGATCGCTCCAGCGCCGTTCGACGCGTTGCGCTGGCCCACCGTGTCATAGGCGCCGTAGAGCGTGTGTGGGTCGCTCGACAGCGTGCCATCGGGCTCGATCAAGGCGCCCTCCGGCAATGCCTTACCGCCATTGGCCGCGACCAGAACCTTGCCCTCGGCGACGAGGGAGGTGGCGAAGTCGAGCACCAGCGGGCGGCCGGGCAGGGGGATGCCGACGCTGAACGGCGCGGTCGAGAAGCGCCGCTCAACCCCGCCGAACGGCGCGACCAGCACGCTGCCCGCGACGTTCACGAAGTGGATGGAGATCAGGCCGGCGCGGATGCCCATCTCGCTGTAGTCGCCGACACGGCCGATGTGGCCGGCATTGCGCAGCGCGGTGATGCAGATGCCGCTCTCCTGCGCCACCTTGATGCCATGTGCCACCGCCTGCGGCGCGACGGTCTGGCCGAAGCCGAAATGCCCATCGAATACGGCGAAGGCGCCGCCGTCGGTGACCAGTTCCGCGGTCTGGCCGCGCACCACGTAGCCGGCCTCGCACCATTCGACGTAGCGCGGCACGCGCACCACGCCGTGGCTGTCATGGCCGGCCAGGTTGGCGCCGAGCAGGTGCTTCGCGATGCGGTTGGCCTCGGCGCTGTCGCATTGCGTGGCGAGGAAGATGTCGCGCACCAACGCTTCGAGGTCGGGTGCGGCGATCAGGATGTCATCGGTGGCCATGGCTATGCTCTTCTTTCATCGGCGGCGGCCCGCGCATCAACACGGGTCTTTTCGTTCATGGGCAACGGCGCGGGCATGCGCCCAGGTCTTTGTCTTC
>JAQGHV010000368.1 GCA_028288785.1 Rhodospirillales bacterium | reverse complement strand
GGTGTTTCCGCCTGGCCTACTTCTTGGTGGCGTCGCGCACTGCATCCTTGGCGCCGCCGACCGCGTTCTGAGCCTTGCCTGCCGCCTTGTCCGCCTTGCCTTCGGCTTGCATCTTGGTGTCGCCGGTGACCTTGCCCACCGCGTCCTTCACGGCGCCCTTGGCCTGCTTGCCGGCTCCAGCGATGCGATCCTTGTCCATTCTTTTCGCTCCTCTGTTCGCGCCGCCGAAATGGCTCGCGCCTTGCCTCAAGTGAACGCGACCGTTTTGGTTTGGTTGCGTGCTGTATTCAGCCGCATCGCCGTGCTGCCCCACCGGCGGCTAGCTCCCTAACGCCAGAACTTGCGCACGTTCAGGACCAGGCATGTACCGGGTCGCGGTCACTGGGCTAGCCGGGCCGCGGTGTTTGCCGCACTGCCCCAGGGAGCCGCAGCGGAACGGCCACGAGCGCCGCCCGCTATCTGAGCTGCGGAGCGCGAGTTGGAGCTCGGCGTTCGCCGTGTCGAGGACGGCTTCACCAGCTTTCGACTGCGAGGCCAGCCTCGGACGAAAACCGGAAGGCCACCGGAGTCAGCTTTCTGCGTCGAGCCTCCCCCTCACCGTGGCGCCGCCCGTGCCTGGAGCATTGGTGAGGAAGCCGCGGCAATTCCACGGCAAGCACCCCGCCTACCCGCCTGGCTTTTTGCCCGGACTTGTCTCGCGACGGCGTCCCATAGAGACTTGCCCATGGGCGAAGAACGCAATCACAACTGCGCCGGCACATTGACCATCGAGACCCGCCAATCCTGGTCGATCGCCTTCGCGACGGTCGCGATGCTCGCGCTCGCGGCAGGCGCGCCTATGACGGTGGTCATTGGCCTGGTGCCGATCGCCGAGACACTCGGCGGGGGACGATCGCTTCCCTCCCTCGCCACCTCGCTTGCCTATTTCGGCACCGGCGTGGGTGGCGTTGTGTGTGGGCTTCTGGCGGGGCGGTTCGGGCAACGTGCCGTGGCCATGCTGGGCGGTATCGGAGTCTTCGCCGGCTTGGGCATCGCATCCCTCGCGGAGCCGTGGTCGCTGCTGGTCGGCATCGGCGTCGGCGTCGGTCTGTTTGGCAATGGCGCCTTGTTCGCGCCGATGATGGCCTATGTCTCGCTCTGGTTCGACCGCCGGCGCGGCACGGCGCTGGCCCTGGTCTCCTCGGGGCAATACATCGCGGGCTTCGTCTGGCCCTTCGTCTTTGAGCGGGCCATCGCCGCCTTCGGCTGGCAGACGACCATGGTCGTCTATGGCATCGCGTCCTCGGCCATCATCCTGGTTCTCGCCGCACTCGTGTTGCGGCCGCCGCCGGTGCAGCTCAGCGGTTCGGCGGCATTCCGGTCCGTGCCCGGCGGGCGCGTCCTCGGCATGAAGCCGAACCTCGCCTTAGGGCTGATCGCGCTTGGCAGCTTCCTCTGCTGCGTGCCGATGGCTATGCCCGCGGCGCATCTCGTCGCGCTGTGCGGCGACCTCGGTATCCGGACCTCGGTGGGCGCCGCGATGCTGTCTGTGCTGCTGCTCTCCGCCTTCGTCGCGCGGCAGTTCTGGGGGTGGCTTTCGGATCGGATTGGCGGGCTGTGGACGGTGCTCATCGGCGGCGTGGCGCAGACCTTCGGGATGCTGGGCTTTCTCGCCACGCAAGACGAGGCTGGGCTGTTCTTTGCGGCGGCCGCCTATGGCCTCGGCTTCGGCGGTATCGTGCCGGCCTATGTGCTGGCCGTGCGGGAGCTCTTTCCCGCGGTGGAGGTCACCTGGCGCGTGCCGGCGCTGCTCCTTTGCAGCCTCTCGGGGATGGCGTTCGGCGCCTGGGTTGCTGGAGCGATCTACGACGCCGTAGGCTTCTACGCCGCGGCTTGGTGGGTGGGGATTGCCTTCAGCGTGGCACAGGTGGGACTGATCGGCGCTCTCCTGGTCCGGCAGCGCGGGGTCATGCATCTGTCGAAGGCGATGGCCTAAGTTGCAGGGGCTGAAGCAAACGCTCTCGACCTTCGCCCCGCCCCACCGCCGCGTGCACTCACCCGATGCGCATGTGACATTTCCCGGAGCGTTATCTAGCTTGGTCGCAATTGATCGCGTGAATCAGCATGATTCGAGGGAACGTCACCATGATCCGTATTCTTCTGGCCGCAGCCGCCATCGCGCTCCTGCCTGGCATGGCGGCGGCGCAGGGCAGTTGCACGCATCGGGGCGCATTGGACGACGCCTATTGCGACGAAAATCGCGATCTGGTGGCGGATACGCCTACTGACCCGGCGCGCCTACGCAACCCCTCAACCCTGGTCTTCGCCTATACGCCCGTGGAAGACCCCGCGCTCTACGCCAGCCAGTTCCGGCCGCTGATGGAGTATCTCACGACCTGCACGGGCAAGCGCGTGGTCTATTTCCAGGTGACCAGCAACTCCGCCCAGGTCGAGGCCATGCGCTCCGGCCGGCTTCACATCGCCGGGTTTTCCACTGGTCCGACGGCCTTCGCGGTGAACCTCGCCGGCGCCGTGCCCTTCGCCATCAAGGGCAATGAGCGCGCCTTCGAGAGCTACCGCGTCGTCGTCATCACCCGCGCGAGCTCCGAGATCCGAACCCTCGCCGATCTGCGCGGTCGACGGGTGGCTCACACCTCGGCCACGTCGAATTCCGGCAATCTCGCGCCGCGTGCGCTGTTCCCGCCCGCGGGCGTGACACCCGATACGGATTACCGCGTGCTGTTTTCCGGTGGGCACGACCGCAGCGTGATGGGTGTGAATGCCGGCGATTTCGACGCCGCCCCCGTGGCGTCGGACGTGTACAATCGCATGGTCGGCCGAAACCAGGTCCAGGGCGCAAATTTCCGCACCATCTGGGAGAGCGACCCCTTCCCCACCAGTTCCTTCGCACTCGCGCATGACCTCCAGCCCGAACTCGCCCAGCGCATTCGGCAATGCTTCTTTGATTTCCGCTTTCCGGCCGCGATGGCACGCGACCTCGGCGGCAATGACCGCTTCTGGCCCGCCACCTACCAGCGCGAATGGGCGCCGGTTCGCGCTGTGGCCGACGCGGTGAACGCCCCCTACACGCGCGCCGCCTTCGATCAGGAAAGCCGGCGTGAGCTGGAGG
>JAQGHV010000351.1 GCA_028288785.1 Rhodospirillales bacterium | reverse complement strand
CGCAGGGGGCGGTGCGGCCGGCGGTCCGCCACCGCAGCCCGCCATCGCCAGCATGAGCATGCCCGCCCCGATCGCACCGCGCATGTGTCCGTCCCCAAAGAAAAAGCCGCCGGGCCGGCTGCCCGGCGGCTGAGACTACACCCGAAACGTTCGGGTGTTTAGATCATCGCGAGACCCGTCGGCCCACCTTCGCCGGCCGCCAGCCCGAATGGGCAAACGCCGGTAGCCCGGCGAAGGCAAGCCGCCGGAGGTGGCGCCCGCCGTCTGAGGGCACATCAAACGCTATAATACATCTCGAACTCGACGGGGTGCGGGGTGTGCTCGAAGCGATACACATCCGCCCACTTCAGCTCGACATAGCTCTCGATCTGCTCCTTGCTGAACACGCCGCCCTGCAACAGGAAGTCGTGGTCGGCCATGAGCGCGCCAAGCGCCTCGCGCAGCGAACCGCACACGGTGGGGATGCCCTTCAGCTCCTCCGGCGGCAGGTCGTAGAGGTCCTTGTCCATGGGATCGCCGGGGTGGATCTTGTTCTTGATCCCGTCCATCGCCGCCATGGTGAGGGCCGCGAACGCGAGATACGGATTCGCCGAGGGGTCGGGGAAGCGGACTTCCACGCGCTTGGCCTTCGGATTGGTCGTGTACGGGATGCGGCAGGACGCCGAGCGGTTGCGCGCGGAATACGCGAGCAGCACGGGTGCCTCGAATCCCGGGATCAGGCGCTTGTAGCTGTTGGTCGACGGGTTGGTGAAGGCGTTGACCGCCTTCGCGTGCTTGATGATGCCGCCGATCGCGTAGAGGCACATCTCGCTGAGGTCGGCATAGCCATTGCCGGCGAACATCGGCTTGCCGGCCTTCCAGATCGAAAGATGCGTGTGCATGCCAGAGCCGTTGTCGCCATAGATCGGCTTCGGCATGAACGTCGCGGTTTTGCCGTAGCTGTGGGCCACGTTGTGGACGCAGTACTTATAGATCTGCATCTGGTCGGCCATCGTCACAAGCGTGCCGAACTTGGTGCCGAGCTCGTGCTGGGACTGTGCGACCTCATGGTGATGCTTCTCGCCGGGGATGCCCATCTCGATCATGGTCGAGAGCATCTCGGCGCGCAGGTCGACATCGCCGTCGACGGGACCGACCGGGAAGTAGCCGCCCTTGACGCCGGGGCGGTGGCCCATGTTGCCCTCGGGGTAGTCCTTCATGCCCGAGCCGGGGCCCTCGACGCTATCGAGCTGATAGGAGCCGAAATTGCCGCCCGTGCCGAAACGCACGCTGTCGAAGATGAAGAACTCGGCTTCGGCGCCGACCAGGACGGAGTCGCCCACACCGGAGGAGGCGACATAGGCCTCGGCGGCCTTGGCGGTACCGCGGGGGTCGCGGGCATAGGACTGGCCGGTCGACGGCTCGATGATGTCGCAGAACAGGATCAGCTGCGGCTTGGCGCTGAACGGGTCCATGCAGGCATTCGCCGTGTCCGGCATCAGGATCATGTCGGACTCGTTGATCGCCTTCCAGCCAGCGATCGAGGAGCCGTCGAACATGATGCCGTCGACGAAAGTCTCCTCATCGACGGTGGAAATGTGCTGCGCGGTGTGCTGCCACTTGCCCTTCGGGTCGGTGAAGCGGAAATCCACATATTCGACGCTGTTCTCCTTGATCATGTCCATGATCTTGGCGACTGCGGCGTTGCCGGTAGCGGCTGGCTTCTTGGCCATCGATCTATCCTGTTCCCCTGCTGCGCCCCGTGAGGCGACTTTGGTTATGCGCCCTGTTGGGCGACGGTCCCCGAATGTGCAAGTCCCGCTGCGGTTCGGTGGTTCCGTTGCGGGTCCGGCGGCGCGGTGGCTTGCAACGGACGTGCCGCAACAATCCAGCGTCATGATCCCTGAAATGGCGGGCACCGTTCCACCGCCGCGCGCCGCGTTCGACAAGGGCGCGCACGGGGTATTCCTTGGAACCGATCCTCACCGGGGCGCCGACTGGCCGTGATCCGGTGCTCCCTGAACCAGTGGACCGGGTGCCGGCAGTGGCGTGAAGCGATGCTGGCCGCGATCGTTCAGACCGCGTCTTCGCCGCGCTCGCCGGTGCGGATGCGGATCACTTCGGCAATGTCGGATACAAAGATCTTGCCATCACCGATGCGCCCCGTGCGTGCCGCCGTCTGGATGGCCTCAACCGCGCGATCGAGCATGTCATCAGCGCAGACGACCTCGATCTTCACCTTGGGTAGGAAATCCACGACGTATTCTGCGCCGCGGTAAAGCTCGGTATGGCCCTTCTGGCGGCCAAAGCCCTTGGCCTCGATCACGGTCAGACCCTGCAGGCCGATCTCGTGCAGCGCGTCCTTCACCTCGTCGAGCTTGAAGGGCTTTATGATGGCCTCGATTTTCTTCATGACCTGCTTTGCACCGTTCCGCGCGCCTGCCGCGAAGCGGTCTCCTTCCTCCCTTGGATCGCTGCCACGGGATGTTGCCCATGGCTGGGCCAGGTGGCCCACGCCGCTGGGGTTGCATGCGGCGTTGCCGGTTGTATGGCACGCGAAGCCGTGCGGCTTCAATCTCGACACCCGCGAAAAACCACAACGCGGGCTGATGAAGCCCAATCTTCGCGCGGCTTGCACAAGCGCTAGGCAGTGCGTGAGGCGCGCCTTGCGGGAAGCCGCGCACAAATTCATGATCTTCCCTTCAAGACATTCGATCACCGGCGCCACCGCCTGTCGCAAGGATACTCGCCTTCCCATGCAGCCCCAGAACGCGCTCCTCTC
>JAQGHV010000155.1 GCA_028288785.1 Rhodospirillales bacterium | reverse complement strand
CGGTGCCCATCATGTTGCTGCGGCCGTTGTCGAGCAGCACGACGTGGTAGGCGTCGGGACCGTCGAGGTCGGGGGCGCGCTTTGGGCCGGTCGAGAAGGTCGTGTAGACTGAGAAATCCTGCCCGGTAGCGCTGCGGGCGAGCAGCCGCAGGAGGGAGGTCGCGTCCTCCAGCGTGGGCACGACCTTCTCGATGGATGCGAGCGCGATGTGCACGCGCGGCAGCGTCTGTGTGAGGTCGCCATTGCCCTCGTTGGTGACAATGACGGAGGAGCCGGTCTCCGCGATCAGGAAGTTGGCGCCGGTGATGCCGACATCGGCCGCCAGGAATTTCGCGCGCAGGCGGGTGCGCGCCTCGGCCAGGATGTCGCGGCGTTCGGCGAAGACGCGGTCGTGCGGCAGGTCCGTGTGGGCGCGGCGGAAGTCGGCTTCCCAATCCTCGCGGTTGAGGTGGAAGGCGGGGGCGATGATGTGGGACGGGTGTTCGTGGCGGAGCTGGAGGATGTACTCGCCGAGATCGGTCTCGATCGGCGCGATGCCGTTGGCCTCGAGGTGGTCGTTGATCCCGAGCTCCTCGGAGATCATCGACTTGCCCTTGGTGACGGTGCGGGCGCCGGCTTCCTTGCAGATGGCGAGGACGGTGGCTCGGGCTTCATCGGCGGTGCTGCACCAGTGCACGATGCCGCCGGCGGCCTCGACCTTGGCGGCGAAGGCTTCGAGATAGAAATCGAGGTTGGCGAGGGTGTGGTTCTTGATGTCCCGGCCGATGTCGCGAAGTTGCTCGAACTCCGGCAGGGCCGCCACGGCGGCGGCGCGGCGCTGCAGGAAGGCACCCTTCGCGGTGCCGAGCGCCTTCTGCAGCCCAGCATTGGCCATGGCGTGGCGGGCGTTGGTCTTGAAGGCGGGCGAGGTCAGCTGCACCACGGGCTCGGTTTCCAGAAGGCGTTGTGATCCAATGTAGCGCGAAGCGGCCGAACCGCGAGAGGTCACGCTTAGCCGGGGTGCCGGCGCCCTTGGGGAAAGGTCCTTGCGTCCTGGGGCTTGCGGCCCGCGGCACGGCGAGGGACAAGGCGCCCTATAAGAACACCATCCGGAGATTTCTGCCCGTGATCACCCGCCGCAGCCTGCTTCTTACGGCCAGCACCGCCGCCCTGCTCTCCGCCTGCACCGCTGGCGATGATATCCGCGCCGATGGCTCGCGGCCGCTGCTCACGCTCATGGAGGCGCAGCCGGAACTCAGTGATTTCCGCCGCGCCCTGGGCCGCGCAGGGCTCGACACCATGCTGGCCGGCGACGGGCCGTTCACCGTCTTCGCGCCGACGAACACGGCCTTCGCCCAGGGCCCGCAGGCGATGCGCGACGGCAATGCCGACGCGCTGCGCAACCTGATCACGAATTCACGCCTGAGCGTTGCCAGCATCCAGGCGCGCCAGGGGCGCATCCGCATGGCGGGCGGCGTCGAGATCCGCGTCGTCGGTGGCACGCCGCAGCAGCCGCGCATCCAGGCGGCGCGCGAAGGTGGGGTTCCCTCCGGCGCTTCCGCGAGCATCACGCGGCCGAACCTGCTGGCGCGCAACGGCATGATCCATGTGGTCGACGCCGTGCTCGTGCCTGCGGCCTAAGGTTTCCGGGGGGCTTCGCGGCCCCCTTAGGCTTCCGGATGCCCGCGGACGCCGGATGACCGGCAGCGCCCCCTTCGGGCGTTCGGCACGAGGGAAAGCTCGTGCCGAACGCATTATTCCCAAAAGTCTTTCAGCCCCGGCTCGTCCCAGGCGGCGCTCACCAGGGTGCCGCTGGTCGACAGGGTGATGAAGGCGGTGCGCCGGTCCGCGCCGCCGAAGCAGATGTTGGTCGGCATCCGCTCCGGCATCGCGACCACGCGCAGGATTTCGCCGGCGGGCGAGACGGTGGTGATTTCCCCGCTCACCAGCGTGGCGATGATGATGTTGCCCGAGGCGGCGACCGCCAGGCTGTCGAGGCGCCGGAACCCTGGGAACTGCGTCAGCAGGCGGCCACCACCGGGGCTCGGCCAGCCTTCCTTCCGCAACTGCCCCGGCCCTTCCACATCCCAGGCCCAAAGCCGCGCGGTCTCGGTTTCCGCGACGTAGAGCACGCTGCCATCGGGGCTCAGCCCGATGCCGTTGGCGCCGCCATGCACGGGATGGGCGGCCTCGATGATCCGGCTGCCGTCGCTCGCCGCCCAATAGACGCCACCATGGTCGCGGTCGCGTGCCCGCACCTTGCCGAGGTCCGAGAACCAGAAGCCACCGCGTGGGTCCATCACGATGTCATTCGGGCCACGCAGGGCGTGGGCGCTGCAGCGATCGTACAGGCGGGTGACTGCGCCGCTCGCTGGGTCGATGCGCTCGATGCGGCCGGTGACGTAGTCTATGGCCTGGCCGGTGGGTCGGATGAAGCCGGGCGCCTCGTGCCACGCGAAGCCGCCATTGTTGCAGACGTACAGCATGCCGTCGGGGCCGAGTGCCATCCCGTTCGGGCCACCGCCTGGCGTCGCGATGGTGCTGACGGTGCCGTCCTGCGCCACGCGAGTGATGCGCCCGGCCGCGATCTCGACGAGCGCGATCGAGCCGTCCGGCATGGCGACCGGACCCTCGGGGAATTTCAGGCCCGTCGCGAGCGTGGTGAGCGGGATGTTCTCGAGCATGGCGCGATCCTCGTTGTTTTGCTGGGAGGATGCGGCGGACGGGGGCGCACGACCAGCCCCGCTTGACGCGCGCCGGCGCCGCGACGGACGCTGGTGGAATGCCGACAGCCCCAGACCCCATCGCGCTCGCCGTCCTCGAGAACCGCTTCCGCGCGATCGTCGAGGAAATGGGCGAGGCGATGCTGCGCACGACCTATTCGCAGATCCTGAATTCCTCGCGCGATTTCTCCATCGCCCTGTGTGACGCGCAGTGCCGCCTGGTGGCCCAGGCGGACCACATCCCGGTGCATGTGGGTGCGATGCCCTTCGCCGCCCGCGCCGTCGCCGACGCCTTCCCGGACCCGAGCGAGGGCGACATCTTCCTCCTCAACGACCCCTATCACGGCGGCAGCCACCTGCCCGACCTCACCATCGTGGTGCCCGTGATGGAGGGCGCGACCCTGCGCTTCTGGTCCGTGGTGCGGGCGCACCAGACCGATATCGGCGGCGCCACGCATGGCGGCTACAACCCGGCTGCGACGGAGATCTGGCAGGAGGGCTTACGCATCCCGCCGATCCGCCTTGGGGAGGGCCGCACCCCGCGCCCCGACCTGCTGCACATGCTGGTGACCAACACGCGCCTGCCGCGTGAGGTGCGGGGCGACGTGCTTGCGATGGTCGGCTCCGCGCATCTCGGCGAGCGCCGGGTTCTCGCGATGCTGGAGAAGCAGGGCGGCGACGTGCTGGCCGCCGGGGTGGACGCCATCCTCGACCATGCCGAGGCGCATGCTCGCCGCATCCTCGATACCTGGGCCGATGGCGTCTTCGAGGGCCAGGCCTTCCTCGACGATGACGGGCACGGCGCCGAGGACATCCTCATCCACGCCCGCGTCACCAAGCAGGGCGAGAGCCTGACCGTCGATCTCAGCGGCAGCGCGCCGCAGGTCGTGGGCTTCGTCAATTCCAGCTACCCGAACATGTGGAGCGCGGTGGCCATGGCCTTCGCGTATCTGCTCGACCCGGAGGTGGCGAAGAATGCCGGCGCCTTCCGCCCCCTCACCGTCATCGCGAAGGAAGGCACCGTGGTCTGGGCGCGGCCGGGGGCGCCGGTCACGCTCTGCACCTCGCATTGTTCGAACGAGATCGTGGAGGCGGTGGTCAAGGCGCTGGCGCAATCCTGCCCGGAACGCGCAATGGGCGGCTGGGGGCGGCGCTTCCGGGTGGCGATCCAAGGCCGCGACCCACGGCGCCAACGCAGCTTCGTTTGGCACCTGTTCCATGCACGTCCCGGCGGCGGCGGCTCGGCGCGCGGCGATGGCTGGTCCACGGCGGGCGAGTGGCATTCGGCGGGCGGGCTGAAATTCGGCAGCGTCGAGATGGCGGAGACGCGGTTTCCGCTGTTCTTCCGCCACCATGAATTCCGCCCCGGCTCGGCCGGCGACGGCACCCATCGCGGCGGCTACGGCGGGGCGCTCGAACTCGTCGTGGAGAGCGACGGCCCTTGCCGGGCGAACACCGCCGGCGATGGCGTGCGCTACGGCGCGGCGGGGATGCTCGGCGGCGAGGACGGCGCGCCGCACCGCTACGTGCTGCACCGCGCGGATGGCAGCGAGCGCGTGCTGAAGACCAAGGAGGTCGGGGTGATCATCGCGCCCGGCGACACCTTGCATGTGCTCGCCGGCGGTGGTGGGGGATGGGGGCCGCCGGCGGGGCGGGATGTGGTCGCCCGCGCGCGGGACAAAGAAAGCATGGGGGAATGAATTCCCCCAAACCCCCTTCTTTTATTTCTGTGCCTTGGTGCTGGCTGTGGAGGTGGCGCCGAACGGAACTAAGTGGCCTGATTGAAGCGGTCACTGATGAGAATCGGCATCCCGAGGTCGATATGGCCCAGCCTTGTGGTCGTGAAGCTGATGCAAATAGGGATGAGGCATGACCTACCGCATTGGCATCGACGTCGGCGGCACCTTCACTGACGTGGTGTGCATCGGGGGCGACGGCATCACCGTGCTGGCCAAGGCCGCCTCCACACCCGCCGACCAGAGCGAAGGCGTCATCGCCGGCCTCATCGCCCTCGCGGACCTGCTCGGCCTGACCCTGCCAGAACTCCTCGAACGCACCGAGCGCATCGTGCACGGCACCACCGTCGCCACCAACGCGCTGCTGGAACGGCGCGGCGCCAAGGTGGTGCTGCTGACCACCGA
>JAQGHV010000248.1 GCA_028288785.1 Rhodospirillales bacterium | reverse complement strand
CGGTGCAGGCGCGGTATGCGGATTGGGCGGCGCTGATGGGGTATTGCGCGCTGTCGGCGGCGCCGGTGGGGCGGTTTTTGCTGCGTTTGCATGGTGAGGATGCGGTGTTGCATCCGGCGGTGGATGCATTGTGCGCGGCGTTGCAGGTGCTGAACCATGTGCAGGATTGCGTGGTGGATCGTGCGGCGTTGGGGCGCATTTATTTGCCGTATCCTTGGTTGGGGGACGAGGCGGCTTTCTTCGCGGCCGACGGTGCGGCGGTGCGGCGGCCGGTGCTGGATGCGGTGCTGGATGGGGTCGAGGGGTTGCTCGACCAGGCGGCGGGGTTTCCCGAGCGGCTGCGCTCGCGCCTGCTTGCGATGGAGAGCCGGGTGACGATGGCGATGGCGCGGCGGCTGCTGGCGAAGCAGCGCTTGGCGGACCCTGTGAGCGGCCGGGTGGCGGTGGGAAAGGCGGATTTCGCGCGTGCTTTCATGCGTGCGCCGACCGCGGGGCCGGATGATGCGGCGCTTGTCCGCGCGCGGGTTGGCCGTGCGGGGAGTTCCTTCGCGCGGGGGATGGCGGCGTTGCGCGGGGAGCGGCGGCGGGCGCTTTATGCCGTCTATGCCTTCTGCCGCGCGGTCGACGACATCGCAGATGCGGAGATGCCGGCGGCGGAAAAGCGCAGCTTCCTCGCGGGCTGGCGCGGCAAGCTGGAGGCGCCGGATTGTGCGCTGTCCCGCGAGCTGGCCTGGGCGCGCGCCAGCTACGCGCTGCCGGTCGCGGAGTGCGAGGCGATGATCGCGGGCATGGAGGCCGATGCCGGGTCGCGGGTGCGCATCGCGGACCAGGCCGGGCTCGATCTCTATTGCCGCCAGGTGGCGGGCAGCGTCGGCGCCATGGCGGTGCGGATTTTCGGCGCTTCGGGGGCGGAGGGGTTCGGACTTGCGCTCGGCCGCACGCTGCAACTGGTGAACATCCTGCGCGACGTGGATGAGGATGCGCAGCGCGACCGCGTCTATCTGCCGCTCGACCTGCTGGCGGCTGAGGGTGTGGCCGATGGCCCTGCCACCGCGATGATCGCGCAGCCTGGATTTCCGCGCGCCTGCGCGGCGCTGGCGGTGCAGGCGGGGGCCGGGTTTGCCGCCGCCGAACGGGCTCTTTCGGCTGGCGATACGGCGCCGCTGCTGCCGGCGCGGGTGATGATGTGGGGGTATCGGCGCCTGCTGGAGCGGCTGGTGGCGCGCGGCTTCGTGGCGCCGCGTGTGCGGCCGCGGCTTCGCAAGGCGGAGAAGCTGCGCATGGCGCTCGCCGCTGCGCGCTTGGCCTCGGTCTAGCGGGTGGCAGGTGCGGTGCATGTGGTGGGAGCCGGGACTGCCGGCCTTGCGGCGGCGCTGCGGTTGGCGCGGCTCGGCCATGTGGTGACCTTGCGCGAGGCGGCACCCGATGCCGGCGGGCGCTGCCGCGCGCTCCCCGATGGCACCGACAACGGCACCCATGCGCTGACCGGCGCGAATACCGCCGCGCTCGCTTTCCTCCGCGAGATCGGCGCTCAGCATGGCTGGGTGGAGCCGGAGCCAGGTGCGTTGCCGGTCTTCGACCTGCGTGATGGGACGGAACGGCGCGTGGCATTGTCGCCCTTGGGTTGGCGAAGGACTGCAGAGCGACCGAAGGGCCTCTCGATCGGTGCGCTGTGGGCACTGTCGACAGCACGCTGGAGCGTCGGTGCGGCGCTGCGTCGGCACCCGGAATTCCTGCGCAGTTTTGTCGAGCCGCTGACCGTCGCGGCGCTCAACACGCCGGTGGAGGAGGCTTCCGCGCCGCTGCTGCGCCGTGTGCTGACACGGCTGCTGGCGCCAGGTGCGGCGCGCGTCCTCGTGGCGCGGGAGGGGCTTCGACCGGACCTCATCGACCCGGCATTGGCGGCGTTGAAGCGCGCAGGCGTGGCAGTGCACTTCGGCGATCGGCTGCGTGGCATTGAGGTCGCCGGCGGGCGCGTACATGCGCTGGAGCTGAGCTCGCAGCGTTTGCTGCTCGGCCCTGGCGATGCGGTGGTGCTGGCGCTACCGCCGTGGGAGGCGGCGCGGCTGATCCCGGGCCTGCCGGTGCCGGAGGCGCATGCGCCCATCCTCAACATCCACTACACCTGCGCGAGCCAAGGGCCGGTGCGCTTCTTCGGCCTGCTCGGCGGGCTTGCGCAATGGGTGCTGGTGCGCCCCTCTGGCGTGAGCGTGACGGTGAGTGCGGCCGATGCAGTGATCGGCGACGTGGCGGAGGTGCTCGGCGCGCAGGCTTGGCCAGAGGTACGGCGCGCCGCGGCGGGCCTTGGGCTAGCGGGCGAATGGCCGGAGGCGGTACCGACCTTCCGTGTCGTGAAGGAACGACGCGCGACCCCGCGGCATGGCGTGGTGCCGAACCCGGTGCCGCCGCGGATGCCGATGGCCAACCTCGCTTTGGCCGGCGACTGGACCTGGCCAGGCTTGCCCGCAACCATCGATGCGGCGGTGCTGTCGGGCGTCGCGGCAGCGTTGGCACTTCACAATGCGGGCGCGTCGGCGCCACGGCAGAACGATCGCGCGGGAGCAGCGGTGGCCAGCAGCTGCCGCGGGTCAGCGGTCGGTCATGATGAAAGCACGATTACGACCCTCGACAACCAGGCCACGCCGATGATGGTTCACGGCGGCGATGCCACAGTGCCACTGGACACCGGCGCCTCCGGCATCGATGCCCTGTCACTCGCCACGAGAGCGCGACGCGAGGGGGGTGACGACACCCTCGATGGGACCAGGCAGCCCATCTCCACCTCAGCGGCCATCGGCGACGGTGATGCACCTTCGCCGTTCGACAACGCCGCCACGTCAGCAGTTGCGACGCACGGCGGCGCTGCGTCAGCTGCGATTCACAGGGCCGAAGCGGCTTCACCGTTCCACGAGGGCGACGCTGCGGTGCGCGAGGACGAGGCAACGACGGCTGTCGCAGGTATTTCAGCGCGGGCAGTGGGATTAGACCCCAACCCAGCCGTCGACGCTTTGCACGGCAACACGCTGCCGGCGTTGCGGCCCCTCGGCGGAACGCCGGAGCACGGCATTGGACCGGCGGAAGCGCGACACGGAACGCTGCCCGCGGCACTCACCAATTCCGCGACCTCCATGCCCGCCCAAGCCCTCGCCGCGCTGCGCGAGCAGACCGGCACTCCGAGCATCGCCGAGCGCCACGCCATGCTCGACCGGCTGCACGCGGTGATGATCCGCCGCGCCGAAGAAATCGCCGCTGCGCTCGATGCCGATTACAGCGGTCGCTCGCGCATCGAGACCATGCTGGCCGACGTGCTCCTCGTCGCGGATTGCGCGCGCCACGCACGGCGCCACCTCGCGCGCTGGGCGCGGCCGCGCCGGCATCCGATGCCCTTCCCGTTTCAGCCCGCCGGTGCGCGGGTCGAATGCGTGCCGAAGGGCGTCATCGGCATCATGGCGCCGTGGAACTATCCTTTTCAGCTCGCGCTGCTGCCGGCCATCGATGCGCTCGCCGCCGGCAACCGCGTGGTCATCAAGCCGTCGGAGCTGCTGCCGCGCAGCGCCACGCTGCTGGCGGAGATCCTCGCGGAGGCACCCGGCCCCGGCTTCGCCCGCGTGGTGCAGGGTGGGCCCGACGTGGCCGCCGATTTCGCCGCCCAGCCCTGGGACCACCTGGTCTTCACTGGAGGCACCGAAACGGGGGGGCGCGTCATGCGCGCGGCGGCCCAGAACCTCACGCCACTCACCTTGGAACTCGGCGGCAAATGCTCGGTGCTGGTGCTGCCCGGCGCCGATCTGGGCCGCGCCGCGCGTGAGATCCTTGCCGGCAAGGCGATCAATGCCGGGCAGACCTGCATCGCGCCCGACACCGTGCTCCTCATTGGCCACAGCCGCACCGATTTCACCGCCGCGTGCCGCGCCACCGGCATCGCCGTGCCCGAGACCGCACTGGCGAGCGAGGCGCAGGCCGTGCGCATGGCACGCTTTGCCGACGGAGCGAGGCTGACGCCGCTCGGTGCGGATGTGTCGCCCCGGCGTCGCTCGATCGCGCTGGCGGAGGCACCGGATCACCATCCCCTGCTGCGAGAGGAGGTGTTCGGGCCGATCCTGCCCGTCGTGGAGGCAGTCGATCTGGCCGCCGCGCTCGCGTGGATCAACACCAGGCCGACGCCGCTCGCCATCTATCTGTTCGGCGCCACGCGCCATGAGGAGGCGGCGATCGCCGCTGGCACGCGCTCCGGCGCCATCGTGTCCGGGCGCTGCGTCGAGCAGGCGGCGATCCCAGGCCTTGACTTGGGCGGCATCGGCCAATCGGGATTCGGCCGGTACCGCGGTGAGGCGGGCTTCCGCGAACTCTCCAACCAGCGGGTCCGCATGTGGCGCGGTCGCTGGTCCCTCTCGCGGCTGTTCGATGAGCCTCGCGGGGCATGGGCGGAAAAGATTATTTCTCGATTGCTTCGTAGATGAAACCGGTGTGTTCTGCACCTCATGGTTGCAGCCGACAATATTCCTTTTGAACTGGGTACGCGGCGCCTAAGGATTCGCCGAGCTCGGGAAGACGACGCCTATGCACTCGCCCGTATGATGAGCGGTAGCATCAGTGCCCGTCTTGCAAGCTGGCCGGCGCGGATGACGCCGGAGATGGCGCGCGAGCGGCTGTCCGGGGACTTGGCGGACGCCAACCGCATTGCGCCCATGGTCATGGAACTGCGGGAGGATGGCACCGTCTGCGGCTGGATGAGCGTCACCCGCCTTCCCGAACATGCCAGCTGCGGCATCCTCAGCTACTGGCTTGGAGAGGCGCATCACGGGCGCGGCCTGATGCGCGAGGCCGCGCCGATGGCGGTGCAGCGGCTGTTTGAAACCCTCGACATCGAACGCCTGCGTGCTGCGGTGCAGGCGGACAACCTGGCCTCCATCGGAGTGCTGCGGGGCGCCGGCATGGGCTACCTCGGCGCGGGCCGCATCTGGTGCAGCGCGCGATCACGGGAGGAACCGTGCCTGTGGTTCGAGATCGATCGTGCCGTGGCGCTTGGCGAAACGGCCGCGATTGGGCATAGCGAAGCGGGCGCGGGCGTGCCGGAACGGTAGACGGAAGGGACTTAAAATCCCTCGGCCCTAGGCCATGCGGGTTCGAGTCCCGCCGCCCGTACCTTGTATCCCTCATATCGACGGCCATGAAGGATGACCGTTGGCATGAGCTTTTTGTGCACTCAAGCGGCGGGCGCGCACTCCGTGCGCTTGGCTCGCCGGACGACCGGCGGCGTCCATTCGGCCTTGCGACGCTGAGCGTCGTTTATGCCTTCAGGTGCCGGGGCGCGGCCTCTGGCCGCTTGGATCGCGGCCCGGAAGAAGGCGACCATTCGTTTGGCCGCATCCCTGGATAAGAACAAAAGAATCGGGTTCGAAGAAATTCCTTTCCCCGGCCTTGTTTGCTGTTTGTGGCAGATCAACCCCTCGCTTGAGACTCTTCCCGCCTCGGCGTAATGTTGCACCGCATTACGGAGTACCCCGCTTGAGTAACCCCGCTGCGGCCGGCGACCGGCGGCCCCTGACGCCGGCGTTGCTGCTTGGTGTGCTCGGCGTCGTATACGGCGATATCGGGACCAGCCCGCTCTACGCCTTTCGCGCCTCGCTGCTGCATTTCTCGGCAGATGGGGTGGAAGCCTGGGAAATTCTTGGCATCCTCTCACTCATCATCTGGGCGCTGATCCTCACCGTCACGGTCAAGTACGTCGTCTTCGTCCTCCGCGCCGACAACAAGGGCGAGGGCGGCATCCTGGCCTTGATGACGCTGGCGCAGCGGCAAACCCACGGCGCCCGCGCCAAGGTCGCCGTGATGATGCTGGGGATGGCCGGCGCCTGCCTGTTCTTTGGCGACGGCGTGATCACGCCCGCCATCTCGGTGCTATCAGCGATCGAGGGATTGAAGGTTGTCTCGCCCGCCCTGGACCATGTGGTGGTGCCGATCTCGGTGATTATCCTGATCGCGCTTTTCGTTGTCCAGTTTCGCGGCACGCAGCAGATCGGCGCGGTGTTCGGGCCCGTCTGCCTGCTGTGGTTCGGCACGATCGGCCTGCTCGGACTGATCGAGACAGTGCAGAACCCGCAGGTGCTGGTGGCGCTATCCCCCTATTACGCCGTGCACTTCGCCTTCGAATACAAGCTCGCCGCCTTCATCGCGATGGGGTCGGTGGTGCTGGCCGTGACGGGAGCGGAGGCGCTCTACGCGGATATGGGCCATTTCGGCCGCCGCCCGATCCGCGCCGCGTGGAATTTCTTCGTCCTGCCCGCACTGGCCCTGAACTACCTCGGCCAGGGCGCGCTGCTGCTGCGGGACCGGTCGGCACTCGAGAATCCCTTCTACCTGCTGGCGCCGGAGTGGTTGCGGCTGCCACTGGTCATCCTGGCCGCGGCCGCGACCGTGATCGCGAGCCAGGCGATGATCTCTGGCGCCTACACCATCGCGCGGCAATGCGTGCAGCTCGGCTTCCTGCCGCGCCTCTCGGTCAAGCACACCAGCGAGACGGAGGAGGGCCAGATCTACATGCCGCAGATCAACGCGCTGCTGCTGATCGGCGTGTTGATCCTGGTGCTGGCCTTCCACACCTCGGACAATTTGGCCGCAGCCTATGGTATCGCGGTGACCGGCACCTTCGTCTGCACTTCCTGCCTGGCGCTGATCGTGTTTCGCCGGCAATTCGGCTGGTCGCTGCCGCTGGTGACCGCCATCTTCGTGCCGCTGCTGCTGCTCGACATCACCTTCTTCATCGCGAACGTGCTGAAGATTCCCGAGGGCGGCTACGTGCCGCTGGTGCTCGGTGGCGTCCTGTTCCTGATGATGACCACCTGGCAGCGCGGCCGGCAGCTGCTGTTCGCGCGCTTCCGCCAGGACAGCCTGCCACTCAAATCCTACATCGCGCGGCTGCCGCAATCCCGCACCGTGCGGGTGCCCGGCATCGCCGTGTTCATGACTGGGCAGGCCGACTACGTGCCGGCGGCCCTGCTGCACAACCTAAAGCACAACAAGGTCCTGCATGAGCGCGTGTTCTTCGTCACCGTGCTGAACCAGGATGAGCCGCTGGTGCCGCCCGAACTCCGTCGCGAAGTGAGCGAGCTGGCACCCGGTATCCATCGCGTGCTCATCCGCTACGGCTTCAGCGAGAGCCCGAACATTCCGCGCGAGCTCGAATCGCTGAATGAATTCGGCGTCGCCTTCGAGCCCATGCAGGCGAGCTATTTTCTCGGTCGCGAACAATTGGTCGCGGCCGTGGTGCCGAAGATGTCGCGCTGGCGTCAATATCTTTATGGTGGAATGAGCCGGAACGCCGTTCCCGCGACGGAGTTCTTCCGTATCCCGTCGGACCGCGTCGTAGAGCTTGGCGTGCGTGTGGCGATTTGAAGGTGTGACAATGCGCTTGCTGAACGTGACGCTGGCCATGGCGCCGGGTCCGGGCTTCCCCGAAGGCAGCCCGGACCATCGCTACATCATTGCCCTGGCGCTCGATCACGATGGACGTCCCGACGCGTCGGCCTGGATAGCGGACGATGCCCCCTGGCGCGCGATGCGCATTCGGCCAGGCGAGACCGATATCCGCGGCGACGTGCAGTATGACCCCGACAGCGGCTGGTCGCTGCGCTTCTTCAACCTGGCGGATGACCGCAGCGACGCGCCAACCACGGGGCTGATCGTGCATGAGACGCTGCGCCCCGGCGCCTATGTGACCGTCAACGAACCGCAGGGCGAGCCGCGCAGCTTTCGCGTCGTCGGCGTCGAGGCCAGCTGACGAGGCAATACCGCGGCCGGAAAGAATGGCTGCAGCTACTGGCTTTTGCACCCTCAGACACTGGCGCGCGTGCGGCCCACGTGGCTCGGACTTCCCGCGGCGCCATTCGGGGGCTCAGCCCGCGTGGCGGTTCGCAGGTCAATCGCTTGGGTGGCGGCAATATGGAGCGGGTCGCGTCGAGGCGGAATGGCCGGTAAGGCTCAATTCCGCGAGCGGACAAAGGCTTGAGCATGCTGCGTGAGCGGATGCCAACACGGTATGCTCCAGCCATCAACCCGCAATCAGCGCGGCCAACTCCGGTGCGGCTGTCAGCATCGGGTAGTGCCCGGTGTCGAGTTCGTGCCACGTCCCGTCCACCGCCTGATGCAGGCGCCTGAGATGCGCCACCGGCGGGTTGGTGCTGCGCCGGCACCAGATCACGCGCGCGTCCCAGCTTTCATTCCAGAAGCGCGGCAGCACCACCGGCGCTTCCATTGCCGCAATCGGGTGCTGGGTGATGCGCGCCAACGTCCACTCCCGCGTCGCCTCGTCCATCTCCGCGAACAATCGCGTCGCGGCATCCTCGCGCGACGGGCCGGTGGTGAGCGCCGTGTTCACCTTGGTGGGCCGCGCGACGATGCTGTCGACAGCCTCGCCATCGCGCAGCACCAGCGCATCGGCGAACACCAGCCGCGCCAGACGGTCCCCGGCGAGCTCGGCCAGGCGCGCCAGCACCATGCCGCCAGTGGAGGTGCCGCACGCGATGACGTCGCGCAGATCCTCGCGGAACAGCAGGTCCGCCAACTCCGCCGCATGCGTCTCCGTGGTGATGCCGGGGCGCAGCGCGTGCGCGCGCTCGCCGCATCCATCGAGCGAGGGCGCCAGCACCAGGTGCCCCTCCGCCCGCAGCGCCGCCGCGACGCGAGTCCAGATCCACCCGCCCTGGTAGGCGCCGTGGATCAGCAGGATGGTGCTCATGAACGGGCTCCCTGAATGGCGCGCCAGATGACCTCCGGCGTCGCGGGCATTTCGATGTGACGGATGCCGAGCGGCCGCAGCGCGTCGACCACCGCGCCAATCCCCGCCGGCAGCGCGCCGACCGTCCCGGCCTCGCCCGCGCCCTTGACGCCCAGCGCATTGGTCGTCGTCGGCACCGGGTTCGACAGCACCTTGAAGGCGCACACATCATCCGCCCGCGGCATCGCGTAGTCCATGAAGCTCGCGCTCAGCAGCTGCCCATCCTCGTAGCGGATCGCCTCGCCGAACACCTGGCCAATGCCCTGCGCGATGCCCCCATGGATCTGGCCCTTGACCAGCAACGGGTTGATCACCGTGCCGACGTCATCGACCACCGTGTAGCGCAGCAGCACCGGCACCCCCGTCTCCGGGTCGATCTCGACCTCCGCGATGTGGCAGCCATTGGGGAAGGTCGCGTCGCCCGGGCGGTTCACCAGCGACGCGCCGAGCCCCAACTCCGCCCCATCCGGCAGCGCGCCGGGGACGTAGCTCGTCCGCGCCACCGCCTCGATCCCCAACCCGCGATCGGTGCCGGCGATACGGAACACGCCATCGGCGAATTCGATATCCGCCTCGCTCGCCTCCAGCAGGTGCGCGGCGATCGCCTTGCCCCGCGCGATCACCTTCACCGCGGCCCCGACCAGCGCACCGCCCGCCGCCATCATCGACCGGCTGCCGATCGTGCCGCGGCCATGCGCCACCACATCCGTGTCGCCGAACAGGATGCGGATACGATCGGGGGGAATGCCGAGATGCGTCGCCGCGATCTGGCGGAATACCGTCTCATGCCCCTGCCCGTGATTGTGCGAACCGAGTAGCAGCGTCATCGAGCCACCTGAATCAAACCGGATCTCGGCGGCTTCCTCGAGCGGCTTGCGATGCGGCCCGCCCGCGCTCTCGATCGCATTCGCAATGCCGATGCCGCGCAGCTTCCCGCGTGACGCCGCTTCCGCACGCCGCGCCTCGAACCCGTCCCAATCCGCCGCTTCCAGCGCCATCGCCATGTTCTTTGGGAAGTCGCCGCTGTCATAGGTGTAGTCGAGCCCCGTCCGGAACGGCATCTCGTCCGGCCGGATCAGGTTGCGCTGGCGCAGCGCAATGCGGTCCAGGCCCATCTCATCCGCGGCCAGGTCGATCAGCCGCTCCATCGCGAAGATCGCCTCCGGCCGCCCCGCGCCGCGATAGGGCGCCGTCGGCTGGGTATTCGTGAAGTACCCCGTCACCTCGGTGCAGATGTGCGGTGTGCGATACACCCCCGCCAGGCCGCCGACATTGTTGGTCGACGACACCGGCCCCTGCCACGCGAGATACGCGCCAAGGTTGGCCGCCGTGCGCACCCGCATCGCCAGAAAATCGCCCTCCGCACTCAGTGCCAACTCCCCCACCGAGGCATTGTCGCGTGCGTGGCTGTCGCTCAAGAAGCTCTCGCTGCGCGTCGCCGTCCAGCGCACCGGCCGCCCTAACATCCGCGCCGCCACCAGCGCGCAGACATGCTCGGGAAACGGGCTCTCCTTCATGCCGAACCCGCCGCCGACGTCGGGTGAAATCACCCGCAGCCGGTTCGACGCCACGCCCAGCGCATGCTCCGCGATCTCGTTCCGCATCACATGCGGCAACTGCGTGCCCGTGGTCAGCGTGTAACGCTCCTCATGCGCGTCGTACTGCGCGAGCAGGTTGCGCGGCTCCATCGGCGCCGCCGTCAGCCGCGAAATCCGGAACGGCAACCGCGTGACATGCGCCGCCCGCCCAAACGCCGCCGCCACCGCTTCCGCATCCCCCAGGCGGAAATGAAAACACTCATTCCCCGGCGCCTCCCCAGGCCAAACCTCCGGTCCATCAGCCGCCAACGCCACATCCGTCACCGCCGGCGACGCCTCATACTCAACCTCGATCAACTCCGCCGCGTCCCGAGCCGCCCCCAAAGTCTCCGCAAACACCACCGCCACCGCATCGCCCACATGCCGCACCGCATCCGACGGCAACACCCGCCACACCGGACTCGCCAACGGCCGCCCATCTCGCCGATGCCGTGGCGTCGCACACCGCAACACCCCCGGCACGTCCAACTCCGCCGCCGTCAAAACCAACACTACCCCAGGCGCTGAACGCGCCGCCGCCACATCCATCCCCGTAATCCGAGCGGACGCATGAGGCGACCGCAACACATGCATCCGCACCGCCCCCAACACCCCCAAATCCTCCACAAACCGCCCCACCCCCCGCAAAAACCGCGGATCCTCAACCCGACGCATCGACGACCCAATGCGATACCCAGATGCAGTCATGCGGACCTCAATGGTGGGAGGGAGGAAGCAAGGCCGGGGCTCTGCCCCTGGACCCCGCCAGGACCGTGTCGATCCTGGACCTCCATTTGTTGGTTTCTTGGATTGGGAAGGCGTTGAGTCTCTCGCCGGAGGCGAGCCGGGTTGGGGAGGGGGCGCGTCACGGGGGCGCCCTTCGATCGAGGTTGCTCCATGCGCCCCCTCCCCAACCCGGCCCATTCAGCAAAGTCCCAGCCCTCCCAGACCCAAGAACCAACACACGCAGGGGCCCGGGGGTCGGCGCGATCCCCGGTGGGGGTCTGGGGGCAAAGCCCCCGGCCTTGCTTGCCTCACTCTCCATCATTCCGGCCGGATGCCTGCGCCTTGGATGGCGCTGCGCCAGCGGGTTTGTTCGGCGGCGATGAGCGCTGTGAAGGCGGCTCGGGTGGTGGGGGCGGCTTCCATGCCTTGGTCGTTGATGAGGCGTGCGACGTCGGGGTCGGAGAGGGCGCCGTGGGCGGCGGACTGGAGGCGGTCGAGGATGGATGGGGGGACGCCTGATGCGGTGACGAGGCCGTGCCAGTTGTTGGTGTCGATGTTGGGGAGGCCGGCTTCGGCGAGGGTGGGGATTTCGGGGAGGAAGGGCAAGCGGGCGGGGGCGCCGACGGCGAGGAGGCGGATGGCGCCGGAGGCCAGGTGGGGCATGAAGACGGGCATGTCGGAGAGTCCGGAGTTCACTTCGGCGGACAGCACGGCGAGGGCGAGGGGTGCGCCGCCACGGTAGGGGACGTGGACCATCTCGATGCCGGCGGCAATGCGGATGAGTTCGCCGGCCAGGTGAGGCAGGCTGCCGGTGCCGCTGGAGCCGAAGGTGACGCGGCCGGGGTTGGCTCGGGCGGCGGCGATGAGGTCGCCTATGGTGCGGAAGGGCGAGGCGCCGGGCACGGCGACGGGCACCTGGACGTTGATGGCGAGGGTGATGGCAGCCAAGTCGCGGACCGGATCAAAAGGTGGGCGTGTGGTCATGAGCGGGCCGATGACGATGCCGCCGGCGGTGCCGAGCGCGACGGTGTAGCCATCGGGTGGCGCCTTGGCGGCGAAGTCGACGCCGGTGACGCCGCCGGCGCCGGACCTGGTTTCGATGACGACGGGCTGGCCGAGCAGGGCGCTCATGCGCGGCGCCATGAGGCGCGCGGTGAAGTCGTTGGACCCGCCTGGCGCGAAGGGGACGATGAAGCGGATGGCGCGGGTTGGGTAGGCGTCCTGCGCGGCGAGGGGCGTCGCGCCCAGCAAGATGGGCAGGGCGACCGCGGCGAGGCGGGCGACGAGGCGGCGGGCGAAGGCGGGCATCGGATCCTCCCTTGGCATCTGCCCGGTGCGTGCCGGCGTGCCTTGGAGGCAGGAGAGGACGCCGGCGCCGAACTGTCCAGGCCAGGGAATCTGTGCCTGCCCCCTGGGCAAATTGCGGATGCCATGGGATGACCGCGCTTGACCATTCCTGGGAGGACGCCGCCATGAGCGCGACGCAAACAGAAGCCCGCCCACGCGGCCGCCAGTTCTTTGCCAATCCTGGCCCGACGAACATCCCCGATTCCGTGCTGCATGCCTGCGCGCACCAGACGGTGGATTTCAACGACCCGAACTTCATCGCGATCTACGATGAATGCGTGGCGGGTCTGAAGCGCATCCTCAAGACGCGCCAGAACATCTTCCTCTACACCGGCTCGGGCCATGCGGCGTGGGAGGCGAGCTTCGTCAACCTGCTCTCGGCAGGCGACACGGTGCTGATCCTGGAGACCGGGCACTTTTCCATGTCCTGGGCGAAGATGGCCGAGGATCTCGGGATCAAGGTGCGCGTCGTGGCGGCGGATTGGCGGCGCGGCGTTGACATCGGCGCCGTGCGATCGGCGCTCGCCGAGGATACCGAGCACACCATCAAGGCGGTGTGTGTGGTGCACAACGAGACCGCGACGGGGATGATGCTCCCAGTGGCCGAGGTGCGCGCGGCGATGGATGCCGTGGGCCACCCGGCGCTGCTGCTGTCGGACACGATCTCCTCCCTCGGCAGCCTCGATTTCCGCATGGATGAATGGGGCGTGGATGCCGCGGTGGGCGGCAGCCAGAAGGGGTTGATGCTGCCGACCGGCATGAGCTTCACCGGCGTGTCGGACAAGGCGATGGAGGCCCACAAGACCTCGCGCCTGCCCAAGCATTACTTCAACTGGACCAACATGCTGACGCGCCGGCACAAGAGCTTCGTCGGCACGGTGCCGGTGTCGTTCTTCTACGGCCTGCAGGAAGCACTGCGCCTGATCGAAAAAGAAGAGGGGCTGGAGAACGTGTTCGCCCGCCACTCCCGTCTGGCACGCGCCGTCCGCGCAGCAGTGCAACACTGGTCCGGCAACAACGGCCCCCAGCTGTTCTGCCTCAACCCGGCGCGATACTCCGACAGCGTCACCGCCATCATGATGCCGGAAGGGTTCGACGCCGACGCCTTGCGCGGCGTGGCACTGAGCCGCTTCAACGTCTCCCTCGGCGGCGGCCTCGGCCCGCTGGGCGGCAAGGTGTTCCGCATCGGACACCTGGGCGACCTGAACGAGCCGATGGTGCTGGGGACGCTGGCAACGGTGGAACTGGCGATGCAGGTGGCCGGCGTGCCGCACACGCCGGGTGGCGTGAA
>JAQGHV010000231.1 GCA_028288785.1 Rhodospirillales bacterium | reverse complement strand
GGCTCGGTCCTGTGCCGGATCACCTCGCCACCGCGACGCTCCAGCCAGACGAGGTTACCATCGGTCTCCAGCCGCACCTCGTAGGTCAGATCCGGCAGCCGCTCACCCAAGCCTCGATCCACGAACTTCGCCAGCGCGGGGCTTTCGATCACGAAGCCCAGCTCGGTATTGAGATGAAGGGAACGCGGGTCGAAGTTGAACGAGCCCACGAACAGCCGATCGCCATCGACGACAAATGTCTTGGCGTGGAGGGCTGACCCGCTCGAGGTGGAGGATCCACCGGAGTCCGACCCCGCGCCGATGACGCGGCGAGAAGCCGGCGCTGCCGCCTCCGCCGCCCCGATCCCCGACAGCTCGAAAAGGCGAATGCCGGCGCGCAGCAGTGGCACGCGATATCCGGCGTAGCCCGCGTGCACGAGTGGGACGTCCGTGGCGCGCAGCGCGTTCGTCAGGACCGCCACTTCGACGCCTGCTTGCGAAAGACTTGCGAGGGCATCCACCCCCGCATCGGTCGGCACGAAATATCCCGAGACGAGCCGCAATTTGCGGCGCGGCGCCCCAATCGCCCGCGTCAGCGCCGACCATAGCGTTCGCCCGCGCGGCACGGCTCCCAGCGCCTTGACAGGGTCGTCGCTTACGATCCCGACCGGCGCCGGAGTAAGCTCCAGCGTCCCATTCCGCAGCGCCTCCACGATCGGCAACGACGATAAGGCATTGATGTAGGCCGCCGCGGCGGCGTCCTGCCGGACACTGCCGGCAGCGGCCGCGATCTCGGCGGCCGCAGCGCGTGGTACCGCCGGAAGGATACGGGCCACAGGATATGCGGAGGCGCTGTTCCAGTAGCGGTCAAAATCGGTTGAGACCTCGCGAACCACGGGGCCGACCGCGAGCGCGTCAAGATCCATGAAGAGCCTACTGTCGCGGGCGCCAAAATACTCGTCGCCGACATTGCGCCCGCCGACGACGGTTACCTGATTATCGACCGTAAAGCTCTTGTTGTGCATCCGACGGTTGAGCCGGAATGGATCGATGAGCAGGCCGAGCATCCTCGGCCAGCGAAGCACAATAGGATTAAAGAGGCGAACCTCGATGTTCGGATGCGCATCGAGGGCTGCCAGGGGTACGTCCAACCCCCGAGTACCATTGTCGTCTAGCAAAAGGCGGACGCGCACGCCTCGCTCTGCGGCCACGCGAACTTCCTCAAGCAGGAGGGTGCCCGAGAGATCGCCGTGCCAGATGTAGTATTGCACGTCGAGGCTGCGAACCGCCGCCCGAGCAAGCATCGCCCGCACTGCAAAGGCCGAGCGGCCGTCGTTCAGTAAATGGATGCCGCTCAGCCCTGGCTGCGCTGACATGGCGCGCGCGGCACCGCGCCCAAGTGGTGTCTCGCCGGTATCGGCCAGGGCATACGAGACCGCCCTGGGTTCGATCGGGGGGAGCGGGTTGAAGAGCCTGACCGCCCCCAGCGCAAGGGCAAGCAGGAAGCAACCGGAAGCGATAATTTTCAACGTCAGCAAGGACGGATACGCCCGTTTTCGCTGTCGATTCGCTGGCAAGCTCGCGACCACGACCGCTCTCGCGCCTTCTTCACCACTACTATGCGTACGCTATCGCGCGGCGACAAGGCGGCGCGGAGGGAGTTACCCCGCCCCCTACTGCGTTCTCCACCGCGAGCGGAGGAAGTGGGCGGCCATCTTGGGCCGCCGGTCGCGGGTGAAGGCGCCTTTGAAGTTCATCCCCCCGCCCGGCTCGTGCCCTGCCCGTCTTGAAGTCGGCGAAGTTCCACATCTGCATCCCCGCCACGAGGGTCGTGCCGCGGCCGTGTCGAGGTAGCGGCGCAAGTATTCCACCTGATACTCCTCCGTCCACATCTCTGGTGGCTGGGCGTGCGTGCCGGGGATGCTGTCCGTGCCGAACTCGGTCATGACGATGGGTTTGCCGAAGCGGGCGTGCAGCTCGTCCAGCTCGCGCGCGACAGTTTGCGCTCCCGGTGCAGCCCGGCATAGGGGAAGAAGTCGTGGGTTGTAGCTGGCAAGCCACCGAGGACACCCGCGACCCCGCCACCACCAGCGCCGGAGCCGGGGCCGGGTGGCACGCGATCGAGGGTCTGTTTGTTTTCCACAGTGATGGCGATGACGTTCGGTTGATCCCAGGCCAGGCTGCCCGTGACATCAGCCGCGAAAGGTAGGTGCCCGCCAAAATGCTCGGCGACGAGCGTGCCGTCGACCCATACCCTGGCGGCGTAGTTGGCCGAGCCGACGCGCAGAAACACGCGCTGTCCGCGCCAACCCGCCGGAACCCACACCGAGGTCGAGTACCAGGCTAGCCCCAGGTAATCCGGGCGTCTTCGTAAAGGTCGTTCCAACTGCACGGCACGGCGATCGGGCGCGGCACGGGCAATGCGCGCGACCAGCCGCCTGCTTCACCCTCTTCCCTCGGGTCGAGCTGGAACCGCCACAGCCCGGAAAGATCCATTGAGTTCCGGTATTGGTTTTGGAGCGGGCGGAGCAAATCCCCACTTCCTGCGAACGACGGCGTTCCAGGTTGCGCCTCGGCGGGTGCCGCCTGTGCGAATGCGCGCGTTGCGCCGATCAACGCGGCGCTGCCTGCCGCTGCTCAATACAGTATGTTACGCCGACTGAAGGGATCGTGGTGGACGGGCGTCGGACCGCCTCCCTGTCCGCCTATCTCAGCTTCTTGCACGGCGGGCCCTTCCTACCTGAATCACGTCTTGTGTACGCGTGTGCACCTGCTGTTCGTTCGAACAGACAACGGCCAACCTCGGTGCCGCTTGCCAGATGCTCAGCTACGTCGCCTTCCTCGGGGGAACGCGGCGTCGCCCGCCCCAGGCCTCCACCCGAACATGAACGCACTGCGCGACCGGCGCCGCCGCCCGCGCAATCCGGGCGGCGGCGGCGATCCAGGTCTCGAACCACGGCGAGCGACCACGCCTTGCTCACAAGGTCCCCCGGGCCGGCGGGCGGCGACGGGCCGCGATGCCGCGGACATAAGCCGTGCGCCGCCTGCCCTTGTCGTGCGCCGCCTGCCCTTGTCAGGATCCGGGGGGATGTTGCGCTCCCCTAGGCGCGAACCGTCATGACGAAAACGGACGGAAACATTCGTCTATTTTCGCTCCACATGCGACGCAGTCGCGGGTGGCACCTCCTCACTGCCCTCGCGCCGATCGCGGTGGAGCGCCGCCCGGGTCAGCAGCATGAGTGTGACGGGCGTGGTCAGCACGACGAACGCCGCGATCAGCACCTCATGCAGCACAAGGCGGCTCCCCAGCACGGAGAAGAACAGCATCGAGGCCAGTAGGACGCAGCCGATGCCGAGTGTAGAGGCGAGGGTGGGCGCATGGACGCGCTCGTAGAAGCTCCCGAGGCGCAGGAGGCCGATCGCCCCTGTGAGCGCCAGGGCGGCGCCGAGAAGGAGGAGCAGCGCGACGGGCAGCGCGATCCAGAGGGGCAGGTCGGCCGCGTGAGTCATTCGATTACCTCCCCCCGCATGAGGAACCGCGAAAGCGCCGCCGTCGAGACGAAGCCGAGAAGGGTTATGAGGAGCGTCGCCTCGAAGTAGTGAGTGCTGCCCGTGCGGATGCCGAAGACCAGCAGGAGCGTCGCCGCGAGGAGGTAGAGCGTGTCGAGCGCGAGAACCCGGTCCTGCGCGCGCGGCCCGCGCAGCAGGCGGACGGCCGCGCAGCCTATGGCGGCGGCGAGCATGAGCGCCGCGATCAGGGTGGACCAGGAGAGGATCGCCGCGCTCACTCGAAGATATCCATGAGCCGTTGCTCCCACTTGTCCTTCACTATGCGGACCCACGTCTCCTCATCCACGAGGTCGAGGACGTGCAGCAGCATAACATTTCCGGCGGCGTCGTAGTCCACGACCACCGTGCCCGGCGTGGCAGTCAGAATGCAAGCCAGCGCGGCCAAGCCGTAGGGGCTGTGCATGTCCAGCGGAATGAACGCGAAGCCGGACTGGCGGATGCGCGTGCCGGCCGCTCCCAGGATGATCCGGGCGACCGCGTTGTTCGACCTCACGACCTCGACGGCCACGTCGAGCAGGAGGCCCGGCACGGTGGAGAATCGGCGCAGGCGCGCCGTTGGCGGGGTCAGTGCGGCGAGTGCCCTGGACCCCGCGACCGCCAGGGCCGCGCCGAGGAGGATCGAGCCGGGGGAGAGGCTTTCCACCAGCAGGAGCCACAGGCCGAGGAGCGACGCGGCGACGAGTGGATGGGGAAGCCAGCGCGTCATCCGCCCCCCTTCGGGACTGGGGCGGGGGGCGTCAGCACGCTGCGCACGTAGCCGCTTGGCGCGTGCAGCGCCTCGGCCGTGGCCCGCATGTAGTCCACCGCCGGTCCGGCCGCGACCGTCAGCGCGGCGCAAAGGGCGAGCAGCAGGCCGATGGGCACGATCTCGGCCAGGCCCACGCGCGCCGCCGTGCTGGCCGGAGAGGTCCAGAAGGCCTCGATCCCCGCGCGCAGCATGGCGACGACCGTCGCCAGTCCCGAGAGGATCAGCGCGGCCATCAGCACCCAGCTCGTCACGGAGACGACGGCGTCCGGGGGGCCGAGCAGCGGCGCAAGGATGGCGAACTTCGCGAGGAAGCCCGAGAGCGGCGGCAGGCCGGCCAGCAGCAGCGCGCAGGCGATGAAGCTCAGGCCGAGGAGCGCCAGGGTTCCCGGGATCGCGACGCCGACCTCGTGTGCCTCCACGGGTTCGCTGTCGCCGGTGCCGAAGGCTTCGCGCGTCACCGCCAGCACGTCGGCACCCGCCTCGCGGCCACGCTCGACGAGCTCGATGAGGAGGAAGAAGGCGGCGATCGCGAGGACGGAACTGGCGAGGTAGAGCAGCGCGCCGCCCGTCACGGCTGAATGTCCCGTCCCGATCGTGGCGAGCAGCGTGCCGGAAGACACCATCACGCTCGCCCCCGCGAGGCGGCGGAGACTCTGCGCTCCCAGGATGGCAGCCGAGCCGTAGGCGATCGTCAGGAGGCCGCCGATCAGCAGCGCGGTGCCGCCGAACCCGGCGGAGTCCCCGGAATCCTCGCTGAACAGGAGCGACCACAGGCGCAGCACCGCGTAGATCCCGACCTTGCTGAGGATGGAGAGGATCGCCGCGGCCGGCGCCGTCGCCGCCGCATAGGTACCTGGCAGCCAGAACCCGAGCGGCCACATCGCCGCCTTGACGAGGAAGGCGATCCCCATCACCGCCAGCCCCGCCTCCAGCAGCGCCCGATCCTCGACAGCGACCTCTCCCATGCGGGTCGCGAGGTCGGCCATGTTGAGCGTCCCGGCGATGCCGTACACGACGCTGACGCCGATTAGGAACAGGAGCGACGCCAGCAGGTTGATGACGACGTAGTGCAGCCCCGCGAGGACGCGCGCCCTGCCGGACCCGTGCAGCGCCATGCCGTAGGAGGCGGCGAGCATCACCTCGAAGAACACGAATAGGTTGAACAGGTCGCCTGCGAGGAAAGCACCGTTCAGTCCCATGAACTGGAGCTGGAGGAGCGGGTGGAACAGCGCGCCGGGCGCGTGGCGGCGCCCGAGTGAGAAGACGAAGGAGGCGAGGCCGAGAGCCGACGACAGCGCGAGCATCATCGCCGAGAGCCGGTCCAGCACGAGGACGATGCCAAACAGGGCCGGCCAGTCGCCCAGGCGGTAGATGCGCACGCCCGTCGTGTCCGCGACTGACAGGAGGGCGACGGACAGCGCCAGGAGCGACAGGGTGGAGGCAAGGCCGAGTGCCACGGTCACGCCACGCCGCCCGTCGCCGGCGAGGATCATGCCCGCGCCCGTCAGCATCGGCAGGATGATCGGTGCGATGATCAGGTGATCCGCCCAGCCGGTCACCCTTCCCGCTCCCGGCCGTCCACCTGGTCGGTCCCGGTCAGGCCGCGCGCCGCCAGCAGGACGACGAGCAGAAGGGCCGTGGTCGCGAAGCCGATGACGATGGCGGTCAGTACGAGCGCCTGCGGCACCGGGTCAGTGAACTCCCCCAGGGTGCCCGGCTGGCCCCGCGCCAGGATGGCGGCGGCGCCCGTGCGCAGCCCGCCGGTCGAGAAGATGAACAGGTTGACCGCGTAGGACAGGAGCGAGAGGCCGATGATGACCTGGAAGGTGCGCGACCGCAGCAGGAGCCAGATGCCCGAGCCGGTCAGGACGCCGATCGCGAGGGAGACCACGAGTTCCATTAGCTCTCTCCCGCCGGAATGAGCACTTCCGCGCGCGCGGGGGCGGCGGTCGGGCGTCGCGCCGCGGCGCGGTGGCCGCGAACCGACTGGTGGGCGAGCGCGGTGAGCATCAGCAGCGTCGCGCCGACGACCAGCGCGAAGACGCCGATGTCGAAGGCCAGCGCGCTCGCCAGCGGCAGCGTTCCCAGGATCGGCAGGTCCGCATAGGCGAAGTAGGAGGTGAGAAAGGGGCGGCCGAACGGCAGGGCGGCGAGCCCCGTGCCGACCGCGATCAGCAGCCCGCCTCCAATCCAGCGCCGCGGGCGCAGCCGCAGGCGGTCCTCCGTCCAGGTCGTGCCGCCGATCATGTACTGCAGCAGGATGGCGATCGCGACCACCATGCCGGCGGAGAATCCTCCGCCAGGCAGGTCGTGGCCACGGAGGAGAAGGAACACTGCCACCACCAGCATGACGGGAAACAGGAGCCGGACGAGGGTGGACGGCACGATCAGCCATCCGTTGGCGTGTCCCTCGGCTATGCTTGGCCCTGCGGCGCTCGCGGCGGCCAGCTCGCGCTGCTGCTCCGGTATCTCGACGCTCTCGGCAGCGGGACGGAAGCGGCGCAGGAGCGCATAGGTGGTGAGTGCCACGGCGGCGACGACGAAGATCTCGCCGAGCGTGTCGAAGCCCCGGAAGTCCACGAGGATGACGTTGACCACGTTGGTGCCGCCGCCTTCCGTGTAGGCGCGCTCCAGGAAATCGCGTGCCAGCAGGTCGGGCGGAGTGCGCGTCATCACGGCGTAGGACAGCGCCGCGAGGCCGCCACCGGCGCCGACCGCGATGCCGAGGTCGCGCAGGCGGCGCGCGCGCGGCAGCACACCCACTTCCATTGGGGCCGGGGAGCGTTGCGGCAACCACCGCAGGCCAAGCAGCAGCAGCACGGTGGTCATGACCTCGACCGTGATCTGCGTCAGCGCGAGGTCGGGAGCGGAAAACCAGACGAAGGTGACGCAGACCACAAGTCCGACGCCGCCGAGCAGGGCCAGCGCGGCAAGGCGATGATACTTCGCTTGCCAGGCGGCACCCAGGGCACAAGCGCCGCCGACCATCCAGATCAGCGCCAGCACGGGGTCCACGGACGACGGCATGAGATTGCCTGGCCCGAAGCCGCGCAGCCACACGGCGGAGCCGCCGGCAATGATCGCGACGCCGACGATGAGGCGAAGCTGCGGCTGGAGGCGGCGCGTGCCGGCGAGCCTTTCCAGCCGCCGCGCCAGCCGCCACGAAAGGAAGACCATCGTACGCTCGAAAGCCTGTCGGGCGTCCAGCCGCCTGAGCAGCGGCGCCCCCTCCGGCCCCTCCCGCAGCCGCCGCTGGAGCCGGACATAGAGCAGGACCCCGCCAGCGAGGGCGATGAGGCTCATGAGCAGCGGCAGGTTGAAGCCATGCCAGACCGCGAGGCTGTAGGCGGGCACGTCCTCACCCAGCACCGAGCGGACAGCGAAGGCGAGGAAGGGGCCGACCGTCGCGGCCGGTAACAGCCCGACGATGATGCAGGTCAGCACGAGGATCTCGACTGGGAGGCGCATCCAGGCCGCCGGCTCGTGCGGCTGACGCGGCAGGTCCACTGGGTCCGGGCCCACGAAGGCGCCGTGGATGAAGCGCAGCGCGTAGGCGACGCTGAAGACGCCCGCTACGGTGGCGGCAAAGGGCAGTAGGTTCAGGAGGCCTGGCAGCTGCGCTTCGGCCGACAGCGCCTCGGCGAAAAACATCTCCTTCGAGAGAAAGCCGTTGAGCAGCGGCACGCCCGCCATCGCCGCCGCGGCGACGAGCGCGAGGCGAGCGGTGAACGGCATGGACCGGTTGAGGCCGGACAGGCGCCGGATGTCGCGCGTGCCCGTCTCGTGGTCGATGATGCCGACCGCCATGAAGAGCGACGCCTTGAAGGCCGCGTGGTTCAGGACGTGAAACACCGCCGCAACAAGGGCGAGTTCGCTGTTCAGCCCGAGCAGCAGCGTGATCAGCCCGAGGTGACTGATCGTCGAATAGGCCAGCAGGCCCTTCAGGTCATTCTGGAAGATGGCGACGTAGCCGCCGAGAAGCAGGGTGATCAGCCCCGCCGTCCCGACGATGAGGGACCAGGCATCGGTGCCCGCCAGTACCGGCCACAGCCGCACCATGAGGAACACGCCCGCCTTCACAAGCGTGGCGGAATGCAGGTAGGCCGACACGGGCGTCGGCGCCGCCATGGCGTGGGGCAGCCAGAAGTGGAACGGGAACTGCGCGCTCTTCGTCAGGGCGCCGAGCAGGACGAGGACGAGGGCGGGAACATAGAGCGGATGATCGCGGATGCGGTCGCCCGCACCGAGGACGGCGTCCAGGTCGTAGCTGCCGACGATATGCCCGAGGACCAGCACGCCGGCGAATAGTGCGAGCCCGCCCGTGGCGGTGACGGTGAGCGCCATGCGTGCCCCGTCGCGCGCGGCTTCGGTGTGGTGCCAGTAGCCGATCAACAGGAAGGAGAAGAGGCTCGTCAGCTCCCAGAAGAAGGCGAGCTGCACGAGGTTGCCTGACACCACCACTCCCGTCATGGAGCCCATGAAGGCAAGCAGGAAGGCAAAGAAGCGCGGCACCGGGTCCTCGGGTGACATATAGTAGCGGGCATAGAGAACCACGAGCGCGCCGATGCCGGTCACCATCGCGGCGAAAAGCCATGCGAGGCCGTCCATGCGGAGGACGAGGTTCAGCCCGAGCGACGGCATCCAGGCGAACTCGGCCCGCATCACCTCGCCTGCGGACACGGCAGGATAGGCCGTCCAGACGAGGGCAACGCACGCGAGCGCGATGGCGCCGGACAGGCCGGCGGCCGCGTTGCGGGCCCCCGTTGGCAACAGGCCGGCCACGACGGCGCCGATGAAGGGCAAACCCACGAGGGCGGCCAGGAGGAAAGCATCAGGCATTGTTAGACTGCTTCACCCCTCGTTCTTCGGCTCGGCCACCGCGCCGCCGTGCCGGCGGAGCAGCGACGCCACCTCCTCCGCCGAGGTGGCCGCACGAAGCCCCCGAAGGATTGCAGGCTCCCGAAGGGCCCGGCAGGTCTCGGCCAGGGCGGGCAGGAAGCCGTCGGGAGAGTCCTCGGGCCAGAGCATGAGGACCACGAGGTCCACCGGCTCCTCGTCCGGCGCGTCGTAGTCGATCGGACTCATGAGCCGCGCGAGGAGCATCAGCGGCGGGTCGTTTCCCCGAAGCCGGGTGTGAGGCAGGGCAACGCCGCGGCCGAGGGCGGTCGAGCCCAGCGCCTCCCGGTTCTGCAAGGCGCCGAGGATTTCCGCCTCGGGGCGAGGGAGCCGCCGCGCCGCATGGGTCGCGAGCGTCTTCAGCAGGTCCAGCCGACCGCCCGCAGGTAGGTCGAGAAGAACGTCGGCGGCAGCGATCACGGTCGTCATCCCCATCCTTCCATTCCAGGCCGGCGAGAAGCCCTCTCTTACGGTACCGTGCCCCGATTGTCTCGTCAGCACCGGGGGAAACGAGCGCGAACGGCAAGGCCGACGCCGGGCAGCCCGGAGGAGCCGCCCTCCGTCGGGACGGAGGGCGAGCCGAGCGACGACGCTGCCCCACTTGCCCGTATGATCATCGGCGATGAGCCGCCCGAGGGACACCACGTCGCCGTTCATCGGCTCCGTCCCGATCGCAATAATGCGTTCCGGCGCCCTGGGTCGCGCAGGGCGTTCGTCACGATCCCGCCAACCCTGGCCGTGGCGTCGGGCGGGAGGGAGCGCGGCGCCAGCATCGCGAACCATGGGTCAGCGCGTAGCCCGGCAGTCCTGCATCGGCCATCGTCGGAAACGCTCGCCCATGCCGAGGAATCCTCCGACGCCGAGGATGACGGCGCGCACGGTCCTGCCGTTCTCGACGAGCGGATCCTCGATCTCGCCGACTGATTCGTCCCGTCGTGTAGACGTTCACGCCCAGGAGTCTGGAGACGGGTACGTCGGTCGGTTGCGAGGTCCTATAGGTCACTGGAACCGTTGCTGTGGTGATGGTCTGCATGCCCTGGGGGCCAGACGCGCTGTCCACGCCGGCAGTCCTGGCCGCCGATGAGTCGGGAGCGGTCGTGCCGGGCTGCGCCGTGGACGGAGGGGCCTGTGCGAGGGCGGACGCTGAGCGACAGGTGCGATCACGAGGAGCTGCGCGATTCGGGGCACGGAAGCCTTCCTTATCGGGTCTGTCGACTCAGGCCGGGGCCGCTTACCGTGCCCGCCGGCTCAACCCGACCGGGCCGGCAAGGCGCGACAGACGATCGCACCGGAGCTCGTAGTTTAGGTTCCTGAGTCCTGCCGACGCGCGACAATCTGTTGTGACAGCTGGCAGCTTGCCCGTTGTTTCTCGGACGCCATCTCCGGCACCACGCTTTTGCGCCCCGGGCTGGAGGCGCTCCAATCGGCCATGCGCAACGGCGAGGCCGACATCATTCTGCCCGAGGCGCTCGACCGCCTGTTCCGCGACCAGGAGCATATCGCCGCCCTCCATAAGCTCGCCGATTATACCGGCGTGCGGCTGGTAACGCTAAGCGAGGGCGAGGTCGGCTCGATCCATGCCGGCCTCCGCGGCGCCATGTCCGCGATGTATCTCGAGGATCTCGTCGCCAAGACCATGCGCGGCGTCGAGGGGTCGCCTCCGGGCCGGCAGGGCGATGGACGCCCCGCCCTATGCTATCGCCGCACAACCACTGTGCTGCGCCCCAATGGCGAGATCGAGCGTGGCCTGCGGGAGATCGTCCCGTAGCACGCCGCCGTCGTCCGCCGCATTTTCAAATGCTTCGTTGGGGCAGGACCCCAGGCGTCATCGCCAGGACGCTGAACAAGGAGGGCGTGCCAAGCCCCTGAGCGCGCGGGCTGGATCACCATGACTCTCCGTGGCCGCCCCAGCCATGGAGACGGCATTCTCCGCAATCGACACTATGTCGGCGAACTGGTCTGGAACCGGCGCCACCTTGTCGTTGATCCGAAGTCAGGGCAGGCGCACCGGCGGCTCAACCCCGGCCAGGCGAGCGTCGTCGGGTTGGTGCCCGAGCTCAGGATCATCGACGATGAGCTCCAGGCGGCGGCGCAGGCGCAATTTGCGGCCAGCGCGGCGCCGCAGGATCCCGAAACGGTGCGCCAGCGTTTCTGGGAAAAGCGGCGGCAGCGCCATCTGCTGAGTGGCAAGGTCATCTGTGGCACCTGTGACGGACCAATCTCCGTTCACCGCGCCCGTGAATACCGCTGCAATGGTGCCGCACGTGGCCTCTGTGACAATCGCGTGGCGATCAAGCGCGAGGTGCTCGAGGTCCGGGTGCTCGCAATCCTCGCCGAGCCGATGATGGATCCCGAACTCGCCGAGGCATTCGCGGCCGAGTTCACCGCCGAGTGGAACCCGCTCGCCGGCCACCATGCTGCGGCCGAGGGTCAGGTCCGACGGGGACTGGATGCCGTCGAACGCAAGCTTGGCAACCTGCTTTACGCCGCCGAAGGGATCCGCGGCGCCGGTCTGCAGGCCAAGCTTTCGGCAGCGGAGGCCGAGGTGGAGGGGCTGCGCCGCTCACTCGCCGAGGCGAAGCCGACGCCGGTGCGGCTCTTGCCAAACCTCGGCCACGCCTACTGCCAGACCCTGGGGCGGCTCCGCGAGGCGCTGAATGCCGGCAACAACCCCGAAGCGGCCGACGCCGCACGCGCACTGATCGACCGCGTTATCATCCACCCGACACCTCGCGGCACGCCGCCCCGGATCACCGTGGAAGGACACTCGGCCCAGATGCTGACCACCGCTCAGCCCGATCTACCGACACGGGCAGCCAACGCGATCGCGGAGGCTGCTGAATTGGCGGTGAAGGTAGAACCAGGGGCAGCGCCCCCAGCCTTGCTTGCCTTCACCCCACCCGCGCGACTGCGCTGAACCCAGAGTCGGCTGCTTCCACGGCGCGGTCGATGTCGCGGGGGGTGTGTGCGCAGGACAGGAACATGTTGTGGCGGGGATGGAAGTAGGCGCCGGCGTCCAGGGCGGCGGTGCAGAAGGTGTTGCCCAGGCGGAAGTCGGGGTCGTTGTCGAAGAGCATGAGCGGCATTTGTGGTGGGCCGCTTTGTCGGATGGGGATGGCGTGGCGTGCGGCGGCGGCGGCGAGTCCGGTGCGGAGTCGGGTGCCCATGGTGCGGAGGTGGGTGGGGGCGTCGAGGGTGTGGAGGGTTGTGATGGTGGCGAGGGCGGCGGCCATGGGGGCTGCGCCGCACCAGAAGGATCCGGTGGTGAAGACTTTGGTGGCAGGTTCGCGCAGCCATTCGGCGCCGGTGATGGCGGCGAGGGGGTGTCCGTTGGCGATGGCTTTGCTGTAGGCGGCGAGGTCGGGTCGGACGCCGAGGGTTTCCCAGGAGCCGCCGAGGTGGAGCCGGAAGCCGGCGCGGACGTCGTCGAGGATGAGGGCGGCGTTGGTGGCGTCGCAGAGGGTGCGGAGGGTTTGCGCGAAGGCGGGGGTGGGGAGTTCGAGGTCGCGCGCCATGTCGTGGCGGAAGGCGGTGACGATGATGCCGGCGAGGTCGTTGCCAGCCTGGTCCACGGCTGCTTCGACGGAGGCGGGGTCGTTGTAGTCGAAGTGGATGAGGTGGGCGCGGTCTTCGGTGGTGACGCCAGCGAGCGAGGGCGAGCACCAGGGCAAGGCGCCGTGGTAGGAGCCGCGCGCGACGAGAATTTTTCGACGTCCGGTGGCGGCCCGGGCGATGGTCGCGCAGGCGGTCGTGGCGTCGGTGCCGTTCTTGGAGAAGATGCACCAGGCGGCGTGCGGGATCGTCTCGACCAGTTTTTCGGCGAGCTCCACGAGCACGGGGGCGGGGCCGTTCATGCAATCGCCCAGCCCGGCCTGGGCGCAGGCGGCATCTTCCACCACGGGGTGGTGGTGGCCGAGCACGACGGGGCCCCATGAGCACATGAAGTCGATGACCTCACGGCCGTCGACATCCCACAGGCGGCAGCCTTCGGCGCGGGCGAAGAATTGCGGGTAGCCGGCCGGCAGGTTGGCGGCGTTGAGGTGACCCCATAACCCGCCGGGGATCACCTGGTGGGCGCGCTGGCGTAGGTGGGCATCGAGGCTGTTGCTGTCCGGCATGGCGCTGCTCCGGCGGAAACGTGGTGACTGGCCAGCATGGCCTGCCCTGCGGCAGCATGGCGCAAATCGCGGAGTATGCCGATGCGCTTGGTGATCGCTGTGCTGTTCGGTCTGATCGCGGGGGCGGCGGGCGCGCAGACCCTGCGCATTGGCATTGCCTCGGACCCCGACGTGCTGGACCCTACGCTGTCGCGCAGTGTGGCGGCGCGGCAGGTGTTCATGGCGATGTGCGACAAGCTGATCGAGGTGGATGAGCGCGGGCAGCTGGTGCCGCAGCTCGCCACGGCCTGGGTGTGGGAGGAGGAGGGGCGGGCGCTGCTGCTCACCTTGCGGCCGGGCGTGCGTTATCACGATGGCGAGGCGATGGACGCGGCGGCGGTGGTGACGGGGCTGAACCGGCATCTCACCGCGAACGGCTCCACGCGGCGCGGCGAAATGGGGCCGGTGACGGCTATCGAGGCGGCGGGGCCGATGCAGGTGCGCATTCGGCTATCGGCCCCGTTCGCACCGCTGCTGGCGGCGTTGTCCGATCGCGCGGGGATGATGGTCTCGCCGCGCCAGGCGACGGTGATGGGCGCGGATTTCCAGCGTGCGCCGGCTTGCGCGGGGCCATTCCGCCTGACGCGGCGCGTGGCGCAGGACCGTATCGAGCTGGAACGATTCGAGGAATATTGGGATCGCGCCGCGATCCATGCGGAGCGCGTGATCTACCGGCCCATTCCGGACACCACGGTGCGCGCGGCCAATCTGCGCGCCGGCACGCTGGAGGTGATGGAGCGGGTGAACACCTCCGACGTCGACAGCCTGCGCGGCGACAGGCGCGTGCGGGTGCTGGCCGGGCCGTCGCTGGCGAGCGTCTACATCGCGATCAACATCGCGCACGGGCCGCGGGCGGCGACGCCACTCGGTCGCGATCCGCGGGTGCGCGCGGCGCTGGAGGCGTCGATCGACCGAGAGGTGCTGAACCGGGTTGCGTTCGAGGGCCTGTTCACGCCGGGTAACCAATCGGTGCCGCCTGGGCATCCGCATTTCATCCCCGGCGTCGCGGTGCCGGGGCGCGACGTTGCCCGGGCCCGGGCACTGCTGCGAGAGGCGGGACTGACGCGGCTGCGGGTGCGCTTCTCGGTGCCGAACACGACGGAATACGTGCAGGCGGCCGAGGTCATCCAGGCGATGGCGGCCGAGGCTGGGATCGACCTCGAGCTGCAGGTGATCGAGGTGGCGACCTTGCTGCGTCAATGGACGGACGGGGATTTCGAGGCACTGATCATCGCGTGGTCTGGGCGCACGGATATCGACGGCAACCTCTGGGGCTTCAACGCCTGCGGTGAGACGCTCAATGGCGGACGGTATTGCAGCGAGGCGGCCGATGCGGCGCTGCGCGAGGGACGCGGCAATGTCGACCCAGCCGCACGGGTCGCAGCCTATGGGCGCGCGATGGCGGTGCTGCTGGAGGATCGACCGTACATCTACCTCTGGCATCCGCAGAATTTCCTCGGTGCGCGGGCCGGCGTCGAAGGGCTTCGCCTGGTGCCGGATGGGCTAATTCGGTTGCAGGGCTTGCGGATGGAGGCGGCGCGATGAGCGATGGCATCGGTTTTACTGCGCCGGTCACGATCCTCCGCGACGGTTTCGGCATTCCGCATATCCGCGCCGAGGCCGGTGCCGCGGATGCGTTCCGCGCCCAGGGCCTGGTGCACGCGCAGGACCGGCTGTTCCAGATGGAGCTCAATCGCCGGCGCGCACTTGGCCGCGCCGCGGAGTGGCTCGGGCCGGTCGCGGTCGCAGGCGATATGCTGGCGCGCAAGCTGGGGATCGAGGCGGCGAGCCGTCGCGATGCGGCCGCGCTCTCGCCCGAGGCACGCGCGATGCTCGAGGCCTATGCGGCCGGGGTGAACGGCTTCCTAGCATCGGGTGCGGAGCTGCCGGTGGAGTACGGCCTGCTCGGTGCGACACCGGAGCCGTGGGAGCCGTGGCACTGCATCGCGGTGATGCGCCGGCTCGGGCTGCTGATGGGCTCGGTGTGGTTCAAGCTGTGGCGCGCGGCGGCCCTCGCGGTCGTGGGGCCCGAGCAGGTCGGCAAGCTGCGCTACGATGATGGCGGCCGCGACCTGCTGCTGCTGCCGCCGGGCATGGAGGCGGACCGCTGGGGCGCGACGCTCGCCGACCTCGCACCCGGCATCGCCGCTCTCATGGCGGGCGCCGAGCCCGATGCGACCGGCGGCGGGAGCAACAACTGGGCGGTGGCACCCAGCATGAGCCCGACCGGGCGGCCGGTACTCGCGGGCGACCCGCATCGGGCGTTCGAGATCCCCAACATGTACGCGCAGGGGCACCTAGCGTGTGCGGATTTCGACGTGATCGGCTTGACCGTGCCGGGCGTGCCTGGCTTCCCGCATTTCGCGCATAATGGGCGCGTGGCGTGGTGCGTGACCCACACCTTCGCCGACATCCACGACGTGTTCGTGGAGCGGCTGGATGCCACGCGTGAGCGTTGCGAATTCCGGGGCGAATGGCTGCCGGTCGCTCGGCGCGAGGAGACTGTGCTCGTGCGCGGCGCTGCGGCGCAGGGCGTCACAGTGCTGAAGACGCGCCACGGCCCGGTGATCGCGGAGGGACCAGGTGGGGTCGCGCTCGCGCTGCGCTCCGTGCAGTTCGCCGAAACCGACCACTCCTTCGATTGCCTGCCGCGGATGCTGCGTGCGGGGAATGTGGAGGCGCTGTTCGAGGCGACGCGCGGCTGGGGCGTAATCGACCACAATCTGGTCGCCGGCGATACGGAGGGGCATATCGGGCTGCATATCCGCGCGATGATCCCGCGCCGGACGCGCGCGAA
>JAQGHV010000223.1 GCA_028288785.1 Rhodospirillales bacterium | reverse complement strand
AGCGCGTCCATCCACCTGTTGTTCGGTTTGCAGCGGCCGGACGTGTTTCCGCCGAACGATGTCGCCCTGGCGGCGGGGCTCGCGCATTTGCGCGGCATGGATGTGCGGCCGACGCCGAGGGCACTCGTGGAGATCGCGGCGGCGTGGTCGCCTTGGCGGTCCTTGGCGGCGCGGCTGCTGTGGCACCACTGGCGGTTTGCGACGGGGCGGGCGGCGGGGGAAGTGTAGGAAGGCTGGGGAAAAGAATTTCCCCTGGCCCCATTCTTCTATGTTTATCAATGGATGCGGCCGGCGAGTCGGTACCAATCGATAAAAATAAAAGATTGGGGGTCTGGGGGAAATTCCTTTCCCCCATTCTTGCTTCCTTGCCCCTATGCCAAAGTTCCCGCATCGTTCAGCAATGAACCGCCCCCTCCTCACCCTCGGCGCTGTTCTGCTCCTCGCCGGATGCGCCCGTCCTGGTGGCCTCGCCGATGCGCGCGAGGGCTGCTCCGCGCAGGCCGCGAGTTTCACCAGCGCCGGTGATCCCTTCGTCCGTCCGGCGCAGCCGCGCTGGTGGATGCGTCCCGCTTTGCAGCGCCAGCGCACTGCGGAGGTGAACCTGCAGGCCGGGCTCGCGCGCGAGAACAGTGAGCTCGACAGCCTCCAGATCGCGTTCGACAGCCTGCTCTATTGCCGATGGATCGAGGCGCGGACGGTGCGAGCCGACCTCTCCTCCGGCCGCGTGCCACGTGTCCAGGCGGAGCAGCGGATGACGGCACTTCGCGTCCGGCTGCGCGGCGACCTCGACCGCGCCAAGGCGGTGCTGGCCGAACTCGACCGCCAGGCCTCGGCGCGGGCGGCGGCACTCGAGGAGGAAGCACCCGGCATCGTCGCAGCACTGCCGCGCGTGCGGGGTACGAACCAGCTACGTCCTGTCGTGGCCGCGGCGACAGTGCCGCTGCGGCTGCGCCCCGACGCCGGCGCGCCGGAAGTCGGTCGCGTCGCGGCTGGTGAGGGCGTGACGGTGCGCCCGGCTGCCGGTGGTTTCGCGGCGGTGGAGAGCGGCGGGGAGTTGCGCGGCTACGCTCCCGCCGGCGCCTTCCAGATCGCGGAGCGCGCCCCGGTTGCGGACCGCCCGGCGAGCCCCATCCGCATCCTGGCGGCCACGAACCTCACGCGGCGGGACAACTTCGCCGAGAGCGTATCGCTCGCCGAAAGCTCTGCCATCTCGGGGTTCGAGCTCGCCAGCTGAAGCGCTGAACCGAATCGCGGGGCGCGTTGTGGCGCCCGCGATGGCTCGCTATGGTGGGCGTCTCGCAGGGAACAAGACATGAACGATCTCTTCGGCCGCGGCGCCAAGAACATGGTGCTGTCCGATACGTATTCGGCCAAGGATATCGAGGTGCTGGAGGGGCTTGAGCCCGTCCGCCGCCGCCCTGGCATGTATATCGGCGGCACCGACGAGGGCGCGCTGCACCACTTGGCCTCCGAGATCATCGACAATGCGATGGACGAGGCGGTGGCTGGCCATGCGGATCGCATTGACGTGCTGCTGGAGGCCGACAACTGGCTGACGGTGCGCGACAATGGCCGCGGTATCCCGGTCGACCCGCACCCGAAGTTTCCCAAACTGTCGGCGCTGGAGGTGATCCTCACGACGCTGCACTCGGGAGGCAAGTTCTCGGGCAAGGCCTACGCCACGTCGGGCGGCTTGCACGGCGTTGGCTCATCCGTGGTGAATGCGCTGGCCTCGACGATGGAGGTCGAGGTGGCGCGCGACCGGGTCCTGTGGTCGCAGCATTTCTCGCGTGGCAAGCCGACGACGAAGCTGAAGAACCTCGGCCCGGTGCAGAACCGGCGCGGGACACAGATCAAGTTCCAGCCGGATACCGAGATCTTCGGCAGCCTCGCGTTCAGCGCGGCGCGGCTGTACCGGTTCTGCCGCTCCAAGGCCTACCTCTACAAGGGCGTCGAGATCCGCTGGTCCTGCGAGCCGCGCCTGGTCGCGGGCGGCGACACGCCATCGACGGCGACGCTGCATTTCCCTGGCGGATTGCTGGACTTCCTGAGCTCCGCGACCGAGGGCCGGCCCCCCGTCGTGCCGGCACCCTGGGCCGGCGAGGGTACCTTCCCCGACGGCGCCGGGCGCGCGGAATGGGCGGTCACCTGGTTCGAGCAGGGCGAAGGCTTCCTCTCGACCTACGCGAACACCATCCCGACTCCGCAGGGCGGCACCCATGAGGCCGGGTTCCGCGCCGCAATCGTCAAGGGCCTGCGCGCCTATGGCGAGTTGAAGAAGGAGAAGCGCGCGGCGAGCATCACGGCCGAGGACCTGTTCGGCGGCATGGCGGCGATGCTCAGCGTCTTCGTGCGCGAGGCGCAGTTCCAGGGCCAGACCAAGGACCGCCTCACCAGCCCTGAGGCCTCGCGCCTGGTCGAGAATGCGCTGCGCGACCATTTCGACCATTGGCTCACCGGCGATCCGAACACGGCGGACAATTTGCTCGCCTACGCGATCGAGCGCGCCGAGGACCGCATCCGCCGGCGCGAGCAGAAGGACACCCCGCGCAAGACCGCGACGCGCAAGCTGCGCCTGCCTGGCAAGCTGTCGGACTGCGCGCGCGAGAGTGCGGATGGAACGGAGCTGTTCCTGGTCGAGGGCGACAGCGCCGGGGGCTCCGCCAAGCAAGCGCGCAACCGCGAGACGCAGGCGGTGCTGCCCTTGCGCGGCAAGATCCTGAACGTGGCCTCGGCGTCGGCCGACAAGC
>JAQGHV010000370.1 GCA_028288785.1 Rhodospirillales bacterium | reverse complement strand
AACCAGAAGCCATTGTAGATGAGCTCGGCGTACTTGGGCATCAGCTCGTCCTTGAGGTGCGCGGCGCCGCGGTCGAGCGTTATCTGTTCGATGCCGCGATGGGCCCGGGCGTAGATCTCGCCGCCCGGCGTCTCGTACATGCCGCGCGACTTCATGCCGACGAAGCGATTCTCGACCAGGTCGAGCCGGCCGATGCCGTGCGTCTTGCCGAGATCGTTGAGCTTCGCGAGCAACGTCGCGGGCGACATCCCCTCGCCGTTGAGCGCGACGCCGTCGCCGCGCTCGAAATCCACCGTAATGAATTCGGGCGCGTCGGGCGCGTCCTCGGGATTGTTGGTGCGCGAATAGACGTAGTCGGGGACCTCGTCCCACGGGTCTTCGAGCACCTTCCCCTCAGACGAGGTGTGAAGCAGGTTGGCATCGGTCGAGAACGGGCTTTCGCCGCGCTTGTCGGTGGGCACGGGGATCTGGTGCGCTTCGGCCCAGGCGATCAGCGCGGTGCGGCTGGTCAGGTCCCAGTCGCGCCACGGCGCGATGACGCGGATGTCGGGGGCGAGCGCGGCGACGCCGAGTTCGAAGCGGACCTGGTCGTTGCCCTTGCCGGTCGCGCCGTGGGCAACCGCATCGGCCCCGGTGGCGCGCGCGATCTCGACCAGCCGCTTGGCGATCAGCGGCCGGGCGATGGAGGTGCCGAGCAGGTAGTCGCCCTCGTACCGGGCGTTGGCGCGCATCATCGGGAAGACGAAGTCGCGCACGAATTCCTCGCGCAGGTCGTCGATGAAGATGTGTTCGGGGCGCACCCCCATCAGCACCGCCTTGGCCCGCGCCGGCTCGAGCTCGCCCTCCTGGCCGAGATCGGCGGTGAAGGTCACCACCTCGCACCCATAGGCGGTTTGCAGCCACTTCAGGATCACGGAGGTGTCGAGCCCGCCCGAATAGGCCAGCACAACCTTCTTCACATCCTTGACGCGCATCGTAATATCCTTGGCCGTATGAGGCGGCGGACAATGCCCACGCGCGCCCGACGCGGCAAGGGATACCCAGCATGACGCCCAAAGACCGCGCCCAGGTTTTCTGCGACCGCTTCGGGCTTCGCATGCCGATCCTGCAGGCGCCGATGGCCAGCGCGAGCCCGCCGGCCTTGGCCGCCGCCGTCGCCAATGCCGGCGGATTGGGCGGGTTGGGCGCGCTGATGTCCTCTCCCGCCGTGATCGCCGATTGGGCGCGAACCTTCCGCGCCAGCAGCAATGGCGCGTTCCAGGTAAACCTCTGGGTGCCCGATCCGCCGCCGGTGCGCGATGCCGCGCATGAAGCCGCTGTGCGCGAACGGCTGGCACCGCTTGCCGGGCGCGAGGTTCCCGATCCCGGCCCTGGCCCCTTCACGCAGGATTTCGCGGCGCAGTTCCAAGCGATCCTGGACGCGGGGCCGGCCATCGCCTCCACCATCATGGGGCTGTTCGAGCCGGCGATGGTTCAGGCGCTGAAGGCGCGCAACATCGCCTGGTTCGCCACCGTGACCAATCTTGCGGATGCGCGCGCGGCCGAGGCGGCAGGTGCCGACGCCATCATCGCGCAGGGGTCGGAGGCCGGTGGCCATCGCGGAGCCTTCGACCATGCCGATGCGGAGCGCCAGCTTACCGGGCTGTTTGCGCTGCTTCCGATCATCGCCGATGCCGTTGATGTGCCGGTGATCGCGACGGGTGGGATCATGGATGGACGCGGCATCGCCGCCGCGCTGGTGCTTGGGGCTTCGGCCGTGCAGCTGGGAACTGCCTACCTCCGCACGCCGGAAGCAGGCCTGCACAAGGCCTATGCGGACGCTATCCCACATGGCGAGACGGTGCTCACGCGGGCCTTTTCCGGCCGCTTAGCGCGTGGGTTGAAGAACCAGGTGACCGACGCATTCCTGGACTTGGCACCTGCGCCGTACCCGGTGCAGCGCGCGCTGATGGTGCCGGTGCGGGCAGCGGCCGAAGCGGCCGGCGATGCCAGCCGGATGCAGGCCTGGGCGGGGCAGGGCGCGGCGATGGCGGTAGCAGAGCCCGCCGCCACGCTCACGGGGCGACTATGGGCGGAGGCCTCGGCGCTGCTTGCGTGAGAGCGAGGCTGGGGATTTTCGCCCCGGCCCGATCAGCGGTCGCCTGCGAGCCGAGCGCCGCGCCGGCTCGTGAGGCCAAGGAAAACCAGCGGTCATTGTTCATGACCGCTGGTGTTTTTATTCCGCGGCGACGGCGCGTCCTCGCGTCAGCGCGAGGCACGCGCGGCCAAGCAGGGCCACCGCCTCATCCGCCTCGGCCTCGGTGATGATGAGCGGCGGCGCCACGCGTAGCACGTTCATCCCGGCGGCTACCGTCAGCAGACCCTCGCGCACGGCGGCGGCCTGCATGTCGGTATTCACAATCTCCGGTCGCAGCTTGATGCCGAGCAGCAGCCCGGCGCCCTGCACGCCATCGATCACCTGCGGATGCTGTTCGGCGAGGCCAAGCAACCCGTTCCAGAGATGCCGCGCCACCCGGTCCACGCCATCGAGGAAGCCAGGCGCCATGACCACATCCATCACCGCATTGCCCGCGGCGCAGGCGAGCGGCCCGCCACCATAAGTCGTGCCATGCGTACCCGGCTTGAGGTGCTTGGCCACCGCTTCCTTGGCGAGGATGGCGCCAAGCGGGAAGCCGCCGCCGATGCCCTTCGCGCTGCTCATCACGTCCGGCTCGATCCCGGCCCACTGATGCGCCCAGAGCTTGCCGGAGCGCCCCATGCCAGTCTGAACCTCATCGAGCGCGAGGAGCAGCCCGTATTCGTCGCAGACGGCGCGCAGCTCGCGCAGGAAGCGCAGGTCGGCCGGGCGCACGCCGCCCTCGCCCTGCACCGGCTCGATCATGACACCGCCGGTGCCCGGTCCGATCGCGTCGCGGACGGCATTCATGTTGCCGAAGGGCACGTGCGAGAAGCCCTCCACCGGAGGTCCGAAGCCCGCCAGGTACTTGGCGTTGCCGGTTGCGCTGAGCATGCCGAGCGTGCGGCCGTGGAAGGCGCCCTCGAAGCAGATCATGCCGAAGCGCTCGGGCTGGCCGTTCTCGGCGTGATACTTGCGCACGGCCTTCACCATGCCCTCGTTCGCCTCGGCCCCCGAGTTGCAGAAGAACACGCTGTCGGCGAACGAGGCTTCGACATGGCGCGCGGCCAGCCGCTCGGCCTGCGGCACCCGGTAGAGGTTGCTCGAATGGATGATCTTGGCCGCCTGCTCCGCGATGATGCGCGTCAGGTGTGGGTGACCATGGCCGAGGCTGGAGGTGGCGATGCCGGCCCCAAAATCGAGGAATCGTCGGCCATCATCCGTCCACAAATATGCGCCTTCACCGCGCTCCAAGGCGAGGTCGGCACGATTGTAGGTCGGCATCAGGGCGGGGATCACGATATCGCCTCTCCAGGTTTCGACGGCCACGCGGATCGCGGACTTGGCCGAAGGAAGCGGAGATTGGAGAGCCCGCGCTTGCGCGTCAAACAATGCTGTCGTGACGCTGCCATGCGGTAGCGGGGGGGGCGGTGGCCGGGAAGACTGGGCCGTGGCAGGTTGCACGCATGACGCCGCCGCCAAAAGCCCGCGCCCCACGCCCCGCCGGCAAGCCCCCGAATGCCGCCAGCCTGCGCGAAGCTGCCATTGCCCATCTGGGGCGGTACTCCGCGACCGAAGCCGGGCTTCGGCGCGTGCTCGAACGTCGGGTGGACCGCTGGGCGCGGCGTGCCGAGACCGAAGGTGCCGAGCGCGATGCGCTGGTCGAGCTGGTCGCCGCCGGCCGGGCCGCCGCCGCCGAGGTTGCGCGCGCCATGGTTGCCGGTGGCCACGTGGATGACGCCGCCTACGCCGAAGCGCGCGCCAGGCGCCTGGCACGCGGCGGCCGCTCCCGCCGCGCGATCGGGGCACATCTCGCGGCCAAGGGCATCGCCGCCGAGATCGCCGCCGCGGTGCTGCCCGCGGATGCCGAAAGCGAGCTCGACGCGGCGCTCGTCTATTGCCGCCGCCGGCGCACCGGACCATTCGCACGCGCGCCGATGGACGCCGCCGCGCGGTTGAAGGCATTGGCGGCGCTGGCCCGCAACGGCTTCTCGCGCAACGTGGCCGAGCGCGCGCTGGATATGGAGACCGATGCCGCCGAGACGCGGATCATAGAACGCCGGGCGAACGGCTGATGGAGCGCCGGGCTGGGCGCATTCCGATGAACTCCATGCCGCGCGCAGGGCGGGAGAAATTCCCTCCGATAAGCGTTTCCGGCACCGGCCGCACGACTGCTGAGCCTTCGTACCAACCGCGCCGCGGATGAAACGCGGGCAAACACCAGTGACCGGCGGCGCCATGACCATGGCGGGCTTCAAGCGCGGCGCCCGGGAGGCACTGCCCCTGGTGATCGGCACCTTCCCGTTCGGCATCGTCGTCGGCGTCATCTCGGACGCCAAGGACCTCTCCCTGGCCGAGACCATGCTCATGTGCGCGGTGGTCTTCGCGGGCTCCTCGCAACTGCTGGCACTCGAGCTCTGGGCCGATCCGGCGCCGATCATGGCCGCCGCGATCGCCGCCTTCGCGGTGAACATCCGGCTGGCGCCGATGGGTGCGGCACTCGCGCCCTGGCTCGACCGGCTGCGGGGATGGAAGCGCTGGGCCACCATCGCCACCCTGGTCGATCATTCCTACGCGCTCTCGGCCGCCGACATGCAGCGTGGCGGGCGCGATGCGGGATACCTGCTCGGCGTCGGGGTCGGCCTATGGGTGTTCTGGATGGTGGCGGTGGCGCTCGGCTACGGCCTCGGCAGCGTGGTACGGGTGCCGCCGGGACATCCGCTTTACTTCGCGGCTGCGGCCACCTTCTGCGCCATCCTCATGGCGTTCTGGCGGGGGTTCGCGCGCGATTTCGCACCCTGGGTGCTGAGCGGCGGCATCGCCCTGCTGCTTTGGTGGCTGGGCCTGCCCGCGCCATGGCCGCTGATCGCCGGCGCACTGTCCGGCGCCGCCCTCGGCGCGGCCAGGAGCGGCGCCCGGCCATGAGCCAGCGCGTCCGATGATCCGCGCCGACGTGCTGGCCGCCATCATTGCCATGGCCGTGGCCACCTATGCCTGCCGCGCCGGGGGCTACGTGATCCTGCGCGCCGTGCGCGTGCCGCCCTTCGTGGAACGCATGCTGGCGAACCTGCCGGGACCGCTGTTCTGCGCCTACGCCGTACCCGCCCTCGCGCAATGGGGCTGGACAGGCTGGGTCGCCGGTGCGGCGGTGATGGCGATCCAGGCCACCACCCGCAACATGGCCATCTCGATCCTCAGCGGGGTTGGGGCGATGGTGGCTCTTCAGGCGCTGGGCTGAGTGCGGGTTCGGGTCTGGTGGGCGCCGCCGCCGGCAGGGGTGGCGACAGCATCGCGATGCCCTCCACGCCGAAGCAGTGCTGCACGCGGCTGTTGAATTCGCGCTGGACCGGCCAGCGTTGCATCGGGTCCGTCTTGATGCGGCAGCGCAGGATCAGCGCGTTGTCGGTGAATTTCTCCACGCCCATCACATCCAGGTCGTCGCGGATGGCGGTCCGCCAGCGCGTCTCGCTGCGCATCTCGGTGACCACGCCCTTCAGCAGCGCCGTCACCTTGTCCATGTCCTGGCCGTAGGCGATCGAGAGGTCGTGCACCGAGAAGCCGAAATCGCGCGTCTGATTGGTCACCGTGGTGACTGCGCTGAACGGCACGATATGAACGCTGCCATCGACCGCGCGCAGCTTGATCGAGCGGATCGAGAGCTGCTCCACCACGCCCGACAGTCCGCCGAGCTGGACCACGTCGCCGACCGCGACCGCATCCTCGAACAGCAGGAAGATGCCGGTGATAACGTCCTGCACCAGCTTCTGACTGCCAAAGCCGATGGCCAGGCCGATGACGCCAGCGCCGGCCAGCAGCGGCGCCACATTCACCCCGATCTCGGACAAGGTGTTCAGCGTGAGGAACACCAGGATCAGCACCATGAGCGCGGTGCGCAGCATCGGCAGCAACGTGCGGACGCGCGCGGACCGTGAGGCCTGCGCGTCGCGTGCGAGGCGCACCAGGTAGCGCGAGATGGCGGCGTTCACCACCTCCCACACCAGCACCGACAGGAACACGGTGAAGCCGATCGACAGGAGCGAGCCAAGCAGCTTGTTGCCGAGCTGGCCCTGCTTGAACCAGCCGAAGGCATCGAGGCCCCAGGCCTCCAGCAGCACCAGCCCGGCAACGATCGTGACAAAGGCGGAGACGCCGCCCTTCAGCGCCGGCACGTAGCGGTTGGCGCGCGCTTCCAGCCCCGGGTAGCGCTGCGCGAGCTCATGCCCCACGCGGAAGCCGCGCTGGATCGCGCGCCGCGCGATCACGTCGAGGAACTTGGCGGTGAAACCGATCAGGACGGTCGCGGCGGAAACCCGGGCCAGCCGGTAGAAGCCGTCCCGCACCTCCAGCGCCCAGACGCCCCAGGCCGCGAATAGCCACAGGATGGCGATGAGGTGCCACACCTCCGCCAGGCGATCGCGCAGGCCGCGGGCGAGCCGGCGGGAGGGGCCGGGGTCGACGCCCTCCGGCAGGTCGGGGGCGCGCAGCACCTCGGCCACGGCGGCACGATTCTGCAGGATGACGATCACCGAAAGAAGGGTGACGATCAGCAGGCAGAGCCGCGTGATCGCGTCGTAGGCGGACCAGGGCAGGCCGAACAGCAGGCCGGCCTCGGCGGCGGCGAAGCCCACCACGAGGACCAGTGTGATCCGTCGCAGCCAGACGGTGATGTAGGCTGCGGTCTCGTCGGCGACCGGCAGCAGCCGCAGTTGCGCCGAGGCCGGTGAGAGCAGCATCCGGCTCGATGCCATGACCGCGCGCGAAACCATGTAGGCGTTGTTGACCGTGAGGATGACGAGTTGCGTCGTGGGCAGCGGGTTCACCGCGCCGATCAACCCATAAGAGACGATGGCGAAGGCACCGACCGGGAGCAGGTCCAGCCCCAGCCGCGCCACCACCAGCGGCACCCGCCGGAACCAGCTCCAATGCCCGCCATTTGCAGGCGCCATGGCATCGAGCTTGTCGCGCGGGCGGCGCAGCATCCGGTGCGTGAACCATTCCGCGAGCAGTCCGAGCCCGAAGATCAGCGCCAACTTCCAGCCAGCGTCGAGCACGCGGAACTGGGTTACCGGGTCGCGGGCCAAGGCGGACATCCAGCGCAGCATGGCGGGGATGTCGGTCAGCGCCTGGGCCGCCCGGACGATCTGCTCGGACAGTGCCGACAGGCGCAGCGACGCGGTGGTCAGGATCTGCCCGCCCAGCGTGTTGGCCGGGAGAAGGTCCGCGGTCACGGTCCCCGCCGGTGCCGCCGGTGCCGCCGCGGCCGGTGCGGCCGCAGCTGCCGGTGCGACCGGTGCGACCGGTGCGGGAACGGGCGCAGGTGCCGCCGATGCGGGCGCGGGCGCAGCGTTGCGCTGTCGCTCCGCTGCGGACAGCGCCTCCAATGTGCGAAGGAACTCGCCCCGCCGGCGGTCATCCTGAAGCAGCTGGATCAGCCGGTCGGCTTCGGTCGGGGTCACCACTGGCGCCGCCGCCGGGGCGGGCGCCGGGTGAGCGGCAGGGCGTGCCGGCGCTGGGCTTCGGGGTGCCGTCGGCGCGATCGCGGCAGGCGGCGTGCTTGCTGGCGGCGGCGCCGCTGGCGGCAACGGAGCCTCCTCGGCGGGCGCGGCCTGGGCGAAGACCGCGGGCGCGGCCGGCAAGGAAAACCCAAGGCTCAGGAGGAGCGTAATCAGCAGGCGATGACGGGTCATGCGCGCAGGGACACGATCGCGGAGGTTCAGGTCAAGTGCGACCGCATGGCCGAGACCTTCGCGAACCGCGCCGCGGGCATTGGAATTCCGTGCCGGCGCGCTATGTCAGCGCCATGAAAATCGCCCTTACGATCATCATTCTAGCCGCCATGCTGGCGACCGTTGGCGTGCTCGTCGCCGGATTGTTCGGCATGGCACGCGGAAGCCATTCGCCGTCCATTTCCAACAAGCTGATGCAGTGGCGTATCGGCCTGCAGGCGATGGCTTTGGTCATGATCGCGTTGCTCATGTGGATCTGGCGCAGCTGATACCATTCATAGTGGTGACCGGCTTTTGACAGCTAAGAGCCGGTTGAATAGGGTCCGCGCGCCCTCCCCGGCTGCAAGTGTCGTCGGGCCCCAACCGCAAGCGGCATCGCCCCGGGGTCGCCGCGCCCCCACAAGAGGACACGGCCCAGGCCATGAAGCTGCTCGTTCCCGTCAAGCGGGTCGTCGACTACAATGTGAAGGTCCGCGTCAAGGCGGACGGCACCGGCGTCGAGACCGCGAACGTCAAGATGTCGATGAACCCCTTCGACGAGATCGCCGTCGAGGAAGCCGTGCGCCTGAAGGAAAAGGGCGCGGCGACCGAGATTATTGCTGTCTCCATCGGCCCTGCCGCCGCCGCCGAGCAGATCCGCACCGCGCTCGCGATGGGCGCCGATCGCGGCATCCTGGTCGAGGTCGAGGGCAGCGTCGAACCCCTGGCGGTCGCGAAGCTGCTCAAGGCGATCATTGCCAAGGAGGAGCCGGGCCTGGTGATCCTCGGCAAGCAGGCGATCGATGACGACATGAACGCCACCGGCCAGATGCTGGCCGCGCTCATGGGTTGGGGGCAGGGCACCTTCGCATCCAAGATCGAACTCGCCGCCGACAGTGTGACGGTCACGCGCGAAGTCGATGGCGGGCTGGAGACGGTGAAGCTGACGCTCCCCGCCATTGTCACCGCCGACCTGCGCCTGAACGAGCCGCGCTACGCGTCGCTGCCGAACATCATGAAGGCGCGCAAGAAGCCGATCGAGAATCTCAAGCCGGCCGATCTCGGGGTCGATGCGAGCCCGCGCCTCACGACGCTCAAGGTCGAGGAGCCGCCCAAGCGCCTGGCCGGCCGGAAGGTGGCCTCGGTCGCCGAACTCGTGGACAAGCTGCGCAACGAAGCGAAGGTGATCTGACCATGGCCATCCTCGTCCTCGCCGATCATAGCGGCGCCACCGTCAGCCAGCCCACGCGCTCCGCCCTCGCCGCGGCGCAGAAGATCGGCGGCGATGTGCACGTGCTGGTCCTCGACGCCGAAGCGGCGCCGGCGCATGCGCAGTTGCCAGGTGTCGCCAAGGTTCTCACCGCCTCGGGCGAAGGCTTTGCCCATGGTCTGGCCGAACCGGTTGCCGCGCTGCTGGTGTCCCTGGCCCCGAATTATTCGCACCTGCTCGCGCCGGGCAGCGTTTCGGGCAAGAACGTGATGCCACGCGTGGCGGCTCTGCTCGATGTGCAGATCATCAGCGACATCGCCGGCGTGATCGATGCCGACACCTTCCAGCGCTTCATCTATGCCGGCAACGCGCTTGCCACCATCCGCAGCGCGGATGCGACGAAGGTCGCGACGGTGCGTGCCGCGAGCTTCGACCCGGTGCCCGCCACCGGCGGCAGCGCCAGCACCGAGGCGGCGCCCAGCATCACCGAACCCGGCCTGTCGCAGTTCCTGCACGCCGAGATCGTGAAGAGCGAACGGCCCGAACTCGCCGCGGCGCGCATCGTGGTCTCCGGCGGGCGGGCGATGGGCTCGGCGGATAGCTTCAAGATCCTGGAAGGCGTTGCGGACCGGCTCGGCGCGGCCATCGGTGCCTCGCGCGCTGCTGTCGATGCGGGGTACGCGCCCAACGACATGCAGGTGGGCCAGACCGGCAAGATCGTGGCGCCGGAGCTGTACATGGCCTTCGGGATTTCGGGCGCGATCCAGCATCTGGCCGGGATGAAGGACAGCAAGGTCATCGTCGCGATCAACAAGGACGAAGAGGCGCCGATCTTCCAGGTGGCCGATTACGGCTTGGTCGGTGATGTCTTCAAGGTCATTCCGGAGCTCGAAGCCGAACTCGACAAGAAGTAAGGCGGGGGCGCTGCCTCTCCGATCAAATGGGAATGCTGCGATGAAAATCGGTGTGATCGGGGCAGGGCAGATGGGGGCGGGGATCGCGCATGTCGCGGCCCTCGCCGGGCTTGGCGTCACCATGCTCGATGTGAAGGTGGAGGCTCTGGAGAAGGGCCTTGCCGGTATCAAGAAGAACATGGAACGCCAGGCGCAGAAGGGCATCATCACCGCCGAGGCTTTGCAGCAGGCGCTGCCGCTGATCGCCACTAGCACCGATTACGGCGCGTTCGCCGAGTGCGACGTGGTGATCGAGGCGGCGACCGAGCGCGAAGAAATCAAGCGCAAGATCTTTGAGACCCTCTGCCCGGTGCTGAAGGCCAAGGCGATCATCGCCACGAACACATCCTCCATTCCCATCACGCGGCTGGCTGCTGCGACGGACCGGCCGGATCGCTTCATCGGGATGCATTTCTTCAACCCGGTGCCGCTGATGAAGCTGGTCGAGATCATCCGGGGTCTGGCGACGAGCGACGCCACCTTTGCTGCGGTGAAGGCGCTGGCCGAGAGCATGGGGAAGACTACCGCGAACGCGGAAGACTACCCGGGCTTCATCGTCAACCGCATCCTGATGCCGTTGATCAACGAGGCGGTCGTGGCATTGCAGGAAGGTGTCGGCGACATCGTCTCCATCGACACCGGCCTGAAGCTCGGCTGCAATCACCCGATGGGTCCGCTTGAGCTAGCTGACTTCATTGGCCTGGACACCTGCCTCGAGGTGATGCGTGTGCTGCACACCGGCCTTGGCGATTCCAAGTACCGCCCGGCGCCATTGCTGACGAAGTATGTCGAAGCCGGCTGGCTCGGCCGCAAATCCGGCAAGGGCTTTTACGACTACAGCGTCACGCCCCCAAGGCCGACCCGCTAGCTCCGGCGAGTACCCTGTAGCCAAAAACAATAGAATGGGGCCGGGGAAATTCCTTTCCCCAGCCTTGTCGCTACCCTGCAAATGCCGCAGCCTTCCCAAAAATCACTGGGAAGAACGTCATGCCGATTTCTCGCCGCGCGCTTCTCGCCGCCCCTGCTCTGATTGCGCTTCCCGCGCGCGCCCAATCCTGGGTGCCGACGCGCTCCATTCAGCTCATCGCGGGCTTTGCGCCTGGCGGTGGCTCCGACATCATCGCCCGCACCATCGCGGAGGCCGCTGCGCCGCTTTATCCAGTGCCGCTGGTCGTCATCAATCGTGCCGGAGCGGGCGGCGCGCTCGCCGCCGAGCAGGTCGCGCGCGCGACGGCGGATGGTCATACGCTGCTGCTCGCGGGTGGCTCCGAGAGTACCTCGCTGCCGGCGCATCGCCAGCTCCCCTATGACCCGAAGCGGGATTTCCGATCGCTCATTCGCCTCACGCGGAATGGGCAGTTCGTGGTGGTGAAGGCGGGCGGGCGGTTTCCGACGATGCAGGCGTTAATCGCTGCCGCGCGGGTGCGGCCGGAGGCAGTGACGCATGCTTCGGCTGGCGTCGGATCGCTGGTGCATTCGGCCTTCCTGCTTTTGTCACAGGCAGCGGGGGTGCAGATGCTGCACGTCCCGTTCAATGGTGGCGGCCCGTCGATGCAGGCGATCGTGGCCGGCCAGGTCGATTGCGGCATCGCGGCACCCGAGGAAATGCGTGGCCTGGTCGATGGCGGCGAGCTCAGGGTGCTGGCGGTGGCGAGCGCTGATCGCGCGCCTGCGTACCCGGCGGTGCCGACGCTCCGTGAACTCGGCTTCGACGTGATCGCGGAGAACATGAAGGGCTGGGTTGGACCCGCCGGACTTAGCGATGCGATGGCCGCCTACCACCATGACCGCTTCCGGCAGGCGATCGCGACGCCGACTTGGCAGCGCTTCCTTGAGCGGGCAGGCGAGGCGGACGGCTATGCCGACGGCCCTGAGTTCCAGCGGGCGATGGACACCCTGCTCGACCGGATCGCGGCGGCGTTGCGCCGAACCTGACGGGCGCGACCATCCCGCAATGCAATTCGCGTTGGTCGCGAAAACCCCCTAGCTATGAAGATCGTGTAACAGCCGAGCAGGAGGTGCGGACGTGCAGAATTTTGGCTCGTTACCCTCACACTCTTCATCGGGACGCCAGCGCTGCTCGTCGCGCTTGTGTCGCGGCGTTGGCTGCTTCGTGTGCTGCTTCTGTGGCCACTTGTGCCGATCCCGATCTATGTCGTGGTTGTCGGAGGTTGGGTGCTGTCGCACGGTCAGATCGGCGTCACGCTGCGGGAGTTCGTGCTGACCTTCTTTACCTACGGCTCCATTCTCGTCCCAGCGTGGCTCGCATCCTGCCTGGTGGGCTTTGGTCTCGGTGCCATCGTGCGTCGGCTGCGGCGGCGCGCCCCTTCGACGGCCCTGGCCACAGGTGCGCCGCCGGCCCTTTGATGGCGCGAATGCCATGTGGCTGTACGCGATGATGGTGTGACCTTCGAAGGCGCTGCCGCGTGGAACCAGCGCTGGCGGGCGATCGCCCTGCCATCGCGGCGCTTGCCTCGCCCTTCGAGCTAGCGGTCATTTCCTCATTGCGCGATTGCCCGACCGGCCCGGTTCGCGGCGGCCGAGGTGTCCGATGAGGTTTGGAACTTACATGTTCCTGATCGGCACTCGATCGATCCCAGGATCATGGCCGCTTTGAACGCGGATCCGTGGTGCACCCGTCGTCCCGGAAGGCGGAGCAAGACTCGCTTGTCACGCTCAAGTGAGCGCGTTGCATTCCAATGCTTGACGTTATTGGCGAGGAAGCTGATCCCAGCACATGAACTGCTTGTTGTAAATCGGAGGAAACAAATAGATGTCACGGCCTGTGAGGCGCGCCCTTGCCGCGCTTGTCCTGTTGGGGTTCACCGCACCCGCGGCCCTCGCCCAAACCTTCCCCACGCGGCCGCTTAGCATCATCGTGCCCTTCGCGGCCGGCGGCCCGACCGACACCGTCTCTCGCCTGGTGGCGGAGGCCATGGGTCGGGACCTCGCGCAGAACGTGGTCGTGGAGAATGTCGGTGGCGCCGGTGGCACGCTCGGGTCCAACCGCGTCGCGATGGCGCGGCCGGACGGGCATACGCTGCTGCTGCACCATATCGGCATGGCCACCACGCCCACCCTCTATCGCCGCCTGCCCTATGATCCGGTGGCAGCGTTCGAGCCGATTGGCCTGATCACCGAAGTGCCGATGTCGCTGATCGCGCGCCCCAACTTCCCGGCGGCTACCTTGGCCGAGGTGGTGCAGGTGATCCAGCAGCGCCGCGAGGAACTGAACTACGCCAATGCCGGCATCGGTGCCGCAAGCCACCTTTGTGGCCTGCTGCTGATGAGCCGCGTCAATGCGCCGATGACCACCGTGCCGTTTCGCGGCACCGGTCCCGCGATGCAGGAACTGCTCGCCGGGCGGGTGGACCTGATGTGCGACCAGACCACCAACACTTCCGAGCAGATCCGCGGTAATTCTGTGCGCGCCTACGCAGTGACGACGCTGCAGCGCCTCGCGGCGCTTCCGGACGTGCCGACCTCGGCCGAAGCTGGCTTGGCGGGATTCGAGGTTTCAGTCTGGCACGGGCTGTATGCGCCACGCAACACGCCCGCGCCCGTCATTGCGAGGCTCTCGCAGTCGCTGCAGACGGCGCTTCGTGACCCGCGCCTGATTGCGCGCTTTGCCGACCTGGGTACGGCGCCGGTGGCGCATGATCAGGCGACGCCGGCCGCGCATCGCGCCTTTTGGCTGGCCGATATCGCGAAATGGCGCCCGTTGATCCAGGCGGCAGGCCAGTTCGCGGACTGATTGCGACAATTGGGCGGGTTGATACGCGGGCGTGGCCTGACTATGGTCCGCCACCTTGAGGATGGGTGGCCGAGCGGTCTAAGGCGCACGCCTGGAAAGTGTGTATACGTGAAAGCGTATCGTGGGTTCGAATCCCACCCCATCCGCCAGTT
>JAQGHV010000357.1 GCA_028288785.1 Rhodospirillales bacterium | reverse complement strand
TGGGTGCGCTGCTGCCGCTGCATCCGAACGTGCCGTTCAGCCTGGTCAATCGCCAGCTGATCAAGAAGAACATCTCGGACGTGATGGACGCCGTCTATCGTCATTGCGGCCAGAAGGAGAGCGTGATCTTCGCCGACCGGCTCATGGGTCTCGGCTTCCGTCAGGCGGCCAAGGCCGGCATCTCGTTCGGCAAGGACGACATGATGATCCCGGACAGCAAGCCCGAGCTCATCGCCAAGACCAAGGAAGAGGTGAAGGAGTTCGGCCAGCAGTACCTGGACGGCCTGATCACCGCCGGCGAGCGCTACAATAAGGTCGTCGACGCCTGGTCGCGCTGCACCGAAACCGTCGCCCAGGCGATGATGAAGGAGATCTCCAAGCAGGAGATCGGCACGCCGACCAACAGCGTCTGGATGATGTCGCATTCCGGTGCGCGTGGTTCGCCGGCGCAGATGCGCCAGCTGGCCGGCATGCGCGGCCTGATGGCCAAGCCCTCGGGCGAGATCATCGAGCAGCCCATCATCCACTGCTTCAAGGAAGGCCTGACCGTGCTGGAGTATTTCAACTCCACCCACGGCGCCCGCAAGGGCCTGGCCGACACCGCGCTGAAGACGGCCAACTCTGGCTATCTCACGCGGCGTCTCGTGGACGTGGCGCAGGATTGCATCATCGTCGACCTCGATTGCGGCACGGAGCGCGGCCTGTCCGTGCGTGCCGCGATGGATGGCGGCGAGGTCGTGTCCTCGCTCAGCGAGCGCATCCTCGGGCGTACCTCGCAGGAGGACGTGATCGATCCGGCGGATGGTTCGGTCCTGCTGCCGCGTGGCACGCTGATCGATGAGCCCGATGCCGAGCGCATCGAGAAGGATGGTGTGGAGCAGATGAAGATCCGCTCCGTGCTCACCTGCGACGCGCGCGTCGGTGTCTGCGCCATGTGCTACGGGCGCGATCTCGCCCGCGGCACGCCGGTCAATGTCGGCGAGGCGGTGGGTGTCATCGCGGCGCAGTCGATCGGCGAGCCGGGCACGCAGCTCACGATGCGTACCTTCCACATCGGCGGTGCCGCCCAGCGCGGCGCCGAGCAGTCGGCCGTCGAGGCGACCACCGACGCGACGGTACGCTTCACCAACCGTCTCATCGTTACGAACAGCCTCGGTGCGACCATCGTCATGTCGCGTAACTGCGAAGTGGCACTGCTCGATCCGAATGGCCGCGAGCGTGGCCGCTTCCGGGTGCCCTACGGTGCCAAGCTGCTGGTCGAGGACGGGGCCGAGGTTCAGCGCGCCCAGAAGCTCGCCGAATGGGACCCCTTCACTCTTCCGATCATCACGGAAATCGGCGGCAGCGTGGAGCATGGCGACCTGCTCGACGGTGTCACGCAGATGGAGCGGTCGGATGAAGTGACCGGCCTGTCGTACAAGGAAGTGGTCGAGTACAAGTCGACCGGCAAGCAGGTCGATCTTCGCCCACGCCTCATCCTCCGCGACCAGAAGGGCAACGTGCTGAAGCGTGATGGTGGCGGCGACGCCATCTACTTCCTCACGCCTGGTACCATCGTCGGCGTCGAGAACAACGCCATGGTTCATGCCGGCGACGTCATCGCCCGGATGCCGCGTGAGTCTTCCAAGACGCGCGACATCACCGGTGGTCTGCCGCGGGTGGCCGAGTTGTTCGAGGCACGCCGCCCGAAGGATCACGCGATCATCGCCGATGTCGATGGGCGCGTGGAGTTCGGCAAGGACTACAAGGCCAAGCGCCGCGTCCTCGTCGTGCCGGAGCAGATCGGCGACGAGCCCGCCGTGCCCCGGGAATACCTGGTGCCGAAGGGCAAGCACGTCTCGGTGCAGGAAGGCGACTACGTCAAGAAGGGCGACCCGCTGGTCGATGGACCGCGCGTGCCGCACGACATCCTGCGCGTGCTGGGTGTCGAGAAGCTGGCCGATTACCTCGTGGACCAGATCCAGGAGGTCTATCGACTGCAGGGCGTGAAGATCAACGACAAGCACATCGAGGTGATCGTTCGCCAGATGCTGCAGAAGGTCGAGGTCCTCGACGCCGGCGACACGACCTACCTGATCGGTGAGCAGGTCGACCGCATCGAGTTCGAGATCGAGAACGAGAAGCGGCTGCTTGCCAAGGAACGCCCCGCGGTTGCGGAGCCGGTGCTCCAGGGCATCACCAAGGCGTCGCTGCAGACCACCAGCTTCATCTCGGCCGCCTCCTTCCAGGAGACGACCCGGGTGCTCACCGAAGCGGCGACTGCCGGCAAGGTGGACGTGCTGGGCGGCCTGAAGGAGAACGTAATCGTCGGGCGCCTGATCCCGGCTGGCACGGGCTCCGTCATGAACCGGCTGCGCGCGATTGCGGCGCAGCGCGATAAGGGCCGCTTGCCGGCCGCACTGCCCGCCCTTCCCGCGGCGGAATGAAGAACGGGCGCGGGGACGCAATACCCCGCACTCTGCGTATCGGGCCCTGCCAGCAATGGCAGGGCCTTTCTTTTGCGTGCGTTTTGGCGAGGATGCGGGCAACCGCAGAGAGCAAGGAAGACCGACGATGGATGGTTCGAACACCGGCGCCGAGACCAAGACGCGCGCCCTGGTGGCCCGCTACGGCGCGGATGCGCTGCCCACCGCCGGCCCCTGGAACGCGACGCTCGACCTGCTGCTCTCGCACCGCTCGGTGCGAGGCTACCGGGCTGATGCGCTGCCCGCGGGCACGCTCGAGACCATGATCGCGGCAGCGCAATCGGCGGCCACCAGCTCCAACCTGCAGACCTGGTCCGTCATCGTCGTCGACGACCCCGCGGTGCGCGCGGAGCTTGCGGAGGTCGCGAACAACCAGAAGCACATCATGCAGGTGCCGCTGTTCATGGTCTTCCTGGCCGATGCCTCGCGCAACGCGCGCATGGCTGAGCAGGAAGGCGTCGAGCTTGCCGGCCAGCCCTTCATGGAGACCTTCGTCGTCGCCGCGATCGACGCTGCGCTCGGCGCGCAGAACGCCGTCGTCGCGGCTGAATCCCTTGGCCTCTCCACCGTCTACATCGGCGCGCTCCGCAACGACCCCGAGCGCGTCGCCCGGCTGCTCAACCTTCCGCCCCAGGTCATGGGCGTATTCGGCCTCTGCGTCGGCCAAGCCCGCGAAGGGGCCGAAGGCGAGGTAAAGCCGCGCCTCCCGCAATCCGTCATCGTGCACCATGGCCGCTACGACAGCGCCAACGAGCAGTCTGAACGCACCGCCTACGATGCCCGCATGATCGCCTTCACGGCACGGAACGAGATGGCCACCTCGAACTGGACCCAGCGCGTGATCGCACGCCTCGGCACCTTCAAGGCGCTGTCCGGCCGCGACAAGATGCGCGCCGCGATCGAGGCCATCGGCTTCCCGCTGCGCTGAACGAGTGGGCAGGGGGGGTGCTTGCATCCCCCACGCCCCCTCGGCTAGGCTCCGCGGCGATGACGCAGCACGCCCCCTTTGTTGGGCCTTCCGCCGGGCACCCCGCCCGAGCGATCGCGCGTTCGCTCCTCCTTCGACTTATCCGCCCCTGAGCTGCCATCCCGGCCGTTGAGGCCGGCACGCTCAGGGGTCCGAGGAACGAATGCCGTCATCAGCCAAGGAACACGCCCAATGCCCGTCATCCATCCCAGCTTCGGCACGCTGGACCCCGACCGCATCATCTTCTTCGACACCACGCTGCGCGATGGCGAGCAGTCGCCCGGCTTCTCCATGAACCTGGAAGAGAAGCTGCGCATGGCCGAGGCCCTGCACGAGCTCGGCGTCGATGTCATGGAAGCCGGCTTCGCCATCGCCTCGCCCGGTGATTTCGAGAGCGTGCGATCCATCGCGCAGCTGTTTTCCAAGGACGGTCCGGTGGTGGCGAGCCTCGGCCGCGCCAACCCTGCCGACATCCTGCGCTCCGCCGAGGCGCTGAAGCCCGCCGCCCGCAAGCGCATCCACATCGTGCTTGCGACGTCGGACCTGCACATGCGGGTGAAGCTGCGCATGAGCCGCGACGAGGTGGTGGACCTTACCACCAGCAGCGTCACCCTCGGCCGCCAGCATGCCGATGACGTCGAATGGTCGGCCGAGGATGGCAGCCGTTCCGACCCGGATTTCCTGTGCCGCTGCGTCGAGGCCGCGATCAAGGCGGGCGCGACCACGATCAACATCCCCGACACCGTCGGCTACTCGATGCCCGCCGATATCGGCGCCATCTTCCGCGACCTGATGGAGCGGGTGCCAGGTGCGGACACCGTCGTCTTCTCCGCACACAACCACAACGACCTCGGCATGGCCGTGGCGAATACGCTGGCCGCCATCAACGCCGGCGCGCGGCAGATCGAGGCCACGATCAACGGCATCGGCGAACGCGCCGGCAATGCCTCCATCGAGGAAGTGGCGATGGCGCTCCGCACGCGCCACGACGTGCTGCCGTACAAGAACGGCATCCAGACGCCGCGCATCCTGCGCACCTCCAAGCTGCTTGCAACGATCACCGGCTTCGACGTCCAGCCGAACAAGGCCATCGTCGGCCGCAACGCCTTCGCCCATGAATCCGGCATCCACCAGGATGGCGTGCTGAAGGACGCCTCCACCTACGAGATCATGACGCCCGAAAGCGTCGGCTGGACCACGAACTCGCTGGTCCTGGGCAAGCATTCCGGCCGCGCCGCCTTCCGCGACAAGCTGAAGGCGCTCGGCTACGGCGAAATCGGCGACAACCAGCTGAACGACGCATTTCGCCGCTTCAAGGACATCGCGGACCGCAAGAAGGTCGTCTACGACGAGGACATCGCGGCGCTGGTCGATGACGAGGTCGTCCGCGGCCATGACCGCATCAAGCTGACCGCTCTGTCGGTAAGCACCGGCATGGCACAGAGGCCCACCGCGACCCTGCAGCTCGATGTCGATGGTGAGGACCTCACCGGCGTCGCGATTGGTG
>JAQGHV010000356.1 GCA_028288785.1 Rhodospirillales bacterium | reverse complement strand
ACTCCTGAGAGGCTGGAGGGATGACGAGCGAAGGCCGCGACGACCTATCGCGCACAGGCGGCCCTGCGGTGTGATCCAGCGAAGCTGCCGGCGAGCCAGGCGCGATGCCGCGCTGATGCCCGAGATCGAGCACGTGTTCGAGGATAAAGGCGCAGGTCCTTGCGATTCGATGGGGTAGGGCAATATGGTTCGGCTTAATAATGAAAGGGCCTGGTCCAGATAAGGCGGTCCGAGCATCTGCTAAGGTGCCGTCATGGTTCAAAAAACCCCGGTATCTGCGCCACGCGCGCGTTTCCAAAGCCAAGCTGCGCCAGGTTTTGCGCTTCTTCTGCGCTGATCTGACCGCCTCGCGGGCGACGCAGCTCACAGGTCTTGATCGCAAGACCACGCTTCGTCTCGTCAATGGCGATCTTTCCCGCGTCATGCTCCAGCCCCAGCAACGCAACCCGCTCACCACCTGATCCGGACCAGACCCTTCACTAAAATGCGCGTCTGTGCCGTGCCTGCCGCCACCACACTGCGTTGGCGCTTGGCGTCCTCTCTGCTGGGCTCGCGAGTGTTTGCGCCGCCCAAGATCTCTGCCAACCGGCCCGAACGTCCACCACCTCCGTGGCACCACCGATCGGGTCTAGGCTGCGGTCGTCGCCGCAACTAAGACTACCAGACGCGCACCGCATCGCTCCAGGAGAGACCCCTCGATGTCCGCCATCCGCCAGTCCGAGCTCAGCATCACGGACGCCGAATGGCAGGTCCGCTGCGATCTCGCCGCGCTCTACCACGTCGTACAGCTCCTCGGCTGGACCGACCTGCTGGAGACGCACATGTCGGTGCGGGTGCCCGGTGAGCCCGGCACCTTCCTGATCAACAACTACGGCGACATGTTCGACGAAATCACCGCCTCCAGCCTCGTCAAGATGGACATGGAGGGCAACGTGCTTGGTGGCGGCACGCGCTACAACAAGGCCGGCTTCACCATCCACAGCGGCATCTACAAGGCCTGCCCCGACGTCGCCTGCGTGATGCACTCCCACACCCGGGCGGGTGCCGGCATCTCCGTGCTGAAGCAGGGCCTGCGCCCGATCAGCCAGGACGCGATGGAGGTGCTCGACGATGTCGTCTACCACCCCTACGGCATCCCGAGCTCGGTCGAGGAATGCGAGGAGTTGGGCAGGAGCGCGCAGAAAGGCGGCTGCCTGGTGCTGCACAATCACGGCCTGCTGGCCGCCGGCGGCACCATCCCCTCGACCCTCAAGCGCCTCTACATGCTGGAGCGCGCCTGCGAGGTGGAGATGATCGCCCGCACGCTGGACGAGCCGCCGCTGCTCATCGAGCCTCATATCGTCGAACGCGCGGCCAAGCGGATGAAGGCACTGCGCGCCACCCCCGAGTATGGCCAGCGGCAATGGGACGCGCTGCTCCGCCGCATCGACCGCAACGGCGCCGATTATCGCCGCTGAATAGCCCGCCCCCTTCGCCAAGTGAGCCGCCGGCGATGAGAGGCCGGTAGGCACATTGTCGAAGGTGGCGAGGAAGCATCACGGGCCGCGGCGGCACATGCCCGAAACGGCAACGCCGTGGCTGGAGAATGAGGAAGCGAATGCAAGCTGATCTGCAGGCCGGCCCGGAGACTGTCGACGGGAGCGGCGGTGGCCTGCCGCTGCGAGGCATCCGCGTGCTGGAATTCACCCATGTCATCATGGGCCCGTCCTGCGGGCTCGTGCTGGCCGACCTCGGCGCTGAAGTCATCAAGGTCGAGCCGGTCGAGGGCGACCACACGCGCAAGCTGGCCGGCTTCGCCGCCGGCTTCTTCGGCACCTTCAACCGCAACAAGCGGTGCCTCGCGATCGACATCAAGTCGGCGGAGGGCAAGGCAATCATCGACCGGCTGCTCCAGAACACCGACGTGCTGATCGAGAACTTCGCCCCGGGAACGATGGACCGACTCGGCTTCGGCCAGGCAGAGCTCGGCTCTCGTTTTCCGCGGCTGATCTACTGCTCGCTCAAAGGCTTTCTCAGCGGACCCTATGAGCGCCGGCCCGCCTTGGACGAGGTGGTGCAGTACATGAGCGGCCTCGCCTACATGACCGGCCCGACCGGGCGTCCGCTGCGCGCCGGCACCTCCATCTGCGACATCATGGGTGGCGTGTTCGGCGTGGTCGGCATCCTCGCCGCGCTGCGGGAACGCGAGCTCACTGGCCGTGGCCAGGCGGTAAAATCGGCGCTGTTCGAATCCGCCGCCTTCCTGATGGCCCAGCACATCGCGGGCGGTGTCGTCACCGGCGGCCCGGTGCCGCCGATGCCGGACCGGCAGGGCGCCTGGGCCATCTACGAAAGCTTCCCCACCAACGACGCCCGGCTGTTTTTCCTCGGCATCACCAGCAACAACCACTGGAGGCAGTTCTGCGCCTTGTTCGGCCGCGAGGACCTGCTTGCCGACCCCACGCTCGCCACCAATGAGGATCGCATCCTGGCGCGGTCGCGCCTGGTGCCAATCATCACGGAGATCGTCGCCTGCCACACGGTCGAGGAGATGGTCGAGAAGTGCGAGCGCGTTGGCTTGCCCTTCGCGCCGCTCGGCCGTCCGGAGGATCTGCAGGATGACCCGCACCTCAACGCCGGCGGCCGCATGCTGGAGGTGGCGCTCGGGCATGGCCTCAGCGCGAAACTGCCCCGGCTGCCGGTTGAGATCGGCAAGCACGAGATGGGCCTTCGTCTGCAGCCCCAGGCGCCAGGCGAAAGCACCGAGGCGATCCTGGCCGAGCTCGGCATCGAAATCGAGGAAGCGGAGGCGTTGCAGGCGCGCGGCGTCGTAACGCTCGGCGCGAGTACCGCCGCTGGCGGGTAGACAGCACTGCATGCCACCAGGGAGAACGCCATGATGATGCACGACGGCCCACCGCTGCGTGTCGAGACTCGCCTGTTCAGCGAAGTGCCGCCGGAATTGCGGCGCCCTGAGGTCACCGACTGGTCGCGCGCCAACAAGAAGGGCGCCGTGGTGGATTGCTTCCTCGAGGGTCCATGTCTCGACGCCGCGGGAAACCTCTACCTCGTCGACGTCCCCTTCGGCCGCATCTTCCGCGTGACGCCGGCGAAGCATTGGTCGGTGATCGCGGAATATGATGGCGAGCCGAACGGCCTGGCGCTGCATCCCGATGGCGACCGGCTTGTCATCGCCGACTACAAGCAGGGGATCCTCAGTCTCGATCTGAATAGCGGTAGCGTCCCTAAGCCATTCCTCCCGCGGCGCAATTCGGAGCGCTTCAAAGGGCCGAACGACCTGGTCTTCGCCCGTAACGGCGACCTGTACTTTACCGACCAGGGACAGACCGGCTTGCACGACCCGACCGGCCGGGTCTTCCGCCTGACGCCGCATGGCAGGCTCGAATGCCTGCTCTCCAATGGCCCGAGCCCCAACGGGCTGACGCTCTCACCCGACGAGGACGTGCTGTTCGTCGCGATGACGCGCGACAATGCCATCTGGCGCCTGCCGCTGCTGGCGGATGGGTCCACGACCAAGGTCGGGCGCTTCGCCAGCTTCCACGGGGTCTCGGGTCCGGACGGCATGGCGATGGACGGGCAGGGCCGGCTGTTCATGGCGCATGCCTCGCTCGGCTGCGTCTTCGTGCTCTCCCTGCAAGGCGAGGTCATCGCGCGGCTGACCTCCTGCCGCGGGCATACCGTCACGAACATCGCGATTGTGGGCGATGGCGCCCTCATCACGGAATCACAGACGGGCTCAGTGCTCGAAGCCGACCTGACTGGGCTCCCAAGCCCCTGAGACGATCCGACTGACGCCGGACCAAGGGAGAAGAAGATGGTCACACGAGAGACGCTGCCCGGCGAAGGCGTATCGCGCCGCCGGCTGATCCAGACCACGGCCGGCCTGGCCGCGCCCCTTCTGTCGTCGCCCGCAATCGCTGCCGACTATCCCTCGCGCTCGGTGCGCATCGTCGTGCCCTATGCGCCGGGCGGCGCGGTGGACACGCTTGCGCGGCGGATGGCGCAACAGCTCACGTCCCGGTTGGGACAGACCTTCGTCGTGGACAACAGGAGTGGCGCCAGCGGTGTCATCGGCACGGCCGAGGTCGCACGCTCAGCGCCAGACGGCCACACCCTCCTCGCTCTCGAGAACACCTACACGGCGCTGCCGCACGTCTTCAACAACCTGCCCTTCGACCACGCCAACGGGTTCAGCCCGATCACCGTGACGGCCATCTCGCCGGTCCTGATGATCACCGGGGCACGCTCGCCCTACCGGAGTCTGGCACAGCTGCTGGACGCCGCGAGGCGCCAGCCGGACCGCATCACCTTCGGCTCGGGCGGCGTCGGAAGCTCCCTGCACCTGTCTGCGGAACTGCTGCAGCAGGCGGCGCAGGTAAAGATGCTCCACGTCACCTACCGGGGCGGCGGCGACGCCGTCCGCGCGGCGCTGACGGGGGAGGTCGATTTCGTGATGACCTCGCCGGGATCGTCACTGAGCGGCATCCGGGGCGAGCTGCTGCGGGGCCTCGCGATCTGTGGGGCGCAACGGGCCGCCAGCCTGCCCGACGTGCCAACCTTCACGGAAGCGGGCATGCCCGGCATCGAGATCAACAACTGGTCCGGCCTCGCTGCGCCGCGCGGCACCCCGCAGGACATCATCGATACGCTGTATCAGGCCATGACGACGGCGCTCCGGAATCCGGAAATGAGCGCGTATCTCGACAGCCTCGCCTCCTTGCCGGGCGGCATGCCGCCGGCTGAGTTCGCGGCGCTGATCCAGCAAGAATCCGCGACCTGGGGCAAGGTCGTGCGGCGCGCCGGCATCGAGCGGCAGTGAGGCCCAAGCCAGCGGTCCTCGTGCTGAACGGCCGCAGGGTCGATGCACCGATCGTCGATGGAGGGCGGGTATGCCCCTGCTTGCACCAGTCTTGGGCAGGGAATGAGGCCGTGCTTGCGCGGCTTCGGTAAGATAGCCGGGCAGCACTGAGATGCTTGTGACCACCGTCTTTCGGCGGGTTTTCCCGCCACGCGGCACCCCCATATGCAGAGCATGATCCCCTTATCCGTCCTCGATCTCTCCCCCGTGCCTGAGGGCAGCAATGCCGGACAGGCGCTACACAACTCGCTCGACCTCGCCAGGCACGCGGAGGCGCTGGGGTTCCAGCGCTTCTGGATGGCCGAACACCACAACATGATCGGGATCGCCAGCGCCGCGACGGCCGTGGCACTGGCCCATGTCGCCGCAGGGACGCAGCGCATCCGCATCGGCGCGGGCGGCATCATGCTGCCAAACCACGCCCCGCTGATCATCGCCGAGCAGTTCGGAACCCTCGCCGCGCTCCACCCCGGCCGTGTGGATCTTGGGCTTGGCCGAGCGCCCGGAACCGACCAGATCGCCGCCCGCGCGATGCGCCGGAATTTGGCTGCTGATGCAGACGAGTTCCCGCAAGACGTGGTCGAGCTACTCGCCTACTTCCGCCCGGCCGAGCCCGGCCAGGCTTTGCAGGCGGTCCCGGGTGCTGGCGAGGAGGTGGCGGTCTGGATCCTGGGATCGAGCACCTTTGGCGCTCAACTCGCGGCCCATCTCGGCCTCCCTTATGCCTTCGCCTCGCACTTTGCCCCCGCACAGATGATGCAAGCCGTTGCGATCTACCGTGAGCGTTTCCGCCCATCGGAGCGGCTCGCGGCACCTCGGGTCATGCTCGGCCTCAATGTGTTCGCCGCGGAGACGGACGCCGAGGCGCGGCGTCTGTTCTCCTCCTTGCAGCAGGCCTTCCTCAATCTTCGCAGCGGACGGCCGGGTAAGCTGCCGCCGCCCGTCGATGGGCTGGACGCGCAGCTCGACCCCTACGCGCGCAACATGCTCGATCAGGCGCTCGCCTGTTCGGTGGTCGGCGGACCGGAGACTGTGCGGCGGGGCCTTGCGGAATTCGCCGCGCGCACCGGCGCCGACGAGCTGATGATCACCGCGCAGATCCATGACCACGCCGCCCGCGTGCGATCCTTCGAGATCCTCGCCGATGTACACGCACCCGCAGGCGCTGCGGCGTAGCAGGCCAGCCCATGGACTGATCTTGGGGTGTGCTTCCCGCAGCCGCCCTACGCGCCCCATGCGGGCGCTGAGTGGTCGGTCGGATGAGGTCTCGGGTCGAAGCGGCGGAAGCAGTCGGAATGGTGCCGATCTCCGTCGGCCAGCCGAGCCACATGCTACCGTCGGCTCTAGTCCGGGGCGTGCCGCGTGCCGCAAAGGCGAACGCAGCATGCTACAGCGTCGCGCAAAGTGGCGTCATCAGAATGGGCGCGCTTGCTGATCTGCATTGGGAAGGGATGATCCATGAAGCGTCGTGATCTCGTGGCAAAAGCTGTACTGCTGACTCCGGCAGTATTCGTCCGCACTGCGCGAGCCCAGGACAACTGGCCCTCGCGCCCGGTCACGATTGTCGTGCCGTTCACGCCTGGTGGATCGTCGGACATCGTCGCTCGCACGATGGCGCAGAACATCCAGCAGGCGCTTGGGCGCCCGATCGTGGTCGAGAACCGGCCAGGCGCCGGGGGCGAGATCGGAGCGCGCGTCGTGGCCCGCACCGCACCGGACGGCTACACGCTGATGCACGCCCCGATCAGCACATGGGCCATCAATGTGCCCTTGCGGCCGAACCTCGGCTACGATCCCGTGACGCAGCTCAGCCGGATCATGCAAACCGTCCGGACGCCGAACGTGCTGGTGGTGAACCCGGAGAAGATTCCGGCAACCGACCTCGCCGGCGTCGTCGAATGGCTGAAGCGGAACAGTCGCACCGCATCCTATTCCAGCAGCGGTATCGGCTCCTCCGACCAGCTGACGGCCGAGATGTTCAAGCAGGCGACCGGAACGGACATAACCCACGTTCCCTACAGTGGTGGTGCGCCCGCGACGACGGCGCTGCTCACCGGCGACGTGCAGCTGTCGTTCCAGAATCTCGGCTCGATCACGCCGCAGATTGCGGCCGGTCGTGCCAGGCCCATCATGATCACCTCCGACCAGCGCAGCCCGCTGCTGCCCAACGTGCCGACCGCGGCCGAGGCTGGCCTGCAAGACTTCGTCGTCTACTCCTGGCAAGGCCTCGGCGGGCCGGCTGGTATCACCGGGCCATTGCTCGAGAGCATCAACCTGGCGGCTGCCGCATCGCTGCGCCAGCGCGAGACGGCCTCCCGCTTCGCCGAGATGGGCTTCGAGGTGGTGGCAAGTTCGGCGTCGGAGTTCGCAGCCTTCCAGGAAGGCGAGATCGCGCGCTGGCGTCGCGTAATCCAGGCCGGCGGTATCACCGCCGACTGAGCTTGCTGGGGCCCGAGTCAGGAACGTTTGTCACGCCCGCGTCGCAGCGCCGCTGTATCCGCCCGACCGTTGCGCATCGCTTCCAGCGTACCGGCCTTCAACGCCTGCGAAACGCACCCCTCGATGTGGCGCCTGCAGTAGAGCCCCGGCTCGCACCACATCCCGCGCCAGGGCGCTTTTAAGCAGGCGTTGATGCTCCTCCGCGGCCACCACGCCGCGGCAGCGCACGACATGCTGAACAATCCCGAGGTGCGCACAAAGCTGGATGGCACGGCGATGCATTCCCTCCTATCTGACCGCCGAAGGCGACCAGTGGGGTTGCCTTATCCGGCGCCGCAACATCCGGCCGGAATGAAAGCTCATCCTGGCGGTCATACAAAATGACGGCTTGGACGGTTTTCTTGTGCCATCAGATGCCGGGTGATCCCTTCGGCGGCGACCGGTCGGATTGCGGCACCAGGTGCTGAAGCGGCCTCGTGCCAATAGCTGTGTGCTTCGCTTGACTGCGGTCGGAAACGCCCGGCCGGGCACTTGGGCAGCATCTCGTGGGAGGCGTCGTAAACTCAGGCGCCGCAGCGCCCTCAGCGTCCCGTACTTGCGAACTGGCGACCGCCCATCTCTCGTTCGGTCGGCTTCACCAATCCCCAAGGCAACCACCAAGGCTGCGCGCAAACGACAGCCTCGTCCGGCGGTACCCGGGCGCATCAGCCCGGGCACCTTTCGCCACCAATCAGCGTAGGTCGAAGCGGTCCAGGTTCATCACCTTGGTCCAGGCCGCGACGAAATCCTGCACGAATGCACCGTCCGAACCATCGCAGGCGAAGACCTCCGCCAGCGCACGCAGTTGCGAGTTTGAGCCGAAGACGAGATCGACGCGCGTCCCCCTCCACTTCACCGCACCCGTGGCACCGTCGCGGCCCTCGAACAGGTCGCCCACTTCGGAAACGGATGACCAAGTAACCCCTGGATCCAGCAGGTTGACGAAGAAGTCGTTCGTCAACGCGCCCGGCCGCTTGGTGAAGACGCCGCGCTGCGCTTGCCCGGCACTCGCACCAAGAACCCGCAGCCCGCCGACCAGCACAGTCATCTCCGGCGCGGTCAGCGTCAGCAGCTGCGCACGATCGACCAGCAGCTCCTCCGCGGACAGCGCGTAGCTGGTCTTCAGATAGTTGCGGAACCCGTCCGCGGTCGGCTCCAGCACACCGAAGGAAGCGGTGTCGGTCTGCTCCTGCGATGCGTCGGTGCGCCCGGGCGTGAAAGGCACCGTCACGTCGTGGCCGGCAGCCTTCGCCGCCTGCTCCACCGCCGCGCAGCCGCCGAGCACGATCAGGTCCGCGATCGAGACCTGCTTGCCGGACTGACCAGCGTTGAACGCCGTCTGGATGCTGGTGAGCTTCTCCAGCACCGTCGCCAACTGGGCCGGCTCGTTCACCTCCCAATCCTTCTGCGGTGCCAGGCGGATGCGCGCGCCATTGGCGCCGCCGCGCTTGTCGGAGTTGCGGAAGGTCGAAGCCGAGGCCCAGGCCGTCTTGACCAGCTGTGCGACCGACAGGCCGCTGGCGAGGATCTGCTGCTTCAGCGCGGCGATGTCCTGCTCCCCGATCGGTGCGTTCGTCGCCACCGGGACAGGGTCCTGCCAGATCAGCTCCTCGGCGGGCACAAGCGGGCCGAGGTAGCGCACGCGCGGCCCCATGTCGCGATGCGTCAGCTTGAACCAGGCACGCGCGAAAGCGTCGGCGAACTGCTCCGGATTCTCATGGAAGCGCTTGGAGATGGGCGCGTAGATCGGGTCCATCTTCAGCGCCATGTCCGCGGTCGTCATTATCGGCGCCACGCGCTTGGCGGGATCATGCGCGTCGGGGACCGCATGCTGCGCCTCCGGGTCGGTGGGCGCCCATTGCCAGGCGCCGGCGGGGCTCTTGGTCAGCTCCCATTCGAGGCCGAGCAGGTTGTCGAAGTAGCCGTTGTCCCAGGCGACGGGGTTGTTGGTCCACGCACCCTCGATGCCGCTGGTGATCGTGTGGCCGCCTTTGCCAGTGCCGAAGCTGTTCTTCCAGCCGAGGCCCTGCTCCTCGATGCTGGCAGCCTCGGGTTCGCGCCCGACATGGTCCTCCGGGCCGGCGCCGTGGCACTTGCCGAAGGTATGGCCGCCGGCGACGAGCGCCACCGTTTCCTCGTCGTTCATCGCCATGCGCCCGAACGTCTCGCGGATGTCGCGCGCCGAGCCGAGCGGGTCGGGCTGGCCGTTCGGCCCCTGTGGGTTGACGTAGATGAGCCCCATCTGCACAGCGCCGAGCGGATCCTCGAGCTGCCGGTCACCGGTGTAGCGAACGTCGCCAAGCCAGGTGTCCTCGGCGCCCCAGTAGATGTCCTCCTCGGGCTCCCAGATATCCTCGCGGCCGCCGCCGAAGCCGAAGGTTTTGAAGCCCATCGTCTCCATGCCGACGTCGGCGGCGAAGATCATCAGGTCTGCCCAGGAGATCTTGTTGCCGTATTTCTGCTTGAGCGGCCACAGCAGGCGGCGCGCCTTGTCGAGGTTCACGTTGTCCGGCCAGCTGTTCAGCGGCGCGAAGCGTTGGTTGCCGGAGCCGGCGCCGCCGCGGCCATCCGTGATGCGGTAGGTGCCAGCGCTGTGCCAGGCCATGCGGACGAAGAGCGGGCCATAATTGCCGTAATCGGCCGGCCACCAATCCTGCGACGTCGTCACTAGCGCCGCGAGGTCACGGCGCAGCGCCTCGATGTCGAGCTTCGCGAATTCCTCAGCGTAGCTGAAGCCCTTGCCCATCGGGTTCGACAGCGCGGAGTGCTGATGGAGGATGCGGAGGTTCAGCTGGTTCGGCCACCAGTCCTTGTTGGACCGGCCGCCGAGCGTCACGTGCTTGGGCGCGCCATGCATCACCGGGCATTTGCCGGCGCCGGGGGCATTCGTTCCGTCCATGGTGTTCTCCAGTTCTGGCTACAGTTCTTGGGCGCGTCCGGGGACGAAAGCCATCGGTTCTGGGGGTACCCTGCGGTGTCGGAAGCGGCGCCAAAGCCGCATGAACGCGGCGGACCCTTAATGGCCCGCCTTACTCCCACCCCCAGGCGTTCCCTTGGATAGGACCGTCCTGTCGGAGAGAATACGGACTCGGTTGCGGAGCGCAATGGCGGTGCGATGGCGGAGTGCCGCGCTTGTGGGTTTTCGCCACCGTTGGCCGGTGTAGCATCGCGCGAATGTCCGACCCTTTCGCGCTTGAACGTTTCGTCGAGGCTCAGGCGCCGGTGATTGCGGCGGTCGAGGCCGAGCTGCGCAGCGGGCGCAAGCGCAGCCACTGGATGTGGTTCATCTTCCCGCAGCTGCGCGCCCTCGGCCGGAGCGGGACGGCGCTGCATTTTGGGATCGCTTCGCTCGACGAGGCGCGAGCCTATCGCGCGCACCGGATCCTGGGGCCCCGCCTGGTCTCATGCGCCGGGTTGGTGATGCTCCATCGCGGTCAGTCCGCCCACGCGGTCTTTGGCAGTACCGATGACCTTAAGCTGCGATCCTCGATGACGCTGTTCGCCGAGGCGGACCCGTCGGAGCCTGTTTTTTGCGCCGTCATCGATGCCTTCTTCGACGGGATCGCGGATGCCGCCACGACGCGTTTGCTGGCCGAGGGCTGAGCCTGCGGCGGAGCGGGCCGTGGCGTTAAGGAGTGTGAACCAGGCCGGCTGTTCCTGCCGGACGGCGGTGTCACAACGCCAAGCGCCGATTCATCGCCCATTACCTTGCCGGCAAGGGCCATGATGTTCTGCCCGTGCAGGGGCGGAATCAAGGAGAAATCAGCCCCCACCGACCATCTCGCTACGGCGTCATCCCACAACCCGCGCCGGCCGCAACAATTGAGAACCAATAGCCAATAAATAAAGAAAGGGTTCGGGGGAATTCTTTCCCCCGACCTTCTTCGAGAAAGCCCCCAGCTTCAGGGCCGCAGCCTCGGCGCCAACCCATCCACGCCGCTCGTCCGTTCCAGTGCCACCAACGCCGTCGCGTAGGCGGCTCGCGCGGCATTGGCGGCAACCCGCGTGGCGTTCAGCGTGCGCAGCGCGTCCAGCGCGTCGAGGAAGCTCCGCCCGCCGGCCAGGTAGGCGGCCTCGGTCGCGCGATAGGCATCCTCAGCGCGGCGCAGTGCGGTGCCGGTGGTGAGCGCCAGCAGGCTGCGCGCCTGTTCGTAGCTCGCCCAGGCGATGGCGAAATCGCTCTGCGCAAGCGTCAGCGCATTGTCGGCCTGGGCCTGCGCCTGCGCCTGTTGCGCCGTCGCCACCGCGATATTCCCTTCGGTGATGCGCCGCGTGAAGATCGGTACCGAGAGGCTGAGGCCGAGCGTATTCGTCGCGCGCGGGGCACCCGCTCCCGAGCCGGATGGCAGGTCCTGGCTCAGCTCGGTACGCGTCGCGCTGCCGCCGACCGAGACATCGCGCGACCGTCCTGCTTCGGCCAGGCGGGTGTTCACGCCGGCGGCGTTGACGCTGCGCTGCGCCGCCAGCACGTCCGGCCGGGTGGCGATGGCGGCGGCGAGGGTCAGCCGCGGGATATCCAGCGTCCGCTCCCCCTCCAGCCTTCCGCGCAGATCGAAGCCGGAGGCGGCGCCGCGGCCCAGCCCCGCATTGGCGCTGGGCCGCGCCTGGCTCGCATCGGCGCCGAGCAGCGCCGTCACCTGCGCGACCGAGACTGCGTAGGTCTGCGCGGCGCTCGCGACATCCTGCTCGAAGGGCAGGCGGCTCGCCTGGAAGCGCAGCAGGTCGGCCTCGGGGATCGCACCTTCATGAACCTGCAGACCGAGCAGCGACTCTGTGCGGCCAAGGCTGTCCCGGTTCGCGAGTGCGACCTGCAGGTTGGCGCGTGCTTGCAGCCCCTGGATGAAAGCGGTGCGCAAGGCGAAAATCTGCTCGCGCATGGCGTCGAGCACCTGGGCTTCCGCGACGCTGATCTGCTCCTGCGCGAGGCGCGTGCGCAGCTCCCGCTTGCCGCCGCGCTCGATCGTGACGGTCAGGCTGAAGGACAGGTTGTTCAGCGGCGAGATGTAGCGCGCGCCGGTATAGCCGCCGAAGCGCGTGCGCTCGTTCACCTGGCCGGTGGTCTGCCCGTAGCCGAGCGATCCGGCCGGCGGCGTGTCCGCGACCAGGCGTTGGGCGGCGGCGATGTCCACGCCACGCCGCGCCGCGATGATCGAGAGGTTACGCTCGACCAGAAGCGCCTCCGCCTGCGCCAGCGTGATCCCGACTGCAGGCTGCGCGACTGCGGGCGGCGGGGGTGAAGAGCGCGTCGGCGCCGGGGACGCCCCGCGCCGACGTGGCTCCGTCGCATGCGCGGACGCCAGCGTCGCGGCCAGCAACGCGAAGGCGAGCAGGCTCGGGGCCACAAGGCGCATGATCGGACTTTCGGGCATGGCGCGCGGGGTCATTCGGCGGGAACGGGGTTGCGCAGCAGGTATTCACGCTCGGCCGGGCCACGGCCCAGCAGGTCCACCGCCGCGGGCAGTACCACCAGGATGAAGATCGGCACCAGCCCGATGCCGCCGACCACGACGACAGCGAGGGGCTTCGTGACATCGGCGCCGACGCCGGTCGCGAGCGCCATCGGCAGCAATCCGCAGAAGGAGGCGAAGCAGGTCATCATGACAGGCCGCAGCCGGTCGAAGCCGGCGCGCAGCAGCGCTGGTGTCCACTCCATTCCCTCCTGCTCCTGCAATTGGCGGAAGTAGGAGAGGAAGATGATCGCCTCCATCACCGTGATGCCGAGCAGTGCGAGGAAGCCGATCGCGGCGGGCACCGAGAAGTGCAGATCCGCCAAGGCGAGGGCGAAGACGCCGCCGGAGATCGACAGCGGGAGCATCGAGAAGACCATCAGCGTCTCCCGCAGGCGGCCGAACGAGATGTAGAGCAGCACCGCGATGATCGCGAGCGCGATGGGCACCACCACCATCAGCCGCGCGACCGCGAGCTGGAGGTTGCGGAATTCGCCCACCCATTCCAGCCGGTAGCCCTGCGGCAGCTCGACGTTGCGCCCGACCCGCTCCTGCGCTTCCTGCACCGCGCTGGCGGGGTCGCGCTCGCGGACGGAGAAGCGCACCGGCACGTAGCGCGCGGAATTCTCGCGGTAGATGTAGGACGGCCCGGAGATCATCTCGATGCGCGCCACGTCGCGCAGCACGGCGTTGCCCGCGCCGCCGACCGGCACGCGGCCGATGGCGTCGATGCTGCCGCGATAGGCTTCCGCCAGGCGCACGATGATGGGGAATTGCCGGTCGCCACCGGCCTCGAACACCGCGCCGGCCTCCTGCCCGCCGACCGCGGCGGACAGCGCGTTGTTCACGTCGCCCACGGTCAGCCCGAGGCGCGCCGCGCGGGCGCGATCGACCGTGATCGACAGCGTCTGCTGCCCCACGCTCAGCAGCACGCCGAGATCGGCGATGCCCTGCACCTGTGCCATCTCGCGCCGGATCCGGTCGGCGATGCGCGAGGCGACGGCGATATCCGGCCCGATCACCTTTACCGCATTGGCGCCCTTCACGCCGCTGGCGGCTTCCTGGACGTTGTCCGAAATGGTCTGCGAGAAGGAGAACTCCACGCCGGGGAATTCCGCCGCGAGGCGCCGGCTGACCGCACTCACCAATCCGTCGCGATTGGGCGCCGTGGTCCAGCGTTCCTGCGGTAGAAGCGGGACGAAGAACTCCGCGTTGAAGAAGCCGGCGCTGTCGGTGCCGTCATCGGGACGGCCTTGCTGCGAGGTGACGGTGATCACCTCGGGGAATTCCTGGAGGATGTGGCGGATGCGGTTGGCGACCGGATTGCCTTCCTCGAGCGAGATGGTCGACGGCATGGTGGCGCGCAGCCAGATGCTGCCTTCCTCCAGGGTGGGGAGGAACTCGGCGCCGAGGCGCGTCATGACGCCGGCGCTGCCGACCAGCATCACCGCGGCCAGCGCCAGCGTGGCCACGCGACGGCGCAGCCCGAAGCCGAACAGCCGCGTATAGGCCCAGCGAATGCC
>JAQGHV010000352.1 GCA_028288785.1 Rhodospirillales bacterium | reverse complement strand
CCCGGCCGCTCCCGCGCCTGGGCGATGAGGTCCGCCACGGTCCGGGCCGGCGAGGAGTTCGGCACCACCAGCACATACGGCGCGACCGCCAGAAAGCCGACCTGTGCGAAATCGCGCAGCGGATCATAGGGCAGGCGGCGGATGAGGAAGGTGTTCAACGCGCCATTGGTCACCGAGAGCACGCACATGGTGTAGCCATCCGCGGCACCGCGGGCGACCGCCTCGGTACCGATCGCGCCATTGGCGCCGGCGCGGTTCTCGATCACCACGGGCTGGCCCAACTCACGCGAGAGCGGGTCCGCGACGACACGCATCAGGCTGTCGGTGACGCTCCCTGCCGGGAACGCCACGACGATGCGCAGCGGCCGGTCCGGCCAGACGCTGCGGGACTGCGCGGCGGCCTGCCCGGCCACCAGGATGAAAGGTGCGGCAAGGAGCGGGCGACGCTTCATGACTTGGATCTCGCGGCCAGGACACGATGGATCTCGGTATTATCTGCCTTCGGGCCGAGTTCGGCGAGCGCGCCGTCCCACAGCGTGCGGCACAGGGCCAATGCCTGCGCATCGACCCCGGTTTCGGCGGCGATAGCCCCCGCCGTCGCCAGGTCCTTGTGCATGAGCCCGAGCTGGAAGCCGCCGGCGTAGCGGCCGGGAATGATCTCCTGACGCAGCTTGGTCTCGGTGGCGACGTTGCGGCCGGAGGAGGCGTTCAGCACATCGGTGAAGACGCGTAGATCCAGGCCCAGCTTCTCCGCCATGACCAGCGCCTCGGTCGCGGCGAGCAGACCCGCCGCATAGACATAGTTGTTCAGCGCCTTCATCGCATGCGCGCTGCCAACCGTGCCGGTGCGGATGATCTTTTCGCCCATCGCGCGCAGCACCGGCTCGGCCTGGGCGAAGCCGTCATCGCCGCCGCCGATCATGATGGAGAGCGTACCGGAGCGCGCCTTGACCACGCTGCCGGAAACCGGCGCATCCATCAGCGCTGCGCCCTTTGCATCGGCCAGCGCCGCGAGGCGCCGCGTCTCGCCCGGCACCGATGAGCCCATGTCGAGCACCAGGGTGCCCTCACGCAACGCGGACACCAGGCCGTCGGCACCCTCGAACACCGCGGCGACGATCGGGGAATTCGGCAGCATGAGGATGATGAGCGACACCCGCGCCGCGAGTGCGGCCGGCGTGTCCGCGAATTCGAGCTTACCTTCCGGCGCATCCTCGGCGAGTGCCGCTCGCGCCGCGGGCTCGCTGTCGCAGGCGACGAGTGAAAACCCCTTGGTGAGCAGGCAGCGCGCCATGGGCAGGCCCATCATGCCAAGGCCCACGAATCCGACCGCGGCAGGTGCCGCTTCCTGGGACATGATGTTCTCCTCCCGAGAGCATCCTGCGCTCGCTTTCGCTCACGCAGGACGTCTCATTCTGTGCTTGGTCGCGGGATTCGGCGTCTTCGGCAATTCCGCCCCGACGCATCCCGCTCTCGACGTTAGCGCGTAATCTCCCGTGCGCGCCGAGTTCTGGCAAGCGGCGCCGCCGGCTACCGCCGGCCGCCCTGCTGCAGCACGAGCTCGAACCCACCCGGGCCACCGCCGAGGATGGAGGCACGGAGAAAACTCGGACCGTTTTTGCCGGATTGCGCAATGGCGAGGCGCGAGGCCAGGCCGCCACCGCTATCGTCATCCTCGGCGATCACCTGGCCCTGGGCGTCGAGCAGCGCGAGCAACGTATCGGTGTTGCCGCGCAGGTTCTGGGTGAAGGCGACAAGTGGGCCGTTAGGCAGGCGGAAGAAGGCCTCCTCGCCGCGGCGAAGGCGGATAGCCAGCGGCTGCCCGACCTGGATCGGAGTCGCGGCCGCGAGGGAGGTGCCGAACGGCGCGCTCGGCTCGGTCTTGTCCGGCTCGACCAGCAACTCGAAGGTGCCGGCACCGCCGCTGCCCGCCAACAGGCCGGCGCGGAGGAAGATGGGGCGGTTCTCGGATGCCGCGATCTCGATGCGCGACGCGAGGCCGCCACCGCCATCATCATCCTCCGCGATCACGGTGCCGCTGGCATCAATGAGCGCCAGCACCGTGTCCGTGCTGCCGCCGAGTGCGCGGGTGGTGGCGATCATGTCGCCATCGGGCAGGCGGAAGAAGGCCTGCTGGTTGCGCCGCAGCCGCAGCGGAATGGCGCTCCCCAGCGTGATCGGCGGTGCCTGTGCGGCTTCGATAAGGTTGGTGGGGTAGGCGGGGCCGGTGCGCGGCGGCTCGACATCCAGGACCAGGGAGAAGGTGCCGCCGGCATTGCCGAGCAGACCGGCGCGCAAGTAGGCGGGGCGGCGCTGGGCCGCGGGCACGTCGAGCGACGAGCTCAACGGCTCCTCGCCGCCATCATCATCGGTGGTGATCTCGACACCATTGGCATCCAGCAGCGCCAGAACGGTATCGGCGCCGGAGGACAGGCCACGGGTCACCGCGACCAGGTCACGCGCGTCATCCGGTACGCGGAAATAGGCGTGCTGCCGGCGGCCAAGGGTGATCTCCACGGCCTGCCCGACGGTGATCGGCGGCACCGTCGCCGCCTGGGTCAACGTGCTCGGGAAGTTCGGCGGCGGCGCGGGCGGCGCGGCGGTTACGATCAGTTCGAAGCGGCCCGCGCCGCCGCCGAGGATGCTCGCGCGCAGCAACAACGGGCGGCGCTGCCCCTGTTCCACCTCGACCAGGGAGGCCAGTGATTCCTCGCCGCCATCATCATCGGAGACGAGCTCGCGGCCGGCGGAGTCCAGCACCGCGAGCACGGTGTCGGTGCCCTGGGCCAGTGCGCGGGTCTGCGCAACCAAATTGCCGTGCGGCAGTTGGTAGAAGGCCTGCTGGCCACGGCGCAGTCGGATCGACTGCGCCTCATCGAGCGCCAACGGCGCGGCCTGCGCGGCCGTCGTCAGGCTCTCGGCAAACGTCTGCGGCGCGGCGGGCTGGGCGCGCGTCAGCAGCACCTCGAAGCCGCCGGGCTCGTCCCCCAGCAGGCTCACCCGGATCAGTGCGATCGCATCCGCCGATGACACTTCGATGCGCGAGGCGAGGCCCTCGGAGCCGCCATCATCATCCTCGCTGACGACGTTGCCGCGCGCGTCGATCGCTTGCAGGACCGTGTCCGCCCCGCGGCTGAGACGGCGGGTGATGACCACGTAGTCGGCACCTGCCTCGGGTGCCACGCGAAAGAAGGCGACTTGGCCACGGTTGAGCCGCACCGGCACCGCGACACCCGGCGTCAGCGGGGCGCGGGCGCTCGCCTGCTGCATCATCTGGGCGACTGGCGGCAGGCGCTGTGGCTGCGCCACGGCCACCAGTGGCGTCAGCGCCAGCACGGCGGCGAAGATGGTACGGCGCATCGTTCTCTCCAAACCAACAGAGATCGGAGGCAAGCAGCTATCCCCGGCGCGATCAATCTCCTCGTCGCAACAATGGTCGGGCATCTTGCGATGCGGCAGCCGCGAGCATGTCGGTAAGACCCAGCCCAAGGCGGGGATGAACCCAGTCGGGTGCCACTTCAGCCAGTGGCCGCAGCACGAAGGCGCGGAGGTGTGCACGGGGATGTGGCAGCACCAGCCCCGGACCATCCAGCACGAGCCCGCCCGCATCGATCAGGTCGAGGTCGAGCGTCCGCGGTGCGTTCACAAACGGGCGCACCCGGCCGAAGTGATCCTCGATCCCGTGCAGCGCCGCCAAGATCGCGTCCGGCGCAGCCACCCCATCAAGGCGCGCCACCCCATTCACATAGGGTGGCGCACCCGGCGAGGGCGGCACCGGCGCGCTCTCCCACCACCGCGACACCGCAACCACGCGAAGCCCACACAGCCCGTCGAGCAAACGCACCGCGCGCCCGCACGTCTCCAGCGCGGAAGCACCGTCCGGACCCGGCAGGTTCGCGCCGATGGCAACGAGGACCAGCCGGGTTGCGCCCCCCCTGCCAGCGCCTATGGTGCCGCCCATTGCCGACCCTCAAATTTCATCAGGAATTCCATGTCCGATCATAGCCCAGAGCGCACCGCGCTGTTCATCGACGGCTCCAATCTTCACGCCGCCTCACGCCTGCTCGGCTTCGACATCGACTACCGCGCGCTGCTCGATCACGTGCGCAGCCAGTGCCGCCTGCTGCGCGCCTACTACTACACCGCCGTGCTCGACACCGATGAGCACAACCCGATCCGTCCACTGGTCGACTGGCTCGCCTACAACGGCTACCGGGTGGTGACCAAGCCGGCGCGCGAATTCACCGACAGCAACACCGGCTTCCGCCGCATCAAGGGCAATTGCGACATCGAGCTCGCGGTCGACATGTTGGAGCTGGCCCCGCACCTCGACCATGCCGTGCTGTTCTCCGGCGATGGCGATTTCCGCCGCGTGGTGGAGGCGGTGCAGGCCAAGGGCGTGAAGGTCACGGTGTGCTCTACGCTGCGCGTGCAGCCGCCGATCTGCTCGGACGATCTGCGCCGGCAGGCGGACGCCTTCATCGACCTCGCCGACCTCGCGAGCGAGATCACTCGCCGCCCGAGCGACGCTAGGCCGCGCAACAACCCCGGACCGCCGCCACCGCGCCCGGCACCGGCGCGGGCGACACCCGCCGAACCCTTCGCCGAAGAGACCGAGCCCAGCACCGGGGAGTGATCGCTGGCTTTTCCGTGCCATCAAGTGGCGGGGGCGGCCTGGTGCGGACTGCCTCGCCGAACCGTCGACGGCGCTCGGCCCGTTGATATGATCCCGAAGGCAGCGCGATGACGAACGCCGAACCCAGCCACGACTGCCCGCTATGCCCGCGGCTCGTGGCCTATCGCACGGCGAACCGCGCCCAGCATCCCGAATGGCACAACGCGCCGGTGCCCTGCTGGGGCGATGGCGACGCGCCGGTTCTCATCCTGGGCCTGGCGCCTGGTGTCCGCGGGGCCAACCGAACCGGGCGCCCATTCACCGGCGATTTCGCGGGCAAGCTGCTCTACGGGACCCTGCTGAAGTTCGGCTTCGCGAGCGGCGCCTATGGCGAGGCGCCGGAAGATGGAATGACGTTGCGCGGCACCCGCATCGCCAACGCCGTGCGCTGCGTGCCGCCGGAGAACCTGCCGACGCCGCTGGAAATCCGCACCTGCAACCACTTCCTCATCGCGGAGCGCAACGCAATGCCGAACCTGCGTGTGGTGCTCGCGCTCGGCACCGTCGCGCACAACGCGCTGCTTCGCTCGCTCGGCATTCCCGTGGCACGGTACCCCTTCGTCCACGGCGCCCAGCATCGCCTCCCCGGTGGGCTGCTGCTCGCCGACAGCTATCACGTCAGCCGCTACAACACCTCGACGCGGCGACTGA
>JAQGHV010000345.1 GCA_028288785.1 Rhodospirillales bacterium | reverse complement strand
GGCGAGTTGGTCGGCGGCGCGGGCGCGGTGCGCCGCCCAGACCGCGCGGTGCTCCGCGTCGGCGCCGGCCGGCTGATCGGTCAAGGTCGCCAGCGGGAGGTGGCGCAGCCGGCTGTCCCGTTCGATGCGGCGGTCCGCGGCGGCCGTACCGGGCCAGCGGAGGCGGCGAAGGGCGCGGAACCCGACACGGACCAACACCACCGCGAAACCCACGAGCAACGCCAGGTGCAGCGCCGGGTGCAGAAGGCCCGGCAAGCCCGCGAGTGCGACGAGGAAGAACACCCCCACCACGGCCAGTGGTGGCCACAGCGCCGGCCAGACGGCTTCCCAAAGCAGTGCCGCCCGCGCCGCGCGGCGCAACCATACGATGCGCGGCGGCAGCGGCTCCGGGTTCATGTGCCGATCCAGTCGGGCACCCGCTGGCCATGCGCCAGGGCGGCGTAGGATTGCCGGTCGCGGACCACGGCGAAGCGGGCGCCATCGACCAACACCTCGGGCGCGAGGGGCCGGGCGTTATAGGTGCTGCTCATCGTCGCGCCATATGCACCGGCGTCGAGGAAGGCAATCATCTCACCAGCAGGCAAGGCGGGCAGGTCGCGCCCGCGGGCAAAAGTGTCGCCGGTCTCGCATACAGGGCCGACGACATCGGCGGGCGAGAGCGGCGCGTGATAGGCGATCGGCGAGACAGGGACGATGCCGTGCCAGGCTTCATACATGGCCGGCCGCGCGAGGTCGTTCATGGCGGCATCCGCGATGACGAAGCGCCGCGCGCCCTTCTTCTCGATGATGACCGAGGCCAGCAGCAGCCCGGCCGGGCCTGCGATCCAGCGCCCGGGCTCCAGCATGACTGGCAGGCCGAGCCCGCCGAGAGTCGTCTTGATCGCGCCGGCCAACGCGTCCGGCAGCGGCGCGAGCTCGTCGCGATAGGGGATGCCGAGGCCGCCGCCGCAATCGACGCGCAGGATCGGCAGGCCCGCGGCGCGGATCGCGTGGACCATCTCGGCGAGGCGCGCATAGGCGGCGCGGTAGGCGGCCATGCCGGCGGTGATCTGGCTGCCGATATGGGTGGCGATGCCCACCGCCTCGATGCCCGGCGCCGCGGCCATCCGGGCATACAGCGCCAGCGCCGCGTCGATCGGCACGCCAAACTTGTTCTCGGCGCGGCCGGTCGTGATCTTGGCGTGCGTCTTCGCGTCCACATCCGGGTTCACCCGCAGCGCCACCCGTGCGACGCGCCCCAGCGAGGTGGCGAGCGCGGAGATCATCGCGATCTCCTCGGCACTTTCGGCGTTGATCTGGAGGATGTCCTCGGCCAGTGCGAGGCGGAGCTCGCGGTCGGTCTTGCCGACGCCGGAGAACACGATACGGGAGGCTGGGATGTGGGCGGCGCGCGCAAGGCGCAATTCGCCTTCGCTGACGACATCGACGCCGAGCCCTTCCCGGTGCAGCAGCGCGAGCACCGCGAGGTTGTCGTTCGCCTTCATGGCGAAGTGGACGGAGGCGTCGAGCCCTGCCCCGGACAGCGCACCGTTCAGCGCGCGGGCGCGCCGACGCAGGCTGCCGGCGGAATAGACCCAGGCGGGGGTGCCGACCACCGCGGCGATGCGGGCGAGCGGCACCTCCTCGACCATGAGCCCGTCGCGCGCATCCATCGCGAGATGGGGGCGTCCGGCGATCAGCTCGGCAAAGGAGGGGTCGGGGTCGGCGTGAACAGCGAGGGGGGTTGGCGCGGCCATCACTCCATATTCAGGGTGCGGGCCGCGTTTCACAAGCCTCGCGTCGGTTCAGCGCGCCTCGATGCCGCGCTGCGTCGCGGTGATCTCGCTCGTGGCGCAGATGTCGACGCGCATGAGCTCGGCCGTCTCGCCATTCGACCAGACGATGCGGAAGTCATGGGCACCCGGGCGGGCCGTGTCGAAGCGCGCCGTACGGCCGGCCGGAAGGACGTTCTCGCCGAGACGGTCGCGGCCCCAGTTGGAGTTGGCAGAGGGGCCGAAATAGAACTCGTTCACCTGCACCGAGGAACGGTTGACGAAGTTGAAACGGGTATCGCACTGCGCCATGGCGGGCGCGGCGACGGCAAACATCAGGGCGGTGGCAATGACCAGGCGACGCAACATGGTAAAACCCTTTTTCGGCCGCGGCCCAAATGCCAAGCCGGAATGGGTGCTATCGCAATAGGCGGCGCTGGATCAAGCCCGTTTCGATTCTTCAACTGATTAGTTGGGAAATGGTAATAATTCGCTCATTGCGGCATCGGCTCCGTGGTGCTGATCACCACGGAAGCCCGAGCTCAGCGGCTCGGGTAGGTGCGCGTAGAGGTGATCTCCTCGGGCGGGCCAGGCGCCCGCACCGGGCCAACCTTGCCGCAGGCGGCGGTCGCCAACAGTGCCGCGAGAAGCGCACAGATCATCCGCGTCATGCCAGCTTCTCCTGCCATTCGGCCGCCATGCGCGCGACATTCTCCGGCGCGGTCCCGCCAAACGAAACACGGCTGCGCACCGAGGCCGCGACGCTGAGCACGCCGAACACCTCCTCCGTGATGCGTGGCTCCACCTGGCGCATCTCCGCGATGGTCAGGCCGGCGAGATCAACGCCCATGCCCTCGGCCTTCGCCACCAGGGCGCCGGTCACGTGGTGCGCGTCGCGGAACGGCATTTTCAGCGCCCGCACCAGCCAGTCGGCGAGGTCGGTCGCGGTCGAGAAGCCGGCGCCCGCCGCCTCGGCCAGCCTCTCCACTTGCGGCTGCATGTCACGCACCATGCCGCCCATCGCCGCGAGGCAGAGGGTGAGGTTCTCGGCGGCGTCGAACACGCCCTCCTTGTCCTCCTGCATGTCCTTGAAATAGGTGAGTGCGAGGCCCTTCATCACCGTGAGCAGACCGACCAGCGAACCGTTCAGACGCCCGGTTTTGCCGCGCACCAACTCCGCCGCATCCGGGTTGCGCTTTTGGGGCATGATGGAGGAACCGGTGGTGAAGCCGTCCGACAGCTTCACGAAGCCGAAATACGGGTTGGTCCAGATCACGATCTCTTCCGCCAGGCGGGAGAGATGCGTCCCGCACATGGCGCAGGCAAACAGGAACTCGGCGGCGAAATCGCGGCTGGCCACGGCGTCGAGCGAATTGCGCATCGGCGCGTCGAAACCCAGCGCGGCCGCCGTCATGTGGCGGTCGATCGGGAAGCCGGTGCCCGCGAGCGCCGCCGCCCCGAGCGGGCATTCATTCATCCGAACGCGCGCATCGGCGAGGCGGGACAGGTCGCGCGACAGCATCTCGACATAGGCGAGCATGTGGTGGCCGAAGGTGACGGGCTGGGCGGGCTGGAGGTGGGTGAAGCCCGGCATGACCGTGGCGGCGTGCTCGGCCGCGCGGTCGGTGAGCGCGCTCATCACATCGCGGATCTGGCCCGACAGGCCGTCGATCGCGTCCCGCACCCAAAGTCGGATGTCGAGCGCCACCTGGTCGTTGCGGCTGCGCCCGGTATGCAGCCGCTTGCCGGCCTCGCCGATGCGCTCCGTCAGGCGGGCCTCGATGTTCATGTGGATGTCTTCGAGGGATTCGATGAAGCCGAAGCGGCCCGCCTCGATGTCGTCGGCGATCGCATCCAGCCCATTGCGGATCGCCCTCTCGTCCTCGGCCGAGATCACCCCCACATGCGCGAGCATGGCGGCGTGCGCGAGGCTGCCGCGGATATCCTGGCGCCACATTTTCTGATCAAAGCCGATCGAGGCGTTGATCGCGCCCATGATGGCGCTGGGGCCCTCGGCAAAGCGCCCGCCCCATTGCAGGTTCGCGGATTTGGGAGTGGTTTCATTGCTGGACACGGGTGAAGGACCTTTGGGAATGCGGGCCACGCGGCGTGGTGTTTCTGCCCTGGCGTTGGGCGCGACCCTAGCGGCGACGCTAAGGCCCGGGCAAGCGCGAGCGGCCGGCGGTGCGCTGCGGCACGGCGTGCAGCCGCTGCCCGACTTCACCTTCACGGATGGCGAGGGCGCACCGCGCCGCGTCGCGGATTTCGCCGGCCAGGGGCTGCTGCTGAATTTTTGGGCCACTTGGTGCCCACCTTGCGTGGCCGAGATGCCGGCGCTGGACCGCTTGCAGGCGCTGCTCAAACCCGAGGGGATTTCGGTGCTGCCGCTCTCCTCGGATCGCGGTGGCCGCGCGCAGGTGGCACCCTTCTATGCCCGCGTGGAGCTGAGCCATCTCGGCATCTGGCTGGACCCGCGCGGCGCGGCGGGGCGCCTGCTCGGCGTGCGTGGCCTGCCGACCACCGTCATCGTTGACCGGCAGGGGCGGGAGGTCGCACGGCTGGAAGGTGCCGCCGTATGGGACGCGCCCGACATGATGGCCGCGATCCGCGAGCTGGTCGGGCCAGCGACCCCGCGGCCCGTATTGGACCCCGCCTGACGCTCAGGCGCCGAGGCTGAGCATCCGCTGGAAGACCGGCACGGCGCGCTCCAGCTCGGCCAAGCTCACGCACTCGCGCGGCGTATGCGCCGTCTCGATGGTGCCCGGCCCCAGCACGACGCAGGGGGCGAGCGTCTGCAGTTCGCTGGCGTCGGTGCCGTAGGGCGCGGTCTTGGCGGATGAATTGGTCATCCTGACGGCGCGGGCGATCAGGGGGTGATCGGTGGGCAGCTCCGGCGGCGTGCCCTCGGCACGCTCATGCAGCGCGATGCCGTGTCGCTCAGCGGCGGCGCGCACCGCCTCCACCACCGGCTGCCAATCCACGTTGCGGCTGCGGCGGAATTTTATGCGAGCGGTGGCCTTGGCGACGGTGACGTTCACAGCCGTGCCGTGATTGTCGATCACCAGGTTGAAGTCCGAAAAGGGCGGGTCGTAGGCGGAGTCCTGCAGGCTCGTGTCGCTGCGCAACCGGGCGTGGATCTTTTCGAGCTCCACCAGGAACGGGATCAGCGCCCAGTTCGCGTTGCTCCCCTGCCCGGTCGAGGAATGCGCCTGCACGCCACTCGCGATGGCGGTGAATTCGATCTGGCTGCGGTGTCCGCGCACCGGGATGAGCCCGGTCGGCTCGGTCACGATGATGCCCAGCAGGCCGAGCGCCTTCGCGGCCTCCGAAGCCGCAACCGCGAGGGCGCCGAGCTTCGTCGTCTCCTCATCGGTCGTCAGCAGCAGGGTCACCGGGCAATCCACGGGCATGCCGCGCGCGGCGAGGATGCACGCCGCGAGCTGCCCCTTCATGTCGACGCTGCCGAGGCCATGCAGCACGCCACCCTCGATGCGGCCGGACCAGGGGTCATCGGTCCAGCCGGTGTCGGGCACGGTGTCCATGTGGCCGGACAGCGCGTAGCCGCCAGGTGGGCCGCGATGGGCGACCAGGGCGCGCTTCGGCACACCGGCGGCATCGGCATAGTCGATGCGCGCGATATCGAAGCCGGTGAGCTCGGCCTCGATCCGGTCCGCGACGGCGATGTTGGAGACGAAGCTGCGGCTGTCGATGGCAACCAGCTCGGCGGCGAGGCGTGCGAGGGCGTCGGTCATCCACCATCCCTTGCAGGCGCGGGCGCGCCGGGCAAGTGTGCCGCGCCATGACCGATCAGCCCGCCTACCTCGACCCGCGCTCCGGCGCCACCTATCCGCTCGACCAGCCCCGCTGGTGCGGGGATGACGGCGCGCCCCTCATGCTTACGCCGCTGCCGGGGATCACGCGCGACGCGATCGTGCCGGGGCGCCGCTCCATCTGGCGCTACGCCGCGGCGCTGCCCTTCGCCCCCGATGCGCCGATCACCCTCGGCGAGGGCCTGACGCCACTGATCCCGGCGCGCATCGCCGGGGGCAATGCGCTGCTCAAATGCGAGTGGTTCATGCCGAGCGGTTCCTTCAAGGATCGCGGCGCCTCGGTCATGCTGTCGCTGCTGCGCGCCCAGGGCATCGACCACGTGCTGGAGGATAGCTCGGGCAATGGCGGCGCGGCCATCGCGACCTACGCGGCCGCCGGCGGCATGCGCGCAAAGATCCTGGTGCCGGACAGCACGAGTGCGGCCAAGACCGTGCAGTCCCGCGCCGCCGGTGCGGCCATCCAGCTCACCCCCGGTTCGCGCCAAGCCTGTGCCGACGAGGCGCTGCGCCAGGGCCAGGCGCGGGAGGACGGCATCTTCTACGCGAGCCACAACTGGCACCCCTTCTTCCTCCAGGGCACCAAGACGCTTGCCTATGAGCTTTGGGAGGATCTCGGCTTTCGAGCCCCGGACAATGTCATCGTGCCCTGCGGCGCCGGCTCCAACGTGCTCGGCTGCGGCATCGGGTTTCTGGAGCTGATGCGGGCCGGCGAGATCAAGCGCCTGCCGCGCATTTTTGCCGCCCAGCCGGCGCATTGCGCCCCGATCGCGCGCGCCTTCCTTGGGCTCGACCCGATCCCGGCCCGCCCCACTATCGCCGAAGGCACCGCCATCGCGGAACCGCTGCGCACCGCCGAATGCCTGGGCATCTTCGCCGAGAGCGAAGGCGGCGCAGTCATGCTGGAGGAAGCGGAGATCGCCGCCGCCGCCCTGGCCCTCGCGCGTGAGGGATTCTACGTCGAGCCGACCTGTGCCCAGGCGGCCGCGGCCTTCGGCAAGCTGCTCGCCGCGGGCACCATTCGCGCCGACGAGACGACCGTGATCGTGCTGACGGGAACGGGACTGAAGGCGACGCCGCGCTTCGCCGAAATGCTGGGAGTGGCGCTGTGACCCTCGATGAACTTCCGACGCCTTGCCTGGTGCTCGACCGCAGCATCCTGATGCGCAACCTTACGCGGATGGAGGCGGTGGTGGCGCGCCACCCTGGCCTGGTTCTCCGCCCGCATATGAAGACCGCGAAGAGCGTGGATGTCGCGGCCCTTGCCGCACCTGGCTTTGGGCCGATCACCGTCTCGACCATCGCGGAGGCGCGGTACTTCGCCGAAGCCGGGTGGCGCGACCAGATCTACGCGGTGGGCGTGACGCCGCAGAAGCTGGACCAGCTTGCGGCGATCGGCGGCGACATCAAGCTGATCACCGATGATGTCGAGGCCGCTGCTGCGATCGCGGCGCATCCCGGCGGACTGCGCGCGCTGGTCGAGATCGACGTCGGCGAAGGCCGGGGCGGGGTGGCGCCGGAGAGCGACGAACTTCTCGCCATCGCTGCGGCACTTGGCGGGCGGCTTGCCGGCGTGCTGGCGCATGCCGGGCACTCCTATCGCGGCCGCGACATCGTCACGATGGCGGCGACGGCCGAGGCCGAGCGCGCCGGTGCCGTGCGCGCCGCCGAGCGCCTGCGGGCGGCGGGCCACGCGGTGCCGATCGTCTCCATGGGCAGTTCGCCGACCGCCCTGCACGCGGAACATCTCGAGGGCGTCACCGAGCTTCGGGCAGGCGTGTACATGTTCGGTGACCTGTTCCAGGCGCAGCTCGGCACCCATGGGCTCGAGGATATCGCGCTAACGGTGCTGACCTCCGTCACCGGGCGGAAGCCGGCGCGCAATGCCGTGCTGGTCGATGCCGGCGCGCTGGCGCTGTCGAAGGATCGCAGTACGGAGGCGGCGCCCCGGGATTACGGCTTTGGGCTGGCGCTGGACGCACACGGGCATGACACGCTCGGCGGCGCCCTTGTCGCGCGGACGCATCAGGAGCATGGCGAGGTGACCGGGCTGCAGCCACTGCCGGACCTGCCGATCGGCGCACGGCTGCGCATAGCGCCCAACCACACCTGCCTCACCGCTGCGGCGCACCCGCATTATTGGGTAGTCGATGGCAGCGATGAGGTCATAGGGCAATGGGCGCGGGTGAATTTCTGGTAGCGGCGGCAGGCCGGCCGCGCGCAACCACACTGCGCTTATCGAAAATCCAGTTCCTCCCTTGAGCTTATTTTAACTACGCGCCTGCAGGATGGCGTCTGGCCGGATCGAGGCCGACCGCCATGAGGAGAAGCCCCATGTTCCTGCACGTCACCAAAGCCTTGTTCTTCTCCGGCCTAATTGCCTGGCCAGTGCATCATCTGAGCGGCAGCGCAACAGTCACCACCGCAGTGGCGCTCGGCCTTTTTGCACTGCGGTTTGCGAACATCATCCCGTTCGCCACTTCAGCCCTGCCGGTGCTGCTCTGCGGAATTGTCCTGGCACAGCATGTGATCGGTGAGCCGCCTGTTGGCGAGGCCATGCGCATGCTGCAGTCTCGCCTGCAGGGGGTGAGCGTCGCATTGGCCGCGCCAAGCGACCGCTGACCCCAGCGCGCACGCATCCGCCATCGCGTGTGCGCGCGGATCGGTCTATCTCCCTCGACCAACGAGGGAGTGCTTCAATGATCAAGCGCAGGTCCATCCTGGGTGCCGCAGCCGGCGTGCCGCTCGCGGGGCGTGTCATGGCGCAATCCGGCGATGCCTGGCCGAGCCGGCCTATCCGCGTCATCGTGGGCTTCGCCGCCGGTGGTGCAACCGACATCACCACCCGCACCATCGCGCCGAGGCTGCAAGCGCTGCTCGGGCAGCCGATCATCGTCGAGAATCGTCCGGGCGGCGGCGGCAACCTCGCCACCGACCTCGTGGTGCGCGCAGCACCCGATGGCTACACGTTGCTGATGGGGACCATCGGCGCGCTCGCCATCAACCCGACGCTGTTCGGCAACCTTACCTTCGACCCGCAGGCCGACCTCACGCCGATCGGCATGGCCGGCGATATCCTGAACATCTTGGTCGTGCCGGTGGACCGGCCCTGGCGCAGCACGGCGGACCTCATCGCCGCGGCGCGTGCGCAACCGGACATGCTCACCTACGGCTCCTCCGGGATCGGCGGCGCCGGGCATCTTGCCGGGGCCTTGCTGGATCGGGAAGCGGGCATCCGCACCATCCACGTGCCCTATCGGGGCGGTGGCCCCATGATGACGGACCTGATCTCCGGCAAGGTGGACTTTGCCTTCTCCACGGCGCCGACGGCGCTGCCGCAGATTGAGGGCGGGCGCCTTCGCGCGCTCGCGGTGCCGACAGCGCGGCGCTCACCCATCACCGGCGCACTGCCCGCGATTTCCGAAACGCTGCCCGGCTTCGAGGTGGCAAACTGGTACGCGCTGCTCGGCCCGAAGAACCTGCCCGCCGCTATCGTGACGCGCATGGGCGCAGCGCTTCAGGCGACGCTGCGCGACCCCGAGATCGTCGCGCAGATGGCGCGCCAGGGCACCGAGCCGCGGCCGGGCGCCCCGGAAGAGCTCGCGCGCTTCATCCGCGAGGAGACGGAGAAGTGGGCGCCCATCGTGCGCGCGACGGGCGCGACGCCGAACTGAGGGCGGCGGCCCTGGCCCACCACCTCCGGCTCACGCCGTGCGCCGCGCTCTCAGATCGGCGCGCCGGCAGCCCGGAACGCCAATGACGCTGAATGCGTGCTGGGCGCTTGAGAACGAACAGTGGCAACGCACGAAGTACTCGGATCGAACGCGGAAGCCCGCAGCGTCTCGGCTCGCATCGCGAGACGCAAGCCGGAACGGACGGCGTCGGCCGTCCGGCAAGCCGCCGCCCGGCGCTTGGGGGCCCAAAAGCAGGCATCAACGGCCATTCTTCATGGCCGTTGATGCTTAAATGATGAACGCCTTGGCCGCCGCGTCGTACTCGCTATAGCCGAGGGTCATGCGCAGCTCCGCCGATGGCAGCGCGCTCGCGGCTTCGGCCTGGCCGGACAGCAGCGCGGCCAGCCCGGCCTTCATCCCCGCAGCGGCCGGTGACAGCATGCCCGTCGGATAGGTCCCGATCTTGAAGCCGAGGGCCTCCGCCTCGGAGCGCGATGGGCAGGCGCGCGCGCCGCCCGGCGAGAGCACCGCGAAGGATGGCCGGCCCGCGGCCGCCTCCACCGCGCGACGGATCTCCGCATCATCCGCGGGGCTGTCGAGGAACAGGATGTCGGCACCTTCCTCCACATACATCTCGATCCGTGCCAGCGCTTCGTCGATGCCCTGGGTCGGGCGGCAATCGGTGCGAGCCAGGACCAGGATTCCACTCGCCTTCGCGGCTTCGACGGCGGCGCGGATCTTCATGCGCGCCTCGTCGCGCGGCAGGCAGGGCTTGCCGGCGGCGGTCAGCGCGCGGGGCGTGATCTTGTCCTCGATCAGGACGGCCGCCGCCCCGGCGCGACCATAGGCCGCGACGGTCCGCATGACATTCATCGCATTGCCGTAGCCATGGTCGCCATCGGCCAGGATCATCGTCGCGGGCGCGGCGTTGTGGACCATGGTGTAGCTGTCGAACATCTCGCCGAAGGAGATCAGGTCGAGGTCGGGGCCGCCGAGTCGGCTCGCCGCCACGCAGGAGCCGGACAGGAAGGCGGTCTGGAACCCCGCGCCGGCCGCGAGCTTCGCGGTCAGGCCGTCCCAAACTGCGGGCATGGTGATGAAGCCAGGCTTGTCGAGCAGCGCGCGCAGACGTACGGGTGCGGGCATGGGGATACTCTCCTTCTTTATTCTCGCTGCAAGCCTAGAAGCGAATGCGCGTCGCGCCTAGGCGGCCGGGAGACGGATAACGAAGCGCGCACCAGTTATCCGGCCCTGCGCGTCGCGGCGGTTCTCGGCGCTGATCCGTCCGCGCAGCCCCTCCACGATCTGTCGGCTGATAGAGAGGCCCAGTCCGGAATGCTGGCCGAAACGTTCGCCTGTCGGGCGCTCCGAATAGAAGCGTTCGAAGATGCTTTCCAGCTTGTGGTCAGGGATGCCCGGCCCCTCATCTTCGACCGTGATCTCGACCACGGCACCGGTCGCCCGCGCCCCCACCCGCACACGCCCATTCTCGGGGCTGAACGACAGCGCATTGCCAAGCAGGTTGCGGAACACTTGCACCAGGCGCCCCTCGACGCCGCGCACGATCAGGCCGTCCGCGGGCGCATCCAGCAGCACCTGGGGGCTGGACTCGCCGTCGCGCGTGGCGTTGTGCAACTCCGCCAAGGTCGCAAGGATCGGCGCCACGTCGACCGGCGAGGTTACCGTCCGCGACAGCTCGGCATCGACGCGACTGGAATCCGAGATGTCGCCGATCAGCCGGTCCATGCGCACGGCATCATCGGAAATGATGGCGAGCAGGCGCTTCTGCTGTTCGGGATTCTCGATGCGGCGCAGCGTCTCGATCGCACTTCGCACGCTGGTCAGGGGGTTACGCAGCTCATGCGCCACGTCCGCGGCGAAACGCTCATTGGCGTCGATGCGGCCCCACAAGGCGCTTGCGGAATTTTGCAGGTCGCGCGCCAGCACGCCGATCTCGTCGTCGCGCGCCATCAGCGGTTCCGGCACCGTATTAGAGCGCCCCTCGCCCTCTCGCATGCGGACCGCCGCGCGCGCCAGCTCCAGCATTGGCGTCGCGATCGTGCGCGCGAGGAAGAACGACAACGCCACCGTCAGGATGAGCGCCGTGCCGAACAAGGTCAGCACTGAGGCCCGGATTTCCTGCAGGCGCTGGTCCACCCCCCGCGCCTCCCGCGTCAGCAACACGATCGCGACACTTTGCCCCGCCCGCCGGGCCGGTTCCGCGACCGACACCAGCAATCGCCCATCGCCCGTCCGGCGAATGTACGGCGTCACCCCACCCTCGAGCGCAATCCGCAACTCCTCCCGACGCTCCGGCCCCAGATCCGGCTGCCAATCGAACGACGGCGCGTCCGGATTGGGGTCGACCACGCTCGGCTGGCCACGAAAGCCGCGCGGCAAAAAGTTCAGCAGCTGGTCGTAGATGCCCGTGACGGTGAGATTCACCACGCCGCGCGGCTCCGGCGGCGGCAACGGCTCGGTGACCACCGCACCGCCCGCATTCTCCCGCACGCGGCTATCCGCCACCAACAACCCGGTATTGTCGAAGATCTTCGCCTGCGTATTCAAAGACGGCTCGACCAGCCGCCGCAACAACGGCCGCGCCAAATCCGGCACCAACACGGCGCGGTCATTCTCAATCCGAACCGCCGCCTCGCCAATGCCCGCCGCATAAATCCGCGCCTGAGTCCGCAACCCCTCGATCTCGGCCGCCATCAGCCCATCCTGGTACTGATCAAGATAGAGCAACGACGCCGCCAACAACGCCGGTGGCAAGGCATTCAGCAACAAGATGCGCCGCAACAACCGCGAAAACCGCGGCGGCCGGCGCGCGGCAGCAGGAGTACCGGCGAGGAGAGGAGCCTCAGGCATGGGAAGTAAGGCCGGGGGCTTTGCCCCCAAACCCCCACCGGGGATCGCGCCGATCCCCGGGCCCCTGCATGTGCTGGCCCTCGGTTTGGAGGGGTTGGGCTTGCTCAGATCGGGACGGGTTGCGGAGGGGGGCGCGTCGCGGGAGTACCCGACAGGGTGCGCCGACTTTGCGCCCCCCTCCGCAACCCGGCTCGCCTCCGGCGAAACTCACAACCTTCCCGATCCAAGCACCAACAAATGGAGGTCCAGGATCGACACGATCCTGGGGGGTCCAGGGCAGAGCCCTGGCCTTTCTCCCCTCACTGCGTCTATCCACCGGGGATGAGCACACCGTTGATCCGTCTGATGCCTGGCCGCGACAAGCGCGCCAAGGCTGGCCACCCTTGGGTATTTT
>JAQGHV010000213.1 GCA_028288785.1 Rhodospirillales bacterium | reverse complement strand
CGCCTGGCGGGCCTGCCGAACTGAACGAAACGCGGCCGCAGCACAGGGAGGAAGAACGCGATGTCGAATATGGGTGACATGGGCGACATGGGGGACATGGGCGACATGGGGGGTGGCGCGGGCGTGCCCCTGCCCTTCCGCTCCGACCTGCCCTACGACAAGGAAGATGCGCAGGTCTGGCGCAAGGGCGCGTTGGGTTGGGGCTGGGTCGAGACCACCACGCCAACTTCCGATCTGGAGGCGCTTCCGACCCTTGAGAGCGTCACATGGACACCGCGCGACTGGAGCGGCAAGTGGTCCGCCTGGCTGGTGCTCGGCGAATTCGCGACGACCCGGCCCTGGCAGACCATCACCCTGTCCGCCTATCCGACCGGGGGCCCTGCCCTCGAAGCGGAAAAGAACAAGATGTTCGCCGCCGCCCAGGATGAGCGCGCCGATGCAATTGGTGAGATCGTGGCGCAGAACGAGAGCTATGAGGATTGCGCGGCCTATTTCATGGGACTGCTGCGCGCCAACAGCAGCAACCATGGCAAGACCGCCAAGCTGCTGCACGTGGCGGGGCTGGTGGGCATCCTCACCTCCATGCATACGAAGTCGGTGCACCTGCGGCCGCGCCCGTCGCAGCTATGGCCGGCGCTGCTGCCGCCGATCGAGGTACCCGGCCATCCCGCTTTCCCGAGCGGGCACGCCACACAAGCGATGCTGATGGCGATGATGCTGGAGGCCGTGCTGGCCGGCACGGCGCGCGCCACCGCGACGCCGTTGCTGCATGCGCTTGCGCACCGCATCGCGCGCAACCGGGAGATCGCCGGGCTGCACTATCCGAGCGACAGCCATGGCGGGTTCGAACTGGCCGGCGAGGCGTATGCGATGCTTGCGACCTGCCCCAGTTTCATCACCTTGCTGGCCGAGGCGAGGGCGGAGTGGGGCGCGCCAGTATGAAGACCGAGAAGGAGGAGGTGTATTTCCCGCCGCCGCCACCGCCGGGATTCGACCCCGTGAACAAGGCGGCTGATCGCAAGCGGCTCGCGGATTTCGGCCTGCCGCCGGAACCCGATGCCCTACAGGAACCGGAATTGCGTAAGCTATGGGCCACCCTGCTGTCGCCGGCGATGAACTTCTCCAGCGCGAAGCCGCCTTCAGACCCGCCGCAATCCTTCCGCTCGAGCCGAACCCGCATCGTCGCGCTTCGTCGCACCGGCGCCCGCCAGGCGAGCCGGCTGTCGGTCAGCGGCAACTGGTCCGGCGGCTGGATCGCGGCCAATCGCGGGGCGCGGTTCCGCGCCGTGGCCGCGCGCTGGCGAGTGCCGACAGTCGCCATCGGGGCCGCTGAAGATGCGAATGGCGAGCCATATCGCTGCAGCATCTGGGTGGGTCTCGATGGCAAGCACGCCTGGGCCCACTCCATGCCGCAGCTCGGCACCGAGCACACCGCAGGACCGGCTGGCGGGCACCGGTTCTGGTGGCAATGGTGGGTGCTCAACAGCACGGATCTGCAGCACTACCTGGGCGTCATGCCGATCGAGCCGGGCGACGACGTGATCTGCTATCTGGCGATGCTTTCGACGACGCGCGTGGTGTTCTGCTTCGCCAATGTCACCAAGCTCAGGCTTGCCGTCGTGGTGGTGTCGAAGCCCGCATCGCCGATGCGGGGCAGCACGGCGGAATGGATCCTGGAGCGGCCTGCGAACGGCGAGATCGTGGATGGCGAAGTGGTGACGGGCAAGCTGTTTCCGATGCCGGATTTCGGGGCCGTCAACTCCGCGGATTTCGCCGCCAGCTGCGTGCACTTGGATGATCCAGCCATCCGACACGCGCGCGGCTTGCAGCATTGCCGGATGATCCAGAACGGGACGGTGCGCGCGGACCCGGTGCGGATCGGCATCACCGCGCGGGCCGAGCGCCACGGAAAGCGCGATCTCGAAATACGGTACCAGCCGGCGAAGTGATTTCGACGGTCATGTAGACTGACAGTCGAAGATGTTTGTGCGCACCGGTGGCGGGCGCCGCCGGACTACGGCGGCACCCGTCCGGGCACTCGCCCGCGATGAGCCGCAGGTCTTCGACGGCCGCCGTCCCTGCGTCGGTCAGGCCGCGAGCCGCAGGATTTCCTCGATATCTTCAGCGCCGCGCACTGGCCGCGGGTTGGTGCCGATCGGCGCGTCGCCGGTCCAGCGAGCCGCCAGGCCAGGGATATCCGCCTCTGTGATGCTCTGCTCCGACAGGCGCGTGGGCAGGCCGAGTGCACGCACGAAGCGCTCGATGCCAGGTCCCGCCGCCTCCGCCTTGAGTATCTCAGCGACGCGTGCCTGCCGCGCGCCGTTCACCGGCGCGTTCCAGCGCATCACCGCGTGCAGCATGAGGCAGGATGTCACGCCATGCGGCACCCCCTTCGCGCCGCCCAGGATGTAGCCGATGCCATGGCTGGCGCCGACCGGCACGCCCGCCCAGCCACCCATCACCGATAGCCACGCCGCCTGCTGGCAAGCCGCGCGAGCCACCAGGTCGTCGGGCGCCTGATGCACGCGCGGCAGGTGTTGGGCGAGCATCTCCATCGCCTGCAACGACACCGCGTCGGAGAAGGGCTGCGGCGCCGTCGAGCACCACCGCTCCGCCGCGTGGTCGAGCGCCCGGATGCCGGAGGAGAGCAACAGCGCAGGCGGCGTCTCCAGCGTCGCCTCCGGGTCGAGGATGACCGCGCGCGGCACCATCCAGGGATCCAGCGCGCGGTATTTCCGTCCGACCACGAGGTCGGTGTAGCCGGCATGCGGCGCGAACTCGGCGGCCGAGAGCGTGGTGGGCACGGCGATGATGCGCGGTGCCGGCGCCGCGCCGTCCCAAAAGGCGGGCTCGCTGCCGCGCGACGCAGCCGCGCCGATCAGGGATTCCGCATCCGCAAGGCCGCGCCAGACCGCGAGGCAGGCGACCTTGGATCCGTCGATGACCGAGCCGCCGCCCACCGCCACGATCAAATCCGCCTGCTCGGCGCGCAGCAGCGCGGCTAGTGCGAGCACATCTTCCACCGGGCTGTGCGCGCGCATGGTTGCGAAGACGCCCACGAGCCGCCCGCCAATGGCGGCCTTTGTGGTTCGCACTAGCGTGCCATCGGCCAGCGATCGCGTGGTCACAAGGACGACGCGGGTCGCACCGGCGACCTCACGTGGCAGCGCCTCGGCGATGGCAATGCCGTGATGGACACGGCCCTGCGCCGGCCATTGGTGGAGATGCCCGGTCATTGCCGCGTCCTTCTGCAAGTGCCGCACCATGGGGCGGCGCAGAGCGCCGGGCAAGCTGCCGGCGCCCCGCATTCCCGCTACTCCCCGCCGTGGAAGCGGCTGAAATCCGGTTTGCGCTTTTCCTGGAAGGCCGCCACGGCCTCGGCCGCTTCAGGCCCGCGCAGCAGCTCGCCAAACCGGGCGAATTCATCATCCATATGCGCGGTCAATCGCGTGGCGTCGGCCTGCCGCAACAGGCGCTTGGTCGAGGCGAGTGCCACCGGTGGCTTCGCCGCCAGCCGGCGCGCTACGCCCACCGCCGTCGCCATCAGCTCGGCCACCGGCACGACCGCATTGACGATGCCGGCCCGCAGCGCCGTCGCCGGCGTGAAGGCATCGCCGAGCATGAGCAGTTCATTCGCCAGAAGCTCGCCCGCCCGCTGCGGGATCAGCAGTGAGGAGCCGCCTTCCGGACACACGCCGAGATCGACGAACGGCATGCGGAACACCGCACCCTCCGCGGCGCAGACGAAGTCGCAATGCAGCAGCAGCGTCGTGCCGATGCCGATGGCGTAGCCCGCGACCGCCGCCACCACCGGCTTCGGGCACGCCCGCAGCGCGGCCAGGAACCCCTGGGCCGGCAATGCCGCCTCCGATGCAGCATCGCCCCGCGCCTTGAAGTCGCCGACGTCGTTGCCGGAGGTGAAGCACTCGGCGCCACCAGTGATCAGCACCACGCGCACGGCGGGCAGCGTCGCGGCATCGCGCAGGGCCTTCGCCATTGCATCGTACATCGCGCGCGTGAGGGCGTTCTTCTTCTCGGGCCGAGCGATGCCGATGGTGCGCAGCCCGTCCTCATCGGTGACATCGATCTCGCTCATGGCGTCCTCCGGTCGGTTGCCGCCATGATCGGCCCAAGCGCGTCGGCGATCCAGCCTGGAACGGACATTCCAGCTGCCGCCACATCGCCCCGGTGCGGAGTCTCGTTCAACGACGAATGCCCCGAACGTTTACGAGGACCTTATCGGCCTCGAGTGCCAATGACTCCGGCGCTTCAACCAACTGGACCTACGGATTTTCCAGAGGAACGCTGATGAGACAGAAAATGCCGCCAGGCACGTAGATGATTTCTGTTTTTCCGCCAAAGATATTTAGTATGTTCCCAATCAGCTGCGTGCCGAACCCCGTCCTGCTCGGCATCTCGACCGTCGGCCCACCGGTCTCCTGCCAACTCAACTTGAGCGTAGGCAATTTCCCATCATCCACATGCCACTCGACATAGATCTTTCCACCTGGTGCGGAGAAAGCACCGTATTTCGCCGCGTTGGTGGCGAGCTCATGGAAGATCAGGCCGAGGTTGAGGGCGAGCCTTCCTTCGATCTGTACGTGTGGGCCGGCCAGAGTGAAACGCACATCATCATGCTGAAAGGCCGTCAGCTCCGAATGCAGCAGGCTGTGCAGGTTGAGTTCGCTGGCCGCCCCGCCAATAAGGGCGTCATTCGTGCGGGAAAGGGCCCTCAGTCGACCGAGCAGCGAGGTGATGAACTCAGGCAGCGAGGTCGCGCGCCGGGCCGTCGATGAGATGATCGAATTCACGACCGACATCGTGTTGCGGAGCCGATGCGCCACTTCGCCGACAATCAGCTGGCGCTGTTGCTCGGCGGTCGTCTGATCGGTGACGTCGCGGACAACGGCCATGAAGATCCGCTGGCCGGCGAACACGTGGCTGGACAGCGTCGCCTCGATGGGAAACTCGCTGCCGTTCTTGTGCCTGCCCAGGACCTCACGGCCACGGCCCATCGCGCGGCAGGGCGCCACGGCGGATGATGCGAACCCGGCCACGTCCTTCCGGTGCAGGTCGTGAAAGCGCATCGGAATCAGCACCTCTATCGGACATCCCAGGAGCTCTGCCGAGGCGTAGCCAAAAAGCTGCTCGGCTGCTCGATTGAACAGGATGATCCGACCCTCTTCATCGATGCTGACCACGCCGTCGCCGACCAGCGAAAGGATTTCCTCGACATGCGGATCAAAGCGCGTTTGCCCCACCGACGGTTCCGCGAGGGTCGCTGAGAAGAAGGTTTCGGGCATCGAGTGCTTCCTCCATCGCGGAACAAGCCGGCCGGGCACGCTCTGGCAGCAACTCTTCTGTATACGATCGAGGAGATAGTTGCTCTCTCCCGCGTGAAGCCTACACCAAGAAGTAAAAAAAAAGAACGGCATAATACAATGATGCGGTTATGCAATGCTCGCCGAACCGGCAACCGACCTTACTCGGCGCTCCGGAGCAGCCTGCGCCGTTGCGGCCCAATCCGGCTAATTCTGGCCGGGTATTCGCCCTAGGCCGCGGTTCCCGCATCTGCTGCAATGGCAGCTCAGGGCAGCCGCCACTTGGCCGCGCCAGAAAGCGGGAGAGACGCATGGACAAGGTCAGGCTCGGGGGCTCGGGCATCACGGTTCCGCCGGTGATTTTCGGCTGCAACGTCTTCGGCTGGACGGTGGACAAGGCGCGGTCGTTTCGCCTGCTCGACGCGCTGGTCGATCACGGCCTCAATGCGCTCGATACCGCGGATGTCTATTCGTACTGGGTGCCCGGCAATACCGGCGGCGAGTCCGAGACCATCATGGGCGAGTGGCTCAAGGCGCGCGGCCGCCGCCATGACGTGCTGATCCTGACCAAGGCGGGCATGGAAATGCCCGGCAAGGGCAAGGGCCTCTCGCCCACCTGGCTCGCCACGGCTGTGGAGGACAGCCTCAAGCGCCTCGGCACCGACGTGATTGACCTCTACCAGGCCCATCGCGACGACGAGGTTACGCCGCACGCCGATGTGCTCGGCGCCTTCGACGTGATGATCAAGGCGGGCAAGGTGCGGGCGATCGGCGCCTCGAACTATTCGGCGGCGCGGTTCAAGGAGGCGCTGGACGCCAGTACCGAGCACGGCCTGCCGCGCTTCGAGACCATGCAGCCGCACTACAATCTGCTGGAACGTGGCATCGAGGCCGACCTGCTTCCCCTATGCGCAGCCGAGGGGGTCGGCGTCATTCCGTACTACTCGCTTGCATCAGGGTTCCTCACCGGCAAGTACCGGAGTGAGGCGGATTTCGGCAAAAGCCCGCGTGGCGCACGCGGCGCCGGCAAATACCTGGACGCCAAGGGGCTGCGCGTCCTGGCCGCGCTGGACGAGGTCGCCGCGCGCTACGGGGTCACGCAGGCGCAGGTGGCACTCGCGTGGTTCAAGGGACGACCGGGTCTGGCGGCACCGATCGCCAGCGCCACCACGCTCGACCAACTCGCCGACCTCGCCAAGGCCGCGGCACTGACGCTGGACGCGGAGGCGACGGCCGCGCTCGACGCCGCGAGCGCCTGAGATGCCCGTCCTCGAACGGCCCGATGGCCGCATCCACTACGAGGTCCATGGCGATGGCTTTCCGGTGCTGCTCTTCGCCCCCGGCGGCCTGAAATCGCGCATGGAGATGTGGCCGGGCAACCGCCCCTGGGTGGATTGGACGCAGGCACTGCCGGCGGCGGGCTTCTGCGCCGTCGCGATGGACCAGCGCAATGCCGGGCTGTCACAGGCCGCGATCGAAGCCGACCATGGCTGGCACACCTACACGGCGGACCACCTGGCGCTCATGGATAGCCTCGGCTTCGAGCGGTTCCACGTGCTCGGCGGCTGCATCGGCGGCAGCTATTGCCTGAACGCGGTGGCGACGGCACCCACGCGCGTGACCTCGGCCGTGCTGCAGAACCCGATTGGGCTGAACCCATATCACCCGACCTACTTCCCCGACAGCCACCTGGAATGGGGCCGCGAACAGCGCGCCGCGCGCCCCGAGCTGGACGAGGCTGCCATCGCATCCTTCGGTCGGAACATGTGGGGCCACGACTTCGTGTTCTGCGTCGACCGCGACTTCACCAGCCGCTGCCCGGTGCCGACCATGCTGCTGCCCGGCACCGACATCCCACATCCCGCCATCACCAGCGCCGAGCTCGCCTCGCTTCTGCCCGGTGTGGAGGTGCTGACGGAATGGCGCGGGCCGGACAACCTCGCGGCACAGGAAGCGGCGGTCGTGTCGTTCCTTCGGAGGCATACGCCGCAGGGCTAGCGGGTACGGACGGCTCGGCTAGGATGCGGGAGAGGGCCGCGCTCAGGTGGCCCAACAGGGAAACCGGTCCATGAGAAAACTGCTGCTGGCCGCGCTCGGCCTGCTCGCCATCCCCGCCCTGCCCGCCTTTGCCGATGATCCCCTGCCGCGTGGGACGCCCGAGAGCCTCGGCTTTTCCGCTGAGCGCCTGGGGCGCATCCGCACGACCATCGAGGCGGATGTCGCACGTGGACAGCTTCCGGGCGCCGTCGTCGCGATCGCACGGCGCGGCCGCCTCGCGTATTTCGAGGCCTTCGGGCACATCGACGGCGCGCGCACGCGCCCCATGCCGCTCGACGCCATCTTCCCGATCGCCAGCATGACCAAGCCGCTGACTGGGGTGGCGCTGATGACGGTGCTGGAGGAAGGCAAACTCTCCATCGGCGACCCGATCACCCGGTTCTTCCCGCAGCTCGGCAATCGCCAGGTGGCAGTGGACGGCGACCCCGCGCGCCTAGTGCCGGCAACGCGCCAGATCACCCTGACCGACCTCGCGCGGCATACCTCCGGCATCACCTATGGGGCGCGCGGCACCACGGCGCTGCACCGGCTGTACCCGCCCTCGTCGAGCGGCGCCTCACGCCAGTACGATGGCGCCGGGCTCATCACCCAGCTCGCGACCCTGCCCCTGCTGTACCAGCCCGGCAGCACCTGGGACTACAGCCTGTCGATCGATGTGCTCGGCCTGGTGGTCGAACAGGTCACCGAGCAACGCCTCGGCGAAGTGCTTCAGCAGCGCGTGTTCCGCCCACTCGGCATGGTCGATACCGGCTTCCTGGTGCCGGAGGCGAACCGCACCCGCTACGCGACGCCGCTGCCGCTGGATCCCGCCACGCGCCAGCCGCAGCAGGTCGACATGGGGCTGGTGCAGCCGCGCTTCGATTGCGGCGGCGGTTGTGCAGTTTCCAGCGCGCACGACTACCTTCGGTTCGCGCAGATGCTGCTCGGCAACGGGCGCCTTGGCGACACGCGCATTCTGTCGCGCGCCAGCGTGGCGGAGATGACGCGGGATCACATGCACCCGGGCATTGCGAACAACCTGACGGGCACCGAGGGCAACATGGTCAATTGGGGCTTTGGCCTCACGGTCGCGGTGCGGCGCGAGGGTGGCAGCGCCCTGCTGGGGAATGCCGGCATGTTCAGCTGGAACGGCGCCTATGGCACGGCGATGTTCGTTGACCCGCGCGAGGAGCTGGCCGTGGTGTTCATGGCGGCGACGCCTGGGCTGCTGCGGCAGTATTATCGCCGGGTGATCAATGCGCTCGTCTACCAAGCAATCGTCGACTGAACGATAAACCGGCTGTCGTTCGGCCACTCAGCACGTGAGTGGCCGAACGGCTTCTATTCTGGACGGGTTCGGGACACTTGGCGCCACCATTTGAGGGCGTCGGGGCGGTGCTGCGCGCGCCATCGACGGCGCCCGACACCCCATTCACTCTGCGCCTCGCGCAACATCGCCCGAATATTGGAATCGCATCGAAACGCCGGCAACTTTGCTGCGTTTTCACTGCCGTCTTTTGTGATCCTTGTCGCTGATACCGTGATGCAACGCCTTACGACTCCCTGTTTTAGCCAGCCACAGGCAGGGAAATTCTCGAATGAGAGCGATCACTTGGCACGGCAAGGGCGACATGCGGTGCGAGACGGTGCCGGACCCGAAAATCGAGGATGGCCGCGACGCGATCATCAAGGTCTCGTCCTGCGCGATATGTGGCTCCGACCTTCACCTGCTGAACGGCATCATCCCGACCATGGAAAGCGGGGACATCGTCGGCCATGAATGCATGGGCGAGGTGGTTGAAGTCGGCCGCGACAACAAGGCGCTGAAGGTGGGCGACCGCGTCGTCGTCCCCTTTACCATCGCATGCGGCGAATGCTTCTTCTGCACCAAGGGCTTTTTCTCCGGCTGCGAACGCTCCAACCCCAACGCCAAGATGGCGGAGAAACTATGGGGTCATTCGCCGGCCGGATTGTTTGGCTACTCGCATCTCACGGGCGGGTACAGCGGCAGCCAGGCAGAATACGTGCGCGTGCCTTACGCCGATATCGGCCCGATCAAGGTGCCGGACGGCATGACCGACGATCAGGCGCTCTTCCTGTCCGACATCTTTCCCACCGGCTACATGGCCGCCGATTTCTGCGACATCCAGCGCGGCGACACCATCGCGATCTGGGGCTGCGGCCCGGTCGGACAGATGGCGATCCGCAGCGCCTTCCTGCTCGGCGCCGAGAAGGTGATCGCGATCGACACCGTTCCCGAACGGCTCGAAATGGCGCGCGCCGGGGGGGCAGAAACGCTCGATTTCCACGAGGTGGATGTCTATGACGAGATCCAGGCGCGCACCCATGGCCGCGGCGCAGATGCCTGCATCGACGCGGTCGGCACCGAAGCAAACGCAACCGCCAGCTTTGATTCCGTTGTCGACCGGATCAAAATGGCCACCTTCATGGGCACGGACCGACCGCACGTACTGCGCCAAGCGATCCATTGCTGCCGCAACTTCGGCATCGTCTCGGTCGTCGGTGTCTATGGCGGATTCCTCGACAAGATCCCCTTCGGCTCCGCGGTGAACCGGGGGCTGACCTTCCGAATGGCCCAGACGCCGGTGCAGCGCTACCTGCCGTCGCTCATGGACCGCATCCAGAAGGGCGACATCGATCCGTCCTTCGTCATCACCCATCACGCCAGCCTCGAAGACGGGCCGGAACTTTACAAGACATTCAGGGACAAGAAGGACGGTTGCATCAAAGTCGTCCTGAAGCCGTGAACGAAGAAGGATCAGACAGCATGTCACAAACCCAGCGTCCCCTCGCTATCGTCACCGGTGCCTCCAGCGGTATCGGATTGGAACTCGCGAAGCAGTGCGCTGAAGGCGGCTACGACCTGTTGATCGTCGCCGACGAAGCCGCGATCGAGAGCGCAGCGTCCGCACTGCGCCAACACGGCGCGGAAGTCGAAGCCGTCCAGGCCGACCTTTCGACGATCGAGGGTGTCGACACGCTGCTCGCGGCAGTCAGGGGCCGCCCGGTCGAGGCACTACTCGCCAATGCGGGCCGCGGGCTCGGGCATGCATTTTTGGACCAGCCGTTTGATGAGGTTCGCAAGATTATCGACACGAACATCACCGGGACGATCTACCTCGTTCAGAAGGTCGGTCAGGAAATGCGCGAGCGGAATGCCGGCAAGATCCTGATTACGGGATCCATCGCGGGCTTCGCTCCGGGCAGCTTCCAGGCGGTCTACAACGCCAGCAAGGCGTTCCTGAATTCATTCTCGTGGGCGATCCGCAACGAGCTCAAGGAAACGAAGGTGACCGTCACCTGCCTCATGCCGGGCGCCACGGAGACGGAGTTCTTCGACCGTGCCGACATGCTCGATACCAAGGTCGGCCAGGCCAAGAAGGACGACCCGGCGATGGTGGCGAAGACCGGTTACGACGCCATGATCCGCGGCGATGGAGATATCGTCGCCGGCTTCAAGAACAAGATCATGGCGGCGGTTTCCAATGTCATGCCTGCAGCCGTCAGCGCGCAACTGCACCGCGGAATGTCGAAGCCAGCCGACGAGTGACAAGGCAGTACGCAGGTGGTTCGTGCCGGCACATTGCGCGGCGCAGCACCGGCCTGAACGTCACCTGAGAAACGCCCACCATCCGCCACAGGACGATCGTCATCCGAGGACTGCAAGATGGCCGAAGAAACCGAACTGCAACCCCGCCAGCACCAGGACCATCAGCCGGGCAGTGAGGCGGCCATGGACCCGGCACCGCGTTCGCGCATGGAGAATTGGCGCCCCGCCGGCAAGCTCAAGGGCCGCAAGGCGCTGGTCACCGGCGGTGATTCGGGGATTGGCCGCGCCGTGGCGATCGGCTTCGCGAAGGAGGGCGCCGACGTCGTCATCCTGCACAAGGATGAGCCGGAGGACGCCGAGGACACCAAGGCGTGCATCGAAGCCGCGGGGGCTCGCTGCATGCACATCGCAGGCGATATCGGCGACGCGGATTTCTGCGCCAAGGCCGCTGCCCGCGCCGCGGAGTTCCTCGGCGGCCACATCGACATTCTCGTGAACAATGCCGCCGAGCAGTACACGACCCAGGATTTCGCGACGATCTCCACCGACCAGGTGGAGCGTACATTCCAGACCAACATCTTCTCGATGATGTGGATGACCCGCTCAGTCCTGCCGCTGATGCCGGATGGGGGCTCGATCATCAACACGACTTCTGTGACGGCATACAAGGGCAGCCGCGAACTGGTGGATTATGCGTCCACGAAGGGCGCGATTGTCGCCTTTACGCGGAGCCTCGCCGGATCGCTTTGGAAGCAGCGTCGCATCCGGGTCAATGCGGTCGCGCCTGGCCCGATCTGGACGCCGCTCATCCCCTCGTCCTTCGACGATGAACGCGTTGCCAAGCACGGGTCCAGCACGTTGATGGAGCGTGCAGGACAGCCCGATGAGGTCGCACCTTGCTACCTCTTCCTCGCCGCGGACCAGGACAGCTCCTACATGACCGGCCAGGTTCTGCATCCGAATGGCGGCACCATCGTGAACGGTTGAAACCTGAAGGAGAGGGTGGTGCCGAAAGGAAGCAAGGAAGCGTACACCGACAAGC
>JAQGHV010000323.1 GCA_028288785.1 Rhodospirillales bacterium | reverse complement strand
TGCGCAAGGCCGCCGCACGCACCATCGACGAGCATCCGCGACGCCTTGCCAGCCTTCTCGGCGGCCGAGTGCGAAAACTACTTCACCGCCACGGGCTACGAGCCGGAATGAGGGGAGTCTGCTCTAGGGCGTTCCGATGACCGGTCGCGCGAGATGAAACGTGATCCAAACCCACAGGAAATGTTCGCACTGGAGCCTCTGGCGCGCGCATGCTTCCTTCGGGAGGGCTCTAGCCATGTTTCCTTCGTTCAGCCGGCGCCAACTGCTTCAAGCGTCTGCCTTGGCTGCGCCAGCACTCACCTGCACCGGCCTGTCGCTCGATGCCCACGGGGCCGAAACGCCACGCATTGAGGCGCCCCTGGTTGATAGCCTCTCGATCCAGGTGGTCACCGACGCCACGCATGATATTTTCATCTCCGGTGCGCAGGTTCCTGGCATGCGGGTGGATCGCGCGCGCGGCTTCCGTGGCGCAATGGAACGCCGGGCCTTGCGCAGCGAGCATGGTCTGTCGCTTTACCTGACCTCCCAAAAAGGCAGCGAGACGCGGCGCTTCCTTCTGGATTTCGGCTGGACGGCGGAAGCGCTGAACAACAACCTCGAACTGCTTGGCCTGGACGTGGCAGCGCTGGACGCGCTGATCGTCAGCCATGGGCACTTGGACCACACCGGCGGACTGGATGGCTTCCTCGATAAGCACCGCGCAGCCATGCGCGAAGACCTGCGCCTCTACCTCGGTGGCGAGGACGCCTTTTGCTATCGCCACAGCGCAGCCGGAAACGGGGCCTTTGTCAGCTATGGCGTGCTTGACCGCAGAATGCTCTCGGCCGCGCGGGTGCGACCCATGTTGTCCGAGGACCCGCTCGTGATCGAGGGGCATGCCTTTACCACGGGCGCGGTGCCCCGAACGAGCCTCGAGCGCGTGCTGCCCAACAGCTTCGTGGAGTTCGGCCAACGCGACGGAGCCGGCTGCAATGTGGCGGGCTACGCCAACAACCACTTCACCCCAGCCGAGCTAGCGGGGCAGCCAGTGCCAGATCAACACCTGCACGAGCATGCGACGTGCTTTCATGTGAAAGATCGCGGCCTGGTGGTCATCACATCTTGCGGTCACGCGGGCATCATCAACACCGTGCGCCGCGCCCAGCAGGTCACCGGGGTGCAGAAGGTCTACGCCCTGGTGGGCGGGTTCCACCTGGCAATGGCATCCACCGACTACCTCAACCGTGTGATGGCCGAGCTGAAGACGCTCGACATCCAACACGTCTTCCCGATGCATTGCAGCGGCACGAACTTCCTGGAGGCAGCCAAACGGGAAATGCCGCAAGCGTTGGTTCTCTGCACCACCGGGAGCCGCTTTACCTTCGGGGCATAGCTGCGTGGCGTTCGCAAATAGCGCGCGCGCTGAGGTAGAGCGCGTCCAGGGCTGATCTGAACCTGCCTGTTGGAATAGAGAAGGTCTATGCTCACGCTGTTGTCAGAGATGAATTATGCTTGGAAATCAATACAACCGCCGGGCTAAATGTCCTGGCGTCGCATAGCTTGGGCCGGGACAGTGGAGCGGGTAGCAGCCGAGCACGGGCTTGTAGCTGAGCATAGCCCCAACTGGCGCGAATTCGTCACACGCCCGGCCTCGTCGCCGATCACGCGGCGCCTCGCGCACCGCTTGGAACAAACTGTCCTCGGCCACATGCACGCCGGGCCAGATGGCAGCGAGCAGGGCGTCCTTGCTCATGGTCCGGCCCGGGTTGCAGGTCAGCACCATCAGCAGGTCGAAGGGCTTGGGTGCAAGGGGAACCTCGGCGCCGTCCGCGCCGCGCAGGCAGCCCCGCACGCTGTCAAGCATGACGCCGGCGAAGTGCAGAACATTAGTCTCTGCAATCTCATCCATCGTCCTCCCGCGGCGGCTGCGGCGCCGTCGGCAAAGCATACACAGGACATCGGCGGGACTTCAGCAAGGGATCAGGACGCCCGAGGGTCCAAGCCGTCATGGTTGCCCCACGTCCGGCGCCCCGCCGGACGGGCCGGGCAAACTGGAGATATTGTCCTATGAAATTCTACGACAGCTTCGGCATGAACCCGCGCACAATCCGCTTCTACCTCATCGAGAAGGGCATCAACCTGCCCCGCGAGGAAATTAACATTCTAGCGGCCGACAACCGCAAACCCGACTACCTCAAGGTCAACCCCGCAGGTCAGACGCCCGCACTCGCGCTCGATGACGGGAGTATCATCAGTGAGACGGTCGCGATCATGGAGTACCTGGAAGAGAAGCACCCCATTCCTGCCCTGATTGGCGCCACGGCAGAGGAGCGGGCAAAGACAAGGATGTGGTGGCGCAGAGCGGAGATTAACATCTGTCATCCGATGGTCCAGGGCTTCTACTACGCGGAAGGCCTTGACCTCTTTAAGACCAGGATCCGCTGTCTGCCGGAGGCGGCATCTGGCATGAAGGAGCGGGCGCGCGATGGCATGCGGTGGCTCGACGGGCTGCTGACGGGCGAATGGCTTGCGGGTGACCGGTTCACGGTCGCCGACATCTGTCTCTATTGCTATATTGACCAGCTTTGCGGTGCCGGTCAGCCCATCCCCACCGAGTGCAAGAACCTCCACGCTTGGTTCAACCGTGTCGGCGCGCGGCCCGCGGCAGAGCCGAGCATTTGGAAGGACCGACCGATGGGCATGCGCGGCTAGCCGTCTTATTCGTTGCATTGTTGGGAGCCTCAAACGGACATGTAATTGGGGAGTAACCCGGGCGGCGGTGCGTTTCCCGGATTCTCCTGACGGGTGTTTTCCCATTCGCTGGCGTGGCGCCGTCCCCTGGGAGCCTTGATGGTCTACGCCTGCGGAGCTGAGGGGGCTGCGAGAGATGCTTGGGAGAGTGAGCGACCTCGAGTGCCATTGACAATGCGGGTCCGTCTCAACCGGTAAGCGGCCTCTGAATCGACCGGTACGCAGGCGGCGCCAAAGCTCTGCACCGGTTGCACCCTGTGTCCCGACCGATCCCGAGCTTGGTAAAGTAGGGATCAA
>JAQGHV010000284.1 GCA_028288785.1 Rhodospirillales bacterium | reverse complement strand
CTCGCACCGGAAGAAACCGCCCTCCTCGGCCGCGCGCGCGCCTTCGCTGAGGGCCTCGCCGCACGCGCCGCCGAGATCGACCAGACCCGCGAATACCCCTGGGACATCGTCGAAGCCCTCACCGATGCCGGCTTCATGGGCATGACCATCCCGCGCGCCTATGGCGGCCAGGGACGCAGCCTGCTCGAGGCCGCGATCGTGGTCGAGGAGATGGCGCGCGTCTGCACCGTCACCGCGCGCATCGTGGTCGAGGCCAACATGGGCGCGATCGCCGCGATCATGTCCTACGGCAACGAGGCGCAGAAGCACCTGGCCGCGGGCCTGGTGCTCGCCGGCGACAAGCCCGCCATCTGCATCACCGAACCCGATGCCGGCTCCGACGCGATGGCCATGCGCACCACGGCGCGCCGGCGCGGCGATGGCTGGGTGCTCAATGGCACCAAGCACTGGATCACCGGTGGTGGCGTGTCGCGCCTGCACCTCATCTTCGCCCGCGCCGAGGAGGCGGACGGCACGCCACTCGGCATCGGCGGCTTCCTCGCGGTGCGCGGCGAGTCACCAGGCCTCGACATGGTCAGGCGCGAAACGACGATGGGCCTCTGCGGCATGCCGGAGGGCGAACTGCGCTTCACCGACCTCGCGATCCCCGACGAGATGGTGCTGCGCCCGCCTGGCGGTTTCGCGCGCGGCTTCGCCGAGCTGATGGACGCCTACAACACGCAGCGCGTCGGTGCCGGCACGGTGGCCATGGGCATCGCCGCCGGAGCGCTGGAACACGCGCTGAACTGGGCCCGCACGCGCGAGCAGTTCGGCCGCCCGATCGGCGAATTCCAGGGCCTGCAATGGATGTTGGCCGACATGCGAACCCAGCTCACCGCGTCGCGCCTGATGCTGCACGCGGCGGCGCGCTCGGGCGGGCCGTTCCCGGATGCGGACCTCGCGGCGCAAGCAAAATTGTTCGCGAGCGAGGCGGCGATCAGGATCGTCAACGACGCGCTGCAGGTGTTCGGCGCGCGGGGCTACTCGCGCGACCTGCCGCTGGAGCGGATGGCGCGCGACGTGCGCATGTTCACCATCGGTGGTGGGACCGCGCAGGTGCTGAAGACGCTGATCGCGAGCAAGGCGCTCGGCTGGAAGCTGCCGCAGCGGCGCGGGGGGTAATCCACTCCGGGAGGGGCATGCGTCGACCCGCTTGCGCGGCTATGGTCGGCGCCATGCGCAGCCAGATCGGTATCGTCGGCGCGGGCCCCGCCGGTCTGTTCCTCGCCCATCTCCTGCATCGTGCCGGCATTGCGAGCGTCATCCTCGAGACCCGGTCCCGCGCGGCCGTGGAGAGCACCATCCGCGCCGGCATGCTGGGAGATTGGGTCGTGCGCCTGATGCGCGACATGGGCCTTGCAGAACGGCTAGAGCGGGAGGCGCATTTCCACGATGGCGTCACCCTGCAGGTCGGCGAGACACGGCAGCACCTGGACCTCGCGGGCCTCACCGGCGGCAAGCAGGTCACCATCTACGCCCAGCATGAGGTGCTGAAGGACCTCATCGCCGCACGCCTCGCCGATGGCGGAGAGATGCACTTCGAGGCCCACGTGACGTCGCTGGACGGCATCGAGGCCGACCGCGCAGCCATCCACTTCACCCAAGCGGGCGTTGCCCATCGCCTCGACTGCGATTTCATCGTCGCCGCCGATGGCTTCCACGGCCCCGGGCGCCTCGCGATCCCGGCGGAGGCGCGCAGCGAGTACCACAAGGACTACCCCTTCGCCTGGCTCGGTATCCTCTGCCACGCGCCGCGATCCTGGCCGGAACTCATCTACGCCCGGCATGAGGATGGCTTCGCCCTGCTCACCACCCGCTCCGACAGCATCCAACGCCTGTACATCCAGTGCGACCCCGGCGACCCCATCGAGGCGTGGCCCGACGCGCGCATCTGGGACACGCTGCAGTGCCGCCTCGCGACCCCCGGCTGGTCGCTGACCGAGGGCGCGATCTTCCAGAGGAGCATCATCCCGCTGCGCAGCTTCGTGTGCGAGACGATGCGCCATGGCCGCCTGTTCCTGGCCGGCGACGCCGCGCATATCGTGCCGCCAACCGGCGCCAAGGGGCTCAACCTCGCCGTCGCCGATGTGCGTATCCTTGCGCGCGCCTTCGAGCGGTTCTACGCGCACGCCGACACCACTGGTTTCGAGACCTACGCCGCGACCGCGCTCGGCCGCATCTGGAAAGGCGAGCGCTTCTCCTGGTGGATGACGACCATGCTGCACCGCGACCCCAGCGAGACCGCCTTCGAGCATCGCATCCACGCCGCGGAGCTCGCCTACGTCATGAACTCGACCGCCGCGCAGGCCGCGCTTGCGGAGAACTACCTGGGCCTGCCCTTCGCGGATTGACGCGCGCATCGATGTTGGACCCCGCATGAAAATCGCCGCCCTTATCCTCGTGCCGCTGCTGGTGCTCGCCGTGGCGCTCGGCATCTGGTTCTACGACCCGGACAAGCCGCGCGCGGCGCTGGAGGAGCGCTATGCAGCCGCACCTTCGCAGTTCATCGCGGTCGCCGGGCTGCGCCTGCACATCCGCGACACCGGCCCGCGCGACGCGCCGCCCTTGCTGCTGCTGCACGGGTTCGCCGCGAGCCTTCACACGTGGGAGGATTGGGCCGGCGGGCTGGAGGCGGACCATCGCGTCATCCGCGTCGACCTGCCCGGCTTCGGCCTCACCGGCCCCGACCCGACCGGCGACTACACGGATGCCCGCACCATCGCGGTCCTGGCGGCGCTGCTCGACCAGCTCGGGCTGCCGCGCGTGACGGTGATCGGCAGCTCCATGGGCGGCCGCATCGCCTGGCGTTTCGCGGCCGCTGAGCCAGCCCGCGTGGAGCGCCTGGTGCTGATCGCGCCGGATGGATTTGCCAGCCCGCTCGTCGCCTATGACACGCCGGTCAGGCTGCCGTTTGCCGTGCGGATGCTGCCCTACGCCGCCCCGCCGGCGACGCTGCGGCGCCTGCTGGCCCACACCTATGCCGACCCGCGTCGCCTCACCGATGCCGTCGTGGAGCGCAACCGCGACATGCTGCTCGCCCCCGGTGTGCGGCGTGCGATCCTGACGCGGCTGGAGCAGCACATCCAGCGCGACCCGGTGCCGATCTTGAGCGGCCTCACCATGCCCGTGCTGCTGATGTGGGGCGCTCGCGACAACCTGATCCCGATGGCCACCGCAAACGACTTCCTGGCGGTCCTGCCACATGCGGCGCTGGCCACTCTGCCGACGCTCGGCCATGTGCCGTTCGAGGAAGAACCGGCAGTGTCACTGCCGCCGCTGCTGGCCTTCCTCGGCCGCTGAGCGCACGGTGAGTAGCCCCTTCAAGCCGGAAGCGTCGCCACCGCCGTCAGCCCCATGCCCGCCCGGTTGCGCAGCACCACATCCCCGCCATGCGCGCGAAAAATGTTCCGTGCGATCGGCAGCCCCAACCCCGTCCCACCCGTCTCCCGGTTACGGCTGGTCTCCAGGCGCCGGAACGGCTGGAACACGTTCTCCATCTCCGTCTCCGGTATCCCCGGCCCGTCATCCTCGATCGCAAGGCGCACCGTGCCTGCATCGGTCGCAAGCGTCAGCCGCGCCGCGCCACCATAGACGATCGCATTGCGCACCAGGTTGGACAGCGCGCGCTTCAGTGCCACCGGCCGCGCCCGCAGCACCAAGTGTTCCGGGCCCTCATAGCCGATGCGCTCGGCGATGTCGGGGTGCGCGTCCACCGCCTCATCCGCCACGGTGCGGCACAGCGCGGCGAGGTCCAGCGGGGTCGCCGGCTCATGCGCGGCCTCGTCGCGCGCGAAGGCGAGCGTCGCCGCAATCATCCCCTCCATCTCATCGAGGTCGGCCAGCATCTTGCGGCGCTGTTCGTCATCATCGAGGAACTCCGCGCGCAGCCGCAGCCGCGTGAGCGGCGTGCGCAGATCATGCCCGATCGCCGCCAGCATCTGGGTGCGATCGGCCACGAAGCGCCGGATGCGCCCCTGCATCGTGTTGAAGGCATGCGCGGCCTTCGCGATCTCGGTGGGGCCGGTCTCGTCGAGCGGCGGCGCGTTCACGTCGCGGCCGAGCCGGTCCGCCGCACCCGCGAGCAGCCGCACCGGGCGGGTCAGCCGGTTGACCGCCCACAGGATCAGCACCACCGCCGCACACGTCATCAGGATGAAGGCGGCGAGGAATGTGTCGGAGTGCCACGGCCGCGGTGGCGGCAACTCGACCCGCAGGTTGACCCAGTCGCCGTCGGGCAATTGCAACGAGGCGCGGAAGCCGAACTGGCCATTGCTGGCGATGAGAACCTCGCGCGGTGCGAAGCGCGCGAAGGGCGGCGGCAGCCGGCCACGCGGCGGCGGGTCACCCATGATCTCTGGTCTGCGCCCGTTCGGCATGCCCTGCGGTGGCGGCCGGTCGTCGGCAAGCTGCTCCAGGCGGAACAGACGCAACACGTTGATCGGCGGTTGCGGCATCCCCGGCAGCACCAGCTGCGTCTCGGAAATTTCCGCCGTCAGGCCGTCTGGCAATTCGAGGTCGGCGATCATGCGCATGCGTTGCGAGGGCGGCGCCAGCACCGCAGTGCGCCACACCCCAAAACTGCGCGCGGTGATCTCGCGCGCCTGCGCCAGGCGCTGCAGGTCGACGCGATCCATCGCATGAATCCCGAGCCCCGCCGCCTGCACCACCATCAGCGCCAGGATCAGCACCAGCGCCGTGCGGCCGCCGAGCGAGCGTGGCAGCAGCGTCACGTCTTCACGACATCGGCCGAGAGCACGTAGCCGCCGCCGCGCACCGTCTTTATGACCGAGGGATTGCGCCCGTCATCCTCAAGCTTGCGACGCAGGCGGGACACCGCGACGTCGATCGCGCGGTCGAACGGGCCAGCTTGGCGGTTGTGCAGGAGGTCCATCAGCATGTCGCGCGTCAGCACACGGTTCGGACGGTCCACCAGCACCAGCAGCAGCTCGTACTCGCCCCCCGTCAGCGCAATCTCGGTGCCCTGCGGGTTGAGCAGGCGCCGCCGCGCGGGTTCCAGCACCCAACCGGCGAAGGTGATCGCGCGCGCCGGCGGCTCCTTGGGCCGACCCTCGCCGCCGCCAGGCGCGCGGCGCAGCACGGCGCGGATGCGGGCGTGCAGTTCGCGCGGGTTGAACGGCTTGGGCACGTAGTCATCGGCGCCCAGTTCCAGGCCGATGATACGGTCGGTCTCCTCGCCCATCGCGGTGAGGATCACGATCGGCACGTCCGACTGCGTCCGCAGCCAGCGCGCGAGATCAAGTCCGGGCTCGCCCGGCATCATGAGATCCAGCACCACAAGGTGGTAGCGGCCCATCGGCCATACCCGCCGCGCCTCCCGCGCGTCGCGCGCGACGGTGACGCGCATGCCCTGGCGTTCGAGGAATTTGCCGAGAAGCTCGCGGATTTCGCGGTCATCATCGACGACGAGGATGTGGGGTGTTGCGTCCATGGCTGTTACAATAGCCCGCATCGCGCCACTTGCAGCCCATCCTTGTAACGCCGCGTTGCTAGAGGCCAAACCGTTGCGTAGCGTTTCCGTGTGAGCCCCGTTGACGGCTTGGAGAATACCAAAGTGCCCCCCATCTCCTCGTCACCACCGGCGCCGCCCAACTCCCCTACGGGCGCCCGGCGGAATACTGCGGCGGGGCTGTCCTCCTCCCCCTTGGATGCCCCGCCGCCCCCCCTCCCCGTCTCTGGTTCCGCGGTTTTCCCGATGCCCCAATGGGCCGAGGACGGCCTGCGCGAACTGGAAGCCGCACACCCAGACCTCGCGCGCATCCGCCTTCTGGCCGGACCGCTCCCCTGGCGCCAGCGCGACGCCGGCTTCCCCGGGCTGCTCCGCGCCATCTGCGGCCAGATGATCAGCAACGCCGCCGCCGGCGCGATCTGGGGCCGGCTCTCCGCGCTGCCAGGCGCGCTCACCCCCGCCGGCATGCTCCTCCTCGACGATGCCGCACTCCGCACGGCCGGGCTGTCCCGACCCAAGGTGCTGCACGTGCGCGCGCTCGCGGATGCCTGTGCAGGCGGGCGCCTCGACCTCGATGCCGTGGCGCTGCTGCCGGATGCGCCCGCAATCGCCGCGATCGCCGCCATTCCCGGCATGGGGCCGTGGAGCGCGTCCATCCACCTGTTGTTCGGCTTGCAGCGGCCGGACGTGTTTCCGCCGAACGATGTCGCCCTGGCGGCGGGGCTCGCGCATTTGCGCGGCATGGATGTGCGGCCGACGCCGCGGGCTCTGGTGGAGATCGCGGCGGCGTGGTCGCCTTGGCGGTCCTTGGCGGCGCGGCTGCTGTGGCACCACTGGCGGTTTGCGACGGGGCGGGCGGCAGGGGAAGCATAGAAAGGCTGGGGAAAAGAATTTCCCCTGGCCCATTCTTCTATGTTTATCAATGGATGCGGCTGGCGGGTCGGTACCAATCGATAAAAATAGAAGATTGGGGGTCTGGGAGAAATTCCTTTCCCCCATTCTTGCTTCCTTGCCCCCATGCCAAAGTTCCCGCATCGTTCAGCAATGAACCGCCCCCTCCTCACCCTCGGCGCTGTTCTGCTCCTCGCCGGATGCGCCCGTCCTGGCGGCCTCGCCGATGCGCGCGAGGGCTGCTCCGCGCAGGCCGCGAGTTTCACCAGCGCCGGTGATCCCTTCGTCCGTCCGGCGCAGCCGCGCTGGTGGATGCGTCCCTCGCTGCAGCGCCAGCGCACCGCCGAGGTGAACCTGCAAGCCGGGCTCGCGCGCGAGAACAGCGAGCTCGACAGCCTCCAGATCGCGTTCGACAGCCTGCTCTATTGCCGATGGATCGAGGCGCGGACGGTGCGAGCCGACCTCTCCTCCGGCCGCGTGCCACGTGTCCA
>JAQGHV010000272.1 GCA_028288785.1 Rhodospirillales bacterium | reverse complement strand
AGCTCGCCGGGGCCGGTGAAGTACGCGGCGTCGCTGCTCGGCAAGGGCACCGATTTCTGCCGGCTACCGATGGCGCCGATCGCCGAAGCCTCCAAGCTGCGGGTGCGCGAGGCGATGGTTTCAGTAGGCTTGTTGAACTAGCGGCGCGGCGGGCCCAATTCCGGTCCGCGCGAAAGAAGAAAAAGTAATGGCAAAGACCAAGAAGAAATCCGGCCTGATCAGCCACGGCATCGCCGCGCAGAACCGCAAGGCGCGCTTCGACTTCAAGATCGGCGAGACCTTCGAGGCCGGCATCGTCCTGGTCGGCCCCGAGGTGAAGTCGCTGCGCGCCGGCCGCGCTGCCCTCTCCGACGCCTGGGCGGGCGAGCGCGATGGCGAGATCTTCCTGTTCAACGCCTACATCCCAGAGTGGCAGGCCGGCAGTGTCGTCGCGCATTTCGAGCCTCGACGCCCGCGCAAGCTGCTGCTGCACAAGAAGCAGGTCGCGACGCTTTCAGGCGCCACGAACCGGGATGGCGGGACGATCGTGCCGCTCGATATCCACTTCAACGATCGTGGGCTCGCGAAGGTGCTGATCGGCATGGCCGAGGGCAAGAAGCAGCACGACAAGCGCGCCACCATCGCGGAACGCGATTGGAACCGGGACAAGGCGCGGCTGATGCGCGACAAGGGGTAGGCTGGTCGACATCATGCGCAGTGCGCTCTCCCGCAGGTCGCACTGATGCGGCGGACGGAGTAGCGTCCCTCGCGGACCCGGCACCGCGCGGTCAGTCAGCGCCGTCTGGGGACCGGAAATCCAGCGCTTCTTCTTGATCCTTGCAACCACGCGCCATGGTCGCACAAGCAGCCACAAGGAGGCCGCGATGGCCGATGAAGACGACATCCCCGTAACCGGCGCCGTGCGCGAAAAGCTCGTCGCCCGCAAGGAAGACTGGGCCCGCGAAGGCCGCCTCCTCACCGGCACACCGGACGCCCAACACGCCGTCCGCCTCCCGCCCGGCCAGACCGAGGTCAAGCACTGGCCCGTGCTCGACCTAGGCATCCAGCCGGACGTCGCCAAGGACAAGTTCCGCCTACGCCTCGAAGGTCAGGTCGAACAACGCGTCGCGCTCGACTGGACCCAGTTCAACGCGCTCGAACAGGTCGACCAGGTCTGCGACATCCACTGCGTCACCCAATGGAGCCTCTACGACGCCCACTTCACCGGCGTCCGCGCCAAAACCCTCCTCGCCATGGCCCGCCCCCGCCCTGCCGCACGCTTCATCAGCTTCACCAGCTACGATGGCTACACCACCAACATCCCCCTCGCCGCCTTCGACGACGACGACGTCCTCCTCGCGCACGCCTGGAACGGAGAACCCCTCACCCGCGAACACGGCGCCCCCGTGCGCGTGATCCTGCCGAAACTCTACTTCTGGAAAAGCCCGAAATGGGTCACACGCATCGACTTCCTGACCGAAGACAGACCCGGCTTCTGGGAAGTGCGCGGCTACCACAACAACGGCGACCCCTGGCTCGAAGAACGCTACGGCTGAAGTTCTCGGCCGGCACTGCAGTATAAAGTAAGGCCGCGGGCTTTGCCCCCTGACCCCCACCGGGGATCGCGCCGATCCCCGGGCCCCTGCGTGTGTTGGTCCTGAGTTGGGGAGGGCTGTGGTTGCTGGATGGGCCGGACAGTCGAGGGCGGCGCGTCACGCGAGCACCTGTCGGGCAGCGCCGACCTGGCGCCGCCCTCGGCTACCCAGCTCGCCTCCGGCGAGACTCACCCCTTCCCAGTCCAAGAAACCAACAGATGGAGGTCCAGGATCGACACGATCCTGGCGGGGTCGAGGGGCGGAGCCCCCGCCTTTCTTCTACCGAATGGGCGGCGAGAACATGAGCCCGCCTCGTGTCCACAGGTCGTTCAGGCCGCGGGGCAGTTGCACCGGGCTGTTGGCGCCGAGGTGTCGGTCGTAGATGTCGGCGTAGTTGCCGACAGAGCGGATGGCGAAGTAGAGCCAGCGGCGGTCAAGCCCCAGGGTTGGGCCGAGGTCGCCGGAGACGCCGAGCAGGCGGCGCACGGCGGGGCGTGGGTCGGTCAGCATTTGTTCGACGTTGGCGCGGGTGACGCCGAGTTCTTCGGCCTCAATGAGGCCGTAACCGACCCAGCGGACGATGTCGAACCACTGGTCGTCACCGTGGCGCACGGCGGCGGCGTAGGGCTCCTTGCTGATGCGGTCGGGCAACAGGACGTGTTCGGCGGGGTTGGGAAATGCGGCGCGGATGGCGGCGAGCTGGGCGGCGTCGCCGGTGAAGCTGTCGCAGCGGCCGGCCTCGTAGGCACGGCGGGCTTCGTCCTTGTCGGCGAAGATGACGGGGGTGAAGGTGGTCCCTCGGGCGCGGAAGAAGTCTTGCAGGTTGAGTTCGTGGGTGCTGGCGGAGGTGAAGCAGATCGAGGCGCCGACGAGCTGGTCCCCGCGGGTCACGCCCGAATTGGCGCGCACGAGGAAGCCCTGGCCATCAAAGAAGTTGGGCGCGCCGAAGTTCACGCCGAGCTGTGCGTCGCGGAGGAAGGTCCAGGTGGTGGTGCGGCTGAGGACTTCGATCTGGCCGCCGGTAAGGGTCGGGAAGCGGTTCTGCCCCGTGAGTGGGTTGAAGGCGACGCGCGCGTTCTCGCCGAGCACGGCGGCGGCGACGGCGCGGCAGAAATCGACATCCATGCCTTGCCATTCACCGCGGCTGTCGGGCTGCGACCAGGCGGGATCGCCAGTCGAGATGCCGCAGGCGAGGGCGCCGCGCGAGCGGACGCCGGCGAGCGTGGGACCGGCGGGGGCCATGGTCTGCGCCATTGCCGGCGCGGCGAGCAGCAGCAGGAAAAGCAATGCGCGCATGGGAAGGCTCCTTCAGTCGAGGTGCGGCAGCAGCGCCTCGACGGCGCTTTCGAACATGGCCGGGGTCAGTCGCCGCGTCGAGGTGTTGTAGCGGCTGACGTGATAGCTGTCGGCGAGCAGCAGCCCACCGGGGAGGCGATGCTGGGCGCCGTGGACGAAGGGGTACCGTGCCACGGGAATGCCGAGCGAGCG
>JAQGHV010000265.1 GCA_028288785.1 Rhodospirillales bacterium | reverse complement strand
GCCGGGCGAACATGTTGCCCATGGCGTCGATGCGGACCTTGAGGCCGAGTTCCTCGCACCAGCCGCGGAAGCGCGCCCGGCCGGCCTGGTCAACCGCGGTCAGCGTCAGCCGGCGCACGCCGCCTTTGGCCGTCGCGCCGACCTCCGCCATGGTCATGAGGCTGTCCCACAGCCGCTTGCCGTCGATCCGCTGGTTCGTCCCGCTCATGGAGGGCCTCGCTTTGCGCAAACCCCCTGCTATCGCGCGCACGCATGCAATGGCAAGGTGAAGCGACCGTTTTCGGAGATCCTCTGCCATGGCCCATGCCCTCGGCGGCGTTGCCGCCCCCGCAATCCTGCGCAATTCGGAGCTCGACGCGGATGCCGTGCGCCAGGCCCGCATCGACCTCGCCGCCTGCTTCCGGATGGCCGCGCGCCTGGGCATGCACGAGGGCATCTGCAACCATTTCTCGGCGATGGTGCCGGGGCGCGACGATTTGTTCATGGTCAACCCGTATGGCTGGGCCTTCGAGGAAATCACCGCCTCGCGCCTGATCATCTGCGACTTCCACGGCAATGTCGTCGCCGGCGAGGGCGTGCCGGAAGCGACCGCCTTCTTCATCCATGGCCGGCTGCACATGAAGAACCCGCGCGCTCGGGCCGCCTTCCACACGCATATGCCCAACGCCACCGCGCTCGCGATGCTGGAGGGTCCGCCGCTGGTCTGGGCCGGGCAGTCCGCGCTGAAATTCTATGGCCGCATGGTGGTGGATGACGACTACGGCGGCCTGGCACTCGACGAGGCGGAGGGCGACCGGATCGCGGCCTCAATGGGCGACGCGGATGTGGTGTTCATGCGCAACCACGGCGTCATGGTCACCGGCCCGACCATCGCCGAGGCCTGGGACGACCTCTATTACCTGGAGCGCGCGGCCGAGGCGCAGCGGCTCGCGATGTCGACGGGCCGCGCGCTGAAGTCGGTCTCGCCGGAGATGGCGCGCAAGACCTATGAGCAGATGCGCGAGGGCGACCGTGACAGCGCGCGCCTGCACCTCGAGAGCATCAAGCGCATCCTGACCCGCGAGGCCCCAGAATTCGCGGAGTGACATCAGCGATCGTGAAGATTGACCGCTGGTCTGTGTTGTGCCCTCAGGCGACGGGCGCACGCTCGGTGCGTTTGATGACGGGCGGCGCCCGTTCGCGCTATGCAGCTTGGTTAGCCGTGCCCCCGGCATGACGCCTCGCACGACTGGTTTCCTCCTCCTTCTGTTCACCGCTTGCGGCTGGGGTTTCGCATGGCCCGCGATGAAGTTTCTGGTGGGCGAGATGCCGCCGCTAGCGATGCGCGCCTGGCCGGCGATGGTCGGCGCCAGCGTGCTCGCGATGATCGCGTTGGCAGCCGGAGAGAAGCTCGCGATCACCCGCGCGATCTTTCCGCGCCTCGCACTTGCGGCGTTCCTGAACGTCGCATGCTGGATGGGGTTTTCGACCTTCGCGCTGCTTTGGCTCTCCGCGAGCGAGGCGGCGATCACCTGCTACACGATGCCCATCTGGACCGCGATCCTCGCTTGGCCGGTACTGGGCGAGCGGCCCACCGCACGGCGCGTGATTGCGCTGCTGATCGGCTTCACCGGCGTTGCCGTGCTGATGCTGGGGCAGGGCGTCTCGATTGGCATGGCCAAGCTGCCCGGCGTAGCGCTGACCACCGGCGCCGCGATCACCTTCGCGATCGGCACCGTTGTGACGAAGCGCTGGCCGCTGGAGCTGCCGCCGATCACGAGTGCGGCTTGGCAGGTGGGGCTTGGCGGTGCGCCGATGCTGCTGGCGTCACTGCTGTTCGAGCGGCTGGACCCGACGCTGATTTCCGGCACGGCCTGGGCGTTGCTCGCCTATTCGGCGGTGATCCCGCTTTGCCTTTGCTACGCGGGGTGGTTTGCTGCACTGCGCCGCCTGCCGGCCTCCGCGGCCTCGATCGGGACGCTGCTGGCGCCGGTGATCGGCGTCTGCGTCGCGGCGATAGCGTTGGGCGAACCGTTCGGCGTGAGAGAGGTCGTGGCGCTGAGCCTGACGCTTGGCGGCGTGGTGCTGGCGGTGCGGGGGTGAGGTGATGCCGGGCCTGTTGAAGTTACTCCTGCACCAGGCTCGTATAGGTCTCGCCGCTGTTGCGGTTCCGGGCGATCTCCGAACCCGGATAGCAGGTGCCGTTCCAGGGATCGACCACGACGCAGCGCGGGCCCCATCGCGACTTAGCCGAACCGGCGCCTTTGGCGCAGCCAAGCAGCGTGAAATTGTGGTCCACGTCGTTGACCTTGATCCAGTCGACCGGCTGCATCGCATTGTCCCACAAGAACATGTACGCGATCGCCGACTGCTCGCCGCAATTGCCGCACCCGCGCAGCCGGCCGAGCCTTGCGCATTCCGCCACCGCGTCGTGCCAGTTCGCGAAATTCCGCCCGCTGGCATATTCGCTCTTCAGCTTCGCCACACAGGATTTCGACTCACCCAGCGACCCAATGACATCGACGATCTTGTTCGAGGCCCCGATCGTCATGTATCGCCGGACGTAGCTGAGCGCCGCTTCGCTCCACATCAGGTGGTTCTTTATGGCGTCGACGTCGGACGAAATCTTGGTGTACTGCATGGTCGGAACGCCCGTGCGGGGGGCCGTCGGGTAGGTGAAGACGCCGGGCGTCGATGAGACCTGCGGTGGTTTCGGCTGGAATTCATCGGCCATGGCCTGGTTCCCCCTCGATACCTCAACACGCCTCATCGCCCCCTAATGGAAGGCCGAGCCGCTGACCGACGAGGTATAGAGCCGAATTTCAGCAGCCCCGTGCACGATCCGTTCAAAAGCCGAAACTAAGGTCCATCCATGACGGGCGGAGAACGACGCCTGCGAGAGGGCGCGGTGCCCTCATTCCTCCCCAACCCAGCTCGCCTAGGGCGAGGGCTCAACACCCTCCGAAAACCAAGAACCAACAAATGGAGGGCCAGGATCGACACGATCCTGGCGGGTCCAGGGCAGAGCCCTGGCCTTTCTCCCCTCACTGCGTCTATCCACCGGGGATGAGCACACCGTTGATCCGTCTGATGCCTGGCCGCGACAAGCGCGCCAAGGCTGGCCACCCTTGGGTATTTT
>JAQGHV010000262.1 GCA_028288785.1 Rhodospirillales bacterium | reverse complement strand
GACCCCGGACGGCCAGGCAAACGAGAACCACGACGCCGCGCGCACAAGCGGCAGACACACCGACGCACCAATGAGCTCCGGCGCGCCTCGATCATCGTAAATGTTAGTGGGACCGTGCGGCACGCTTGGTCTGGTATGTACCAAGCGGCGCGCGTGGCCACCTCGCCACGCCGCAACTACCTACGCCCGGAAGACTTCGTGCAAGACGGCCACGCAACCACAGCGGAGCCGCCATCATGCGATCCGGCGCCGGGAGGTCACACCAAGCTCGGCTCTTTTACGGTCAGAAAACTCACGACGATCTCGAACAAGCCGACGACCACATGCGGCACCCAAACGAAGTGAGAGAAGCCGAATAGCCAGGGCGAGACGAGGAGCAGTGCACCGCTGGCAGCATCAAGCATCAAGTGCGTCGGCATCGGCAACTGGCGTATCGCTCCAAGCTCGTAATCCGTGATGAGGCTCTGGAGGATCACGATCGCCCCAAGAATGACGGGCACCCACTGTGCCGCGGTGCCGTTCGCGAAGCCGAAGAGCCAAGGTGCCGCGATCAGGAGTATGCCCGTCACGTAGTCGATCACGCCATGGGTGCGAGTGGAGATCATGCGCATGGGAGTTTCCTTGCTGATTGTGTGTTGAACGGTCCCGCAGGCTGCCTACAGCAGACTCTGCTTGAGAGGGTTGATCGGCTTGTCCTCGCGCAGTGCGCGCTTGCGCCGGCGCAGCTGCTTGGCGACACGTTCCAGGGCTTGTTTGAATGCCGCCGGTGCCTCGGCCGCTTCGCCGGAGCCTTCGAAGAACAGGTCCCGTCCGGAATGCACCCGAACCAGGCAAGCGAAGCCACCCTGGCCTGTGCGCGAGAAGCGCGCGGTCATATCCTGCGCACCCAGGTATTTGGTTGATACTTCGATAAGACGCTCGGTCACGTGGCTGCGAAGCGCTTCGCCGACATCCATCTGGTGGCCGTGGATGGCGATGTTGGGATTATCGGCCATGGCGCCGCTGGAAGATTGCATCTGAGGGTCTCCTCATCTCGTGCGATCTGCACTCGTGTTCCACAGGCCGAACGCTGCTGCACTGGTCAGGTTGCGCCGTGCAGGACGGCACGGAGACCTAAGCTTTCTTGCCGGCTAACCTGCTCTGCCGGCAGCCAAGAGCGCAGTATCAACCGACAGGATGCTGGCGCTCTCGGCATCTTGTTCAGTATTGCGGGGAATAAGCCGTCGGACTGCGTGCAGGTCCGGAGCAATCATCAGGCACCTGTCCCGCATCTCCGCTGTCGGTGGCAGCAGATCCGGCACCATGATGACTGGCATGCCCGCGGTGTGGGCCGCGCGTATGCCATTGTAGGAATCTTCGAGCGCCAGGCAGCGACCCGGGCGTCTGCCGAGCAACTGCGCAGCACGCAGGAACAAGTCCGGGCGGGGTTTGCCGCTTTCGACGTCACTTCGGGTCACGATGGCATCGAAGCGCTCCAGCAATCCGACGCTGCGCAGATGGTGGCTCGCCTTGGCGCGGCTCGATGATGTCGCAACCGCCTTGGGCATGCCGATCCGGTCGAGATCGGAGAGCAGTTCCAGCACGCCTGGCTTCACCTGCAGCGCACCGACTTCGATCAGCTCGCTCATCCAATGGCTGGCTTCGGTCAAGAACTCGTCGACGGGAAAATCCGCACCGAAGCGCTCCATCACCAGCAACCGGCAATGGTCAGCGGGAACGCCGATCATCGCATGGCGAAATTCCTCAGGCGCATCGACGCCCCTCGCCGCGGCGGCCTGCGCCAGACCGCGCATCGCCAGGCTCTCGGTGTCGAGCAACAAGCCATCCATGTCGAAGACGACCGCTTCGATGTCGAGTGCACTCACGGCCATCGCGTCCATCACGCAAATTCCAGAACAGGCGCAGCAGGCGCACTGGCCATCAGCGCCGCGATTGCGCGCCGCGGCCCGACCCTTTGCAGCTGTGAAACCGCCGCGGTGAGTTCCGCCCGAAACCCCTGCATCCGAGGCAGATCCTGGCCGAAAAGGTTCTCCATCTCCAGAACCGAGGCGGTGAGGCGGGCCGCATCGCTGCCTGCCGCGCGACCCAGGCTGCGCAGGTTCTCGGACAATGGATCCTCGATCTCTACCGCTTCAGCTGGGACGCCCAGGCCGGTCACGCAGCAGATCCATGCTGCGACGGCCAGTATCGTACAGGGTGCCGGGCGCCCCGCCTGCAGATTATCCATCAGGGAGGCGAGCAGCCTCGGCTGCAGCTTGTCCGAACCGTTCCGGCCGACCCGGCCGAGGTCGTGTACGATGCCCGGGTTGCGCCAGCGCTGCAGCAGTTGGTGGGCATAGGCGTCGATGTCGTGCCGGCTCGGCGGCAGGGTAGGCTTTTGCTCCTCCAGCATGAAGCGAAGCGCGTAGTCAGCGAATAGCGGTTCCGCCACGACCTCGAAAACGGTCCGCAATCCGACAAGCGCCCCAAGATAGGCGATTGCCATATGGGTGCCGTTCAGCAGCCGAAGCTTGGAAGCTTCCCACGGCGCCACATCGGTCACGAATTCGGCGCCTGCCGCGTCCCAGCGCGGCCGGGCACCTTCGAAATCCTCGATCACCCATTGGCGGAACGGCTCCGCCGCGACTGGCGCCGCGTCGGCCAGCCCCAGCATCATGGCGGCATCGGCCACATCCAGATCGGTCACCGCCGGCGTGATACGGTCGACCATCGAAGAAGGAAACTGCACGGAGCGGCCGATCCAGTTGGCCAGGCGGTCGTCGGTCAGGGATGCGTAGTCCATTGCTGCCTGCTGCAGCGTGCGGCCATTTTCGGGAAGATTGTCGCATGCCATCACAACCGGCGGCCGCGTCCCCGCCTTCTGGGCCGCCGCCAATCCGCCGACCAGCACACCCAAGGCATTGCACGCCGCAGGCCCCTGATGGTCGCGTTGGATTTCGGGATGGTCCGGGCAAGGCCCATCGGCCGCCGGGTCGAGAGAATACGCCGAGGATGTCACCGTCAGCGTCACGATGCGGATGGCAGGATCGGCGAACCGGGCAAGCAGGCCGGCAGGGTCCTCCGGCGCGAACCCCACTTCGCGGAGCGAGCCCACCACCTCGGCCCGTGTTGCATCCGGACCGCGCTCCAGGACGGTGTAGAGTCCATCTTGCGGACGCAGCGCATTTCGCGTGGATGGCTGCCGAAGGCTCGAGGCGACGATCCCCCAGGCTGGTGGCGCCGCACCCGCCGCTCCGCTGGTCTCCGCCTCGATCGCGCGCTGGGTAAAGACAGCCTGATGCGCTCGATGAAAGGCGCCGCATCCGAGGTGCAGTATGCCCGGCCGGAGCGCCGCCACGTCGAAACCCGGGCGACGGACTGCGGACGGCAAGCAGTCCAATGTCTCGAGCGAGAGCGGCGGTGCTTTGGTAACACGCAAGCTTCCGCTACTTGGTACGCGATCGAAATCGCTCCGCAGGGCAGATAGATTGGCCATTGAGAGTGCCTCGCCGGCCTGTCTGGCGGAATGCCAAGCCGTTGCTAAGTAAGTGGCACCCCTGGTAGAGGGTTTCGGATTATTCCTCCTTCGAATACTTTATTGTTTCTTTGTATGGTTCCGTACGTTGATGGGGTTCGCTCAAACTGTGTTCAACTCCACGCCAGAATATTTTGTTACGCTTCGGCAGCCGTCTTGGCAGGGAGTGCGGCGGCGGCGAGGGGGAGAATGCGATGGCGGAGACCGGGGGGCCGCGTGGCCGCGTGCGAAATGACGGTTGCGGCGGGAGCCGATGAATCGCGCTTGACGCGCTACCTTCCGGCTGCGCGCGGGCACCGCTTTGTCTTGGCTTGATGCCGACGATCTCGACGCTGGCGGCGCGGCCTGGCGGACGTGGCACGAGCCTGGCAGAACCGGACGAAGCACCAGTGCTCGCGAGACCACGGGCGCGGGCCTCGAAGGCCGCAGGACCCC
>JAQGHV010000197.1 GCA_028288785.1 Rhodospirillales bacterium | reverse complement strand
TCGCGCCACCCGACTTCGCCAGGATCTTGGTGATCGCCGCCGTCAGCGACGTCTTGCCATGGTCCACGTGACCAATGGTGCCGATGTTGCAGTGCGGCTTGTTCCGCTCGAATTTCGCCTTGGCCATGATCAGGTCCTCGAATGCAGGTCTTGGATAGCAGCGGTGTCGCGCCGAGGCGCGCTCTGTCGATAAATGCGTGCCGGAGCGCGCTTCATCAACGAGCGCGCGCTCGAAGGCGCTTTACCAACGATAGTGGCTGAAGGCCTTGTTCGCCTCAGCCATGCGATGGGTGTCTTCACGCTTCTTGACGGCGGTTCCGCGGTTGTTGGAGGCATCGATGAGCTCGGCCGAGAGCCGCTCTTCCATCGTGTGCTCGCCACGCTTGCGGGCGCTGTCGATCAGCCAGCGAATGGCCAGCGCCTGGCGACGCTCGGGGCGCACCTCGACGGGGACCTGGTAGGTGGCACCACCCACGCGGCGGCTGCGCACCTCGACGGCGGGCTTCACGTTGTCCATTGCCTCGTGGAACACGCGCAGAGGGTCGGAATTGGGCCCACCCTTCCGCTTCAACGTGTCCATCGCGGCATAGACGATGCCTTCCGCGGTGCTCTTCTTACCATCGTACATCAGGACGTTCATGAAACGGCTGAGGACGAGATCGCCGAACTTCGGATCCGGCAGGACTTCGCGCTTTTCGGCACTGTGACGACGTGACATCTCAGTTCCTCACTTCGGCCGCTTCGCGCCGTAGAGCGACCGGCGCTTGCGGCGCTTCGGCAGGCCCTGCGTATCGAGAACGCCGCGCAGAATGTGGTAACGCACGCCCGGCAAGTCCTTCACGCGGCCGCCACGGATCAGGACCACGGAGTGTTCCTGAAGATTGTGGCCTTCGCCCGGGATGTAGCTCACCACTTCATGGCCATTGGTCAGCCGCACCTTGGCGACCTTACGAAGCGCCGAGTTCGGCTTCTTCGGGGTCGTCGTGTACACACGGGTACAGACTCCACGCTTCTGCGGGCTACCCGCGAGCGCCGGAACCTTGTTCCGCTTGGGATTAGGCTCGCGCCCTTGGGCGATGAGCTGGTTGATCGTCGGCATGACGCCCCTTCGGTCCAATCCAGAACGACCCCCAGCGCCACGCGAGCAGAACGTGGTCAAGCCCGCTTGAGAATGCTGGTGCATTCCCTTGCGGGCCCTGTCCTGCGCCCGGCCTCGGCTCACCCCAACAAGGGGATCGCGGTACCGGACACGTAACACTGTGGTCCAAAACAGCCTGGAGGCGCATTGCGTCTCCGAGAGCGCGGCTTCTATGACGGCGGGTGGGTCAAGTCAACCCGTGGATGGCCCGCTTGCACGATTCAGCGGTGGGGTTTCTCGTCCGCCGCCAGATTGAGGCGCACCGCGGCCTGACAGCCTGGCAACAGAATGGGAATTCCTATGTCCGACCTAGTCCGGCCCGCCGAAGCACCGCTCGTCATCATCCAGCCCGGTGAGGCGCGGTCCTTCTGGCAGCCCGTTCCGGCCAATGGCTTCGTGCAATGTCTTCTCGAATCGGGTGCGATCGGCGCCGAGACGCAGTTCGCCATGGGCACGCAGACGGTCGATGCCGGCTGCTACGTGCGTGAACACCAGCACCCCACGAACGAGGAGGTCATCCTGGTACTGGAAGGGCAGGGCGAGGCGCTGCTCGATGGCAGCCGGGTCGAGCGGCTCGTGAAAGGCACCTGCCTGTTCATCGGCAAGGGCCGCCCGCATCGCTTCCAGGCGGCCGCGGAAGCGCCGATGACCTTCTTGTGGCTGATGATGCCCGGCGGGCTGGAGACCTTCTTCGCGCGTATCGGGCGCGAACGGCATGCGGGAGAGGGAGCGCCGGCGCCATTCCCCCGGCCGGCCGATGTGGCGCAGATCGAGGCCGAGACGGTCTTTGGGGCGCTGCCCCCGAAGACTTAAGTGACGGCCATACACCTTGGCTGCCGCTCTTAACCTTCGGTCTTAAGTCCTTTGCACGTTCCAGAACGTTGAGAACCCGTCGACGATCCCCGTTATGTTGCTGCGGTACGCCGTCGGCTGCAGGTACTGCCCAAGCGGGTAATATGGCACCTCCCGCATCGCCTCGACCTGGATGTCGCGGCAGATCGCCTGCTGTGCGGCAAGGTCGGGCGCTGTGAACCAGGCATCCCGCAGCGCCTCGATGCGCGGCATCGTGGCCCAGCCCGCATAGCCATTGTCGCCATTGCCGCGCAGGGCGATGTGGCCCGCGGGGTTGAGCCAATCCGTGCCGACCCAGTTCGTGACGAAGGCGCTCCAGCCGCCATCGGCCACCGGCCCGCGCCGGTTGCGCCGCTGCAGCATGGAGTTGAACTCGACCGAGTAGACCTCGACGTTCAGCCCCGCCTTCTTGAACTGGTCCTCGACCACCGCCCCCATCTGCGAGATGGGTTGCGACGTCGAGGCGACCATCAGCAGCACCGGCTCCCCACGATAGCCGGAGGCGCGCACCGCCGCCTTCACGCGGTCGTAGTCGCGCGGCCCCCGCAGCGGCTCCAGCCCGACATCGGAGGCCATCGGCGTGCCGGGCCCGAAGAAGCCAAGCGGCACGTGGTAGAGGCTGCTCTCGGCGGGGCCGACCAGCGCCTGCATGATCGCGGTCTGGTCGATGGCACCCCACAGCGCCCGGCGCAGCTCGGGGTTGTTGAAGGGGGACGTGAGATGGTTCATCCGGACCATGCCGACGAAGCCGGTCGGATCCATCACGCGCACCTGCACGTTGCGCGACCGCCGCAGCGGCGCCAGCAGGTCGTGATAGGCGTATTCCTGCCAATCCTGCTCGCCGGCGATCAGCGCGTTCGTGGCCGTCGCGCTGTCGGGCATGACAGTCCACTCGACACGGTCGAAATGCACGACCTTCGGGCCCGAGGTCCAACTCAGCACGCCATCGCGTCGCGGCACGTAGCCATCGAACTTCGTGTAGACGACGCGGGCACCAGGCACGCGCTCATCCGCCTTGAAGCGGAAGGGGCCGGAACCGATCATCTCCGGCACCTGGCGGAACGGGTCGGTGTTGGCGAGGCGCTCCGGCATCATCGCGCAGACCGGGACCGAAGCCTTGCCGAGTGCCAGCGGCAGCAGCGGGAAGGGACGCTTCAGGCGGAACCGGATGGTCTTGTCGTCGGGCGCCGACAGCTCGTCCGTCGTCTCCATCAGCGTGGTGCCGAAGGGGTCGCGCTGTGCCCAGCGACGGATGGAGGCGACGCAATCGCGCGCCAGAACGCGCTCGCCATCATGCCAGCGTAGGCCGTCGCGCAGAGTCAGGTTCCAGAGCTTGCCGTCATCCTCGATGGTGTGGCCGTCGACCATCTGCGGCGTGGCCTGGAAGCTGCCATCCATGCCGTAGAGTGTGTCGAACACCATGTAGCCGTGGTTGCGGCTGACATAGGCGGTGGTCGTCACCGGATCGAGCGTGACGAGGTCCTGCTGCGGCGTGAAGCGAAGCGTGGTCGCGGATTGCGCCCGCAGCGCGGCGGGTGCTGCCAGCGTGCCGGCCGCGGCCTTCATCAATGTGCGTCGCTGCATGATCCGTTATCCTTTGAGCGGGTGCCAGCCTGCGACGCGCAAACCGGCGCGCAGGCCAACCAAGATCAAGCAGGAACCATACCGACGATCATGAAGGATGACCGCCGGATTTTATTGTGCCCTGAGGCGGCAGGCGCACGCTCCGCTCGCTTGCCGCGCCGGACTTCCGGCGGCGCCCGGTCAGGCGCTCGGCCCGAGGGGGCGAGCTGGAGGGCAGTCCCTTTACCGCTGGCTCAAATGAAGCCCATCACGACGGGCAGGGCGGGATCGCCGCCTTCGAATGCGGTGATGCACGCCGCGCCCACGCGGATTGCCGCACTCACACCGCCCGCGGGACGGCAGACCGCTGCCCACTGGTGCTGATCCCCATCGCCGGGATCGTCACCTGCACCCGCCCTTGGCCGGCCGGGTCGCCGGCGTCTGCACGATGCCTCGATAGACGCCGGCAAACCACCGGCCTTGCTCACCCGACATCCCAAGGCACTCCCTTATCGAGGTTGCCGGCGGATTGGTCGCGAGGCTCGGCGACCCGCCACTACCGCCAGGTGAGTTGCTGAACCGAGCAGGTCTCCACGTTGCGCCGCTCGCTCGCCGCGCCGTTCATGTAGATGACGCGGATATCGGTGTTGCAGCCACCGCCAGCGGGCAGCGGGATGAACAGCCTGCCACCGGGCGGCAGCGTGTTGGCGCCAAGCCGGTCCGAACCCCAGTCGGTCTGCGTGGAGAGCGAGCTGTAGATCTCGCGGATCGTGGTGCCGGTGCCGTTGACGATGGTGAAGGACGGGTTGCCCGTGCTGGCACGCCCATAAGCCGGGCCGCCACCGATCGCCGCACCCGGGGCCACCGCTCCGCCACCGCCGCCACCGCCCCCACCGCCGCCACCGAACACGACGCGGCTGATGTTGCAGGCATTGACCTGCATGCGCGTGTCATCGGTGCCGTTTGCGTAGCGCACCCGGACGTCCAGCACGCAATCGGTGAAATTCGGCGTCACCCAGACCTGGTTGCCAGCCGGCAACACGCCGGTGCCCAGGATGTCCGGACCCCATTCCGAAATCCGCGAGGGGGAGACATAGGCCTCCTGGATAACCTGGCCGGAGCCGTTCACCAGGTAGAAGCGGTTCTGCGCCTCGGCAGGTCCCGCGCCCAACAACAGGGCAGCGAGGGCGAATAGCCCCGCCAAACTCGGAATACGGATCATTTTGCCTCCGGTCATTCTAGGTGCTTGTTCCGGAACGATATCATGGCGTGCATGCGCTGCAAGCGTGTTCAAGCAGGGGTTCAACGCTGGCAGCCGCTTGACGACACGCCGGCAGGCCGGGATCGTGCGGCGCTTTGGAGGGCAAGCCTTGTTCACGATCTACGGGGTCTATCGCTCGCGCGCCTCGCGCAATATCTGGCTGGCCGAGGAGATCGGCGCGCCTTGGAAGCACGTGCCGGTCATCCAGCACTACCGCCTCGGCGACTGGGCGGCCGATGGGGCACCGCTCAACACGCGCTCGCCGGAGTTCCTGGCCATCAACCCGAGCGGCCAGGTGCCCGTGCTCGACGATGACGGGCTGGTGCTGCGTGAGTCCCTCGCCATCAACCTCTACCTCGCCAAGCGCCACGGCGACACGCTGGGGCCGGCGGACGCGACCGAGGACGCGTTGATGACCATGTGGTCGATGTGGGCCGCGACCGGCGTGGAGCCGCACGCGATCGAGGTCTTGTACAACCTCGTGGCGAAGCCGCCCGCCGAGCGCGACGCGGCACTGGCGGAGCGCTCGATCGCGGCGCTTGAAGGGCCCTTCAAGGTGCTGGAGGGCGCGCTTGAGGGGCGTGGCAACCTGGTCGGCGGCCGGTTCACGGTGGCCGATATCAACGTGGCCGAGATTGTGCGCTATGCCGTGCCGGCCAAGTCCCTGTTCGAGGCGAGGCCGGCGATCGCCGCCTGGCTCAAGCAGTGCCAGGCACGCCCGGCTTTCCAGCGGATGTGGGCGGCCCGCGACGCCGAGCCCGGATGAAGGCGGCCCATGCCTGACGATCACTACCGCCTAACGATCAATGAAAGGATTTCAACCATGACGGATACGAAGGTCGGCGATGGCGACGAGGCTGTCGCGGGGATGCCGGTGGCGGTGCACTACACCGGCTGGCTGTTCGACGAGGCGGCCGCCGACAACAAGGGCACGCGGTTCGACAGCTCCTTCGACCGGGGCTCGCCCTTCCGCTTCGGACTCGGCCAGGGAATGGTCATCCAGGGCTGGGATGAGGGCGTGGTCGGCATGCGCGTCGGTGGCCGGCGCACCCTGATCATCCCGCCGGAGAAGGGCTATGGCGCGCGCGGCGCCGGCGGCGTCATTCCGCCGAACGCGACTCTGCTGTTCGAGGTCGAGCTGATCGAGGTTGGCTGAACGCGCCATCCTGGTGCTCGGCGCGGGCGGCCACGGCAAGGCCGTGGTCGACCTGCTGCTGGGGCTGGGTGAATTCTCCGTCGCGGGCGTGGTCGATGCAGCGCCGCGCGTGACTGAAATCCTCGGCGTGCCCGTGCTGGGTGGTGTAGCGGAAGCGGCACGCGCCCTCGCGGCAGGCGCCGCCTACGCGCATCCCGCGATCGGTGCCAATGCGGCGCGGCTCGCCGCGGGCGCATGGCTCGAGGCGACCGGCTTCGCCCTGCCCACCCTCATCCATCCGAGCGCGGTCGTAGGCCGCAGCGCGACGCTTGGCGCGGGCGTCGTCGTGATGGCGCGCGCCGTGATCGGGCCCGACGCTGCCATCGGGCGCCTCGCGCTGATCAATACCGGCGCCATCGTCGAGCATGATTGCACGGTGGGGGAGGGCGCTCACCTCGCGCCGGGCGTGGTCCTGTCCGGCGGCGTCAGAGTCGGCGCGCGCGCCATGATCGGCGCCGGGGCGGTGGTGCTGCCGGGTGTCAGCGTGGGCGCCGACGCCATCATCGGTGCCGGCGCCGCGGTCATCTCGGATGTCGCCGCCGGGACCACCGTCGTCGGCGTGCCGGCGCGGAACGTTGATCCCAACGCCACCACAACTTGACCCGCTCCAAGCGACCGAATGGCCGCCGCCGGTAGTCCGGCGAAGCCAAGCGCGCGGAGGGCGCGCCCGGCGTTCGGGGGGCTGCAAATGCTCAATATCGACGGTCATGAAGAATGACCGTCGATATGGTTCAGGCGCCGACCGGGTTCTCCAGCCGGCCGATGCCCTCGATCTCGATTTCCACCCGGTCGCCGGTGGTGAGGATGCGCGGCGGCACCATCGCGTAGCCGACGCCCTCGGGCGTGCCGGTCATGATCACGTCGCCGGGCAGCAGGGTGAACCCCTGGCTGAGCTGACTGATGATTTCCGGCACGTCGAAGATCATCTTGCTGGTGCGGCTCGACTGGCGCTGCTCGCCGTTGATCCACAGCTTTATCGCGAGATCGGAGGCATCGAGGTCGCCCGCCGGGATGATCCAGGGGCCGAGCGGGCACGAGCGGTCGAGCGATTTGCCCTTGAACCACTGGCCATGGCGGCGCTGCAGGTCGCGCCCCGTCACGTCATTGGCGATGGTGTAGCCGAAGACGTGCTTGAGCGAATCCTCACGCGCAATGTCGCGCCCGGCGGTGCCGATCACCAGGGTCAGCTCCGCCTCGTAGTCGAGGTACTTGGTGACCGTCGCATGGCTCGGAATTTCCGCATGCGGCGCGATCACCGTGTCGGGCGCCTTGGTGAAGAATTGCGGGTACTTGGGCAGCTCGGAGCTGGTGATGCCACGGGTGCGGTCGCCCTCGGCGACGTGATCCATGTAGTTGCGCCCGACGCAGAAGACATTGCGATGCGGGCGCGGGATGGGGGCGAGCAGGGTGACGGCGCCGGCATCGATCAGCGCGCCTTCCGGCGGTGCCTCGGCCAGGCTGCGCAGCGCGGGGACGACGAAAGGACCGGCCTCGATCAGCGCCTGCATGGTGGCAAAGCGCACGCCCGCGGCGGCGAGATCGAGGATGCGGCCGCCTTCGAGCATCAGGCCGGGACGGGCCCCCGCGCTATCGGCGAAGGTGATCAGGCGAAGTTGGGACATGGGCGGTTTCCTGGCCGTTGTTGGGCGTAAAGGAGCGCGGGCGCGAACCCTTGTCCAGGCCTCGCCTCATACCAACGGCACAATCGTTTGACTTGTGCCGAGCGGCCGACCGGCCGTCACGCTGGAGGCGTGCATGCGCACGATGCCGGCAATCCGGCGAAGCCAAACGGACCGGAGGTTCGCGCGACACGCCGGGGCGTGCCTCCGGCACGACGCGCTTGAGGGCACGAGAAGCTCATACCAGCGGTTATTCTTCATGGTCGTTGGTATCAGGCGAATTGCGCGAGGCGCACCGCGGTATGCCCGCGCAGCGTGCGCGGCGAGGGCATCACCAGCAGGCAGTGATCATGCGGCGTGCGGATTTCGATCTCGCCATCCAGCGCGATCAGGGTATTGCGCTCGGCGATGACCTCACCGCCGCGATAGTCGCGCATGAAGGAGAAACCGTCGGTCTGCGCCGTGACCGTGCGGGTGACTTGCGCGAGCCGTCCCGGCGGTAGCGCCGCCACCGGCGGGAACAGGCCCAGCCGTCCTGCGAGATGGCGGAAGCAGCCATTCATCGTAGCCACGGTCGAAGCCTCCCAATGCTGGCCCGCCTCGACCAGCAGCGCGCCGCGCCCCGGCGCCGGTTCGGCGAGGCGATGGTAGTCGATGAGGCGGCGCCCGCCGGCGTGGCCGTCATCCGCGACGACGACCGGCGGCAGGCCGATCGCGACCCCCATGGCGGCGGCCTGCACCGAGCGGCCGGCGAGAATGAGGGGGTCCGAAGGCCACAGCATGGAATGGAGGTCGAGCACGACATCGGCGCTGTCCACCACGGGGCGCAGTTCGCGCGCCCGGCGTAACTCAGTACTGCGGCCGGAGCCATCGAGCACGTGCTCCTCCCAGACCCGATTCATGTCCTCGTCGAGGAAGCGGCTGGCGGTCGGGTCCTCCGGTTCGAAGTGCGCGAAGGCCTCAAGGTTGGCGAGGGCGAGCGTGATGCGGCCACGGCGCGGCGCCGGCGATGCGCCCAGCAGATGGTCAAGCAAAATGGCGCCCGCGATCTCATTGCCATGGATCAGCGCGGTGATCAGCAGATGCGGCCCCGGCACCTCCGAGGTGAAGCTGTGAACGCCGGGTATGCCCGTGTTCCCGACGCGCCACGGCGTCAGGTCCGGCGCGGCGAGGTTGACCGGAAATCGCGGCGGCGGCGACGGCGCGTCGCGATCCACGGATATGGCTTCGCGCTCAGACACGCGAAGGCGTGGCCGGTGCGACCGCCATCGCGGCGGCAAGATGCGACGTATACGATTGCGCACCCATCATTCCCAAAGCAGACTCCCATCGACGCGCCATACTCTATACGGGTGGTTGAACCTGTCCAACGGGAGCGCTGCGCCCGGACGCTCCTACGGGAGTGCCGAGGCATGTCGCTCCAGCCGGAGCGCTGAACGATGTCGATATCCACGCCGCGCGTCGCCGTGCTCGGGCTGCACCTCGAGGCGAACGCCTTCGCCCCGGTGACCGAGCTCACCGATTTCACGCAGCAATGCCTCGAACAAGGTGAAGCCATCACCGCGCTGGCGCGCGCGGAGGTGTCGCATCTTCCTTCCGAATTCCCTGGCTTCTATCGCCGCATGGACGCGACCGGCCCATGGCATCCAGTGCCGATCCTGGTTGCCGCGTCGCCCCCTGGTGGTCCCATCGCGCAGGACGTGTTCACCGGCTTTCTCGACGCGATGCGAACCGGGCTTGCGGCTGCATTGCCGCTAGACGCTGTCTATCTCGGCAGCCACGGCGCGGCGTCAGCCACCGGCGATGAGGACCCCGACGGCACCATCGCCGCGATGATCCGACAGGTGGTCGGCCCCGCGGTGCCGATCGCCGTCAGCCACGACCTGCATTGCAACGTGAGCGAGCGTCTGGTGGCGAGCGTCGATACCTTCGTCGGCTATCGCACGAACCCGCATGTGGACATGGCCGCACGCGCCGCGGAATGTGCGGACCTCATCCGCGCGATGCTCGGCGGTCTGCGCCCGGTGCGGCACTTCATCCGCCTGCCGATGGTGCCGCCCACCGTGACGCTGCTGACGAAATCCGGGCCATACGCGGACCTCATCAAGGATGCCGAGGCCGCGATGCGCGACGACCCCGCAGTGCTCAACGCCTCGGTCACCGGCGGCTTCGTCTATACCGACCTGCC
>JAQGHV010000169.1 GCA_028288785.1 Rhodospirillales bacterium | reverse complement strand
TCAGCGTCTGCGGCGCCGGCGTGGTCAAGACCTCGCGCAACCCGGAAGCGGGGCGTGCCTTCCTCGAATTCCTGGTGAGCAAGCCGGCGCAGGAACTGTTCACCAACGGCAACTTCGAATACCCGGTAGTCCCGGATGTCGAGCCACATCCCGCGCTCGCCGCCTTTGGCACCTTCAAGGCAGATGACCGCAACGCGCAGGTCCATGGCTCGCTCACCGCTCAGGCGCTGCAGATCATGCAGCGCGCCGGCTGGCGCTGAGCGCGACGGTGTACATCTGCCTGTGCAATGGCCTGACCGACCATGTCGTCGGCCGGGCCGTGGAAAGCGGTGCTGCGCGCCCCGGCGAGGTCTACGCCGCGTGCCAGTGCAAGGCGCAGTGTGGCAGCTGCGTGAGGCTGATCATGGGCATCATCAAGGACCTCGCGTCGAGCCCGTCGGCGCAGGCGCGCGGCTAAGACTAGCGCGCTGAAATCACGACCGATTCGCAAGGCGGTCGCGGACAGATGAACCTTGGAACGTCATCGCCTTTCACTGTGCGCGCGTGACGCGGCAGGCTAGGCTGCCCCTGATCCAGGAGGCAACCATGCCGCGCGACCCCAAGGTCATCGAACACCTGAACATCCAGCTCACCAACGAGCTGACAGCGATCAACCAGTATTTCCTTCATGCCCGCACCCTGCGGCACTGGGGCGTGACGCTGCTGGGAAAGAAAGAATACAAAGAATCGATCGAGGAGATGGTCCATGCGGACTGGCTCATCGAGCGCATCCTGTTCCTCGGCGGCCTGCCCAATGTGCAGCGCCTGAACAACATCCTGGTCGGACAGAATGTCCAGGAAATCCTGGAATGCGACCTGAAGCTTGAGGAAAAGGCGCTCGTCGATCTGCGGGAGGCCATCGCCTACTGCGAGCAGGTGCGCGACTACGGTTCGCGCGACCTTCTGGCCAAGATCCTGATTGCCGAGGAGGAGCATGAAGACTTCCTCGATGCGCAGTTCGAACTCATCAGCCGCATCGGGATCGAGCGGTACATCCTGCTCAACAGCGGCCCCGCGAATGATGCCGAGGATTGAAGCCAACAATCAGCTCGGCTGACGGCTGCCATCGCGCCGGGTGATCGGCGCGCGACGCGGGCGCAAACCCGCGTCTCGGCGGGGTGGGCCTCAGGCCACCCGGCGATCGGCGAGGACCTTGCCCGCCGCCCATGAGACGACCGAGACGATCACCGCCCCCATCAGCGCGGCACCGAAGCTGTTCACCCGCATGCCCGGCATCAGCAACGCGGTCAGCCCGAACATCGCCGCGTTCACCACGAGAATGAACAGGCCCAGCGTGATGACGGTCAGCGGCAGCGACAGGATCGAAGCCACGGGGCGGATGAAGGCGTTGACCAAACCGAAGACCATCGCGGCGATCAGCAGCACCAGCGGGCCGCTGAAGCTGATGCCGTCAATGAGCTGGTCGGCGCACCAGAATGCGAAGGCAGTGATGAGGATTTGAATGAGGTAACCCATGATGCGTCTCCGGAACGGGGCGCCATGAGCGGCGCGACCAAGCAGCGCGCGGGTCGCTGTCGCCGAATAACCTCGTCCGATCACCTAAGTTTCATGGCGGCCAATCCGGGGAGAGGTGCTGAACCGGCTATGTGCCGCGCCACTCTATCGCGACACCGGAAGATCGCTGCCTGGGTCACTCTTTTCGCGTGTCTGATTTGTGTGCCGCGTCGGCGACAACTGGCCGTCCGCGTGCACGCTACGGCTGCGGGGCCACTGGCGCGCGCGTCACTGAGATGGCCATAAAAATACTGCCCGAGTGACGGAGGGCAAACACCTGCGGTTCCAGCACTCGCCGGCGTGCAAATGGCAGGCGGCGGCGGCTGCGCTGAGGGGCAGTTCAAGGAGGTGGGCCGTGCCGGGCCCACGGAAGCCATGCCCAGATGTTAAAATATTAATGTGCTGGTGCTCAGTGGTGCGATCTGCGCAGCGTGGCCCCATTCAACATACAAGAAGCGAAACCAAGCCATGCCGATGCGGATCTACAGGGCGTCCACCAAGCACGTGACCAGCAATCTCTGGCTGTGGATCGGGATTTCTGCGGCCGCGATGGTGGCACTTGGGGTATTCGACCGCGGCATGCCTCGCGGGCAGGGGCTGGGAAACTGGGTCGCCCTGTCCGGCGCCGTCCTGGGGATCCTGCTTATGCTGAAGAGCGAAGCCGAGATGCCGCCGCGGGTGCTCGTAGACCCGAGCACGGTTTAGGCCCTTCTAAGCAGCCGCCCGATCCCAATGGGCTGAGGGCGGTTGCCGCCTGCGTTGCGCGGGGTGGCCAGCGGGTTCGCCGCTGCCCGCAAGGCGGAGCGCGTGAACTCACGTTGGGGCGCTGCACGGGTAGGTATCGCGGGTCGCGCGCCTGTAACTGGCGAAATCGAATGGAGTACCCGGCGTGCCCTGCCTCCCAGCAAGGCAGGCGTTGCTCGCGTCGGCCGGCGAAGGCTCGACCATCCGAACGGGCAAACGTGCCGGCATGATGCCGAAGCGCCGGTCGGAGGGAAGCCATGGACGAATGCGACACGAGCGCGGCGAATGAAGCTGCTCAATCCACCAGCAGGTCGCTCGCCAAGTGAAACAGGCAATCGCCTCGCTTCGTCCGCGCCGGAATGCGCTGGCACATCACGATACCAGCGGCATTGAAGGCAAGCTCCACGGGCGCTCGCCAGGGTGTCTCGGGCGTGTGGATGCGGGCCGCGGGCTGCCCAACGACCACCGTGTCCCCCAACCCCACCAGCGGCTCGAACACGCCATTCTCGGGTGCGTAGAGGTAGTAATCCTGGCCACGGACATCGAGGAAGCGCGTCGCCGGCGGCTCCCGCCAATGCTCGCGCGGCAGGATGCCCAGGTGCACCAGCAGATTGCGCAACCCGCGCTCGGCAATCGCCAGCCCGGCCGAATTTACCGTGCCGCTGCCGCCCAGCTCGGTCCCCAACGCGATGCTGCCGCGGCGGTCGGCCCCGCTTCCCAGCGTCTGGTCGCCGCCCTGACCCTGCGCGCCGCCCTGGATGTAGGTGTAGGGCGCACCAAAGGCCCGCAGCGCCGCAAGCTGCTTCCGGTACAGCGCCGGGTCGGCCGATTGCCTGGCCAGCGCGCAGGGGATGTAGTTCAGCGAGGAGCCGCCGGAATGCAGGTCGATCACCAGATCGGCCAGCGGGATCAGCACGCTGTCGATGAAATGCGCGATCTGCCGCGTGACCGTGCCATCGGGATCGCCGGGAAAGATCCGGTTGAGGTTGAGGTCGTCGATCGGTGATACCCGCCGTCCCACCAGCGCCGCCGGGTAGTTCGCCATCGGCAGGAGGATGACCCGGCCCTGGATCATGTCGGGCTCCAGCCATTGCGCCAGGTTGGTCAGCGCCACTTGGCCCTCATACTCGTCGCCGTGATTGCCGGAGGTGAAGAGCGCGGTCGGCCCCTCCCCATGCTGCACCACCACGATGGGGATCGGCAGGAAGCCGTAGGCGCTGTCATGCGTGGAATGGAACAGCCGGAGATAACCGGTCTGCTTGCCGTCGCGGGCAAAGACCACATCGGGGATGATGCGTGACGGGCGCAAGGTCTCGGGCATGGCGTTTCCTCAGCCGGGCGGCGTTTCAATGAGGTGGCAGGCCACCTGGTGGCCCGGCACGGTTTCGAGCAGGGCCGGCGAGCGTTCGCGGCACACCGGCATCACATGCGGGCACCGCGTGTGGAAGCGGCAGCCCGAGGGCGGATTGATCGCGCTGGGAATGTCACCGGCGATGCGCGCCCGCCGCCCGCGTGAGCGGTTCGCCGGGTGGCTGGCCGGCACCGAGGCGATCAGCGCCTGCGTATAGGGGTGCAGCGGCGCGGCGTAGATGGAATGCTTCGCCGCCACCTCCACCACGCGGCCGAGGTACATCACCGCGACCCGATCCGAGATGTGGCGCACCACCGAGAGGTCGTGCGCGATGAAGAGATAGGCCAGACCCATCTCGCGCTGGAGGTCCTGCAGCAGGTTCACGATCTGCGCCTGCACCGAGACGTCGAGTGCCGAGACCGCCTCGTCGCAGACGATCAGCCGGGGCTTCAGGATTAGCGCGCGGGCAATGCCGATGCGCTGGCGCTGGCCGCCCGAGAATTCATGCGGGAAGCGGTTGATGGCGCGCGCCGGCAAGCCTACGCGCTCCAGCATGGCGCGAACCTCGCGCCGCGTCGCCTCGCCGGGCCGCGTGCCATGGATGACCAGCGGCTCGGCGACGATGTCTTCGACCGTCATGCGTGGGTTCAGGGCACCGTAGGGATCCTGGAACACGATCTGCATGCCGCGGCGCACGGCGCGCATCGAGCCGCGGGCCAGGGTGGTGATGTCCTGTCCATCGAAGCGGATGGCGCCGCCGGTGGGTTCGATCAGGCGCAGCAGAAGGCGGCCGAGCGTGGATTTGCCACAGCCGGATTCACCCACCAGGCCCAGGGTTTCGCCCGGCATGATGCTGAGCGAGACATCGTCCACCGCGCGCAACTTCACCGCGGGCGTGAGGCCGAGGAAGCCACGGCCGCCGACCGCAAAATATTTTTCGAGGCCCACCGCCTCGATCAGCGGCTGTGTCATGGCGCAATCTCCCGCGCCCGGAAGCAGGCCACGGTGTGGTTCGGCTCCAGCGATTCGAGCCGCGGCACGGCCTGGGTGCAGCCAGGCTCGACATGGGCACAGCGCGGCGCGAAGCGGCATCCGGACGGGCGGCGCGAGGGCTCCGGCAACGTGCCGGGAATGGCCACCAGGCGGGGCTTGTCCTCGGTGAGCGAGGGCACGCATTCCAGCAAGCCGCGCGTGTAGGGATGCAGCGGACGGTCGAAGATATCGGCCACCGGCGCCTCCTCGATGACGCGGCCGGCATACATCACCGCCACCCGGTCCGCCGTCTCCGCGATCACGCCCATGTTGTGGGTGATGATGATGATGGCCATGCCGAATTCGTCGCGCAGGTCCATCAGCAGATCGAGGATTTGCGCCTGGATGGTGACGTCGAGCGCGGTCGTGGGCTCATCGGCGATGAGCAGGCGAGGGCGGCAGGCGAGCGCCATCGCGATCATCACGCGTTGGCGCTGCCCGCCGGACATCTGGTGGGGATAGTCGTCGAGCCGGCGCGCGGCTTCGGGGATGCCGACCTTGTCGAGCATGGCGACGGCGCGGGCTCGCAGCTTCGCCTGGGGCAGGCGTTCATGCGCGCGGATCGTCTCCATGATCTGGTCGCCGATGGAGAAGACCGGGTTCAGCGAGGTCATCGGCTCCTGGAAGATCATGCCGATCCCCGGTCCGCGAATGGGCTGCAGCTGGCGTTCCGACAGGCCCGTCAGAACCCGCGCACCGAACCGCACCTGGCCCGCCGCGATGCGCGCCGGCGGCGAGGGTAGCAGCCCCATGATGCTGAGCGCGGTGACCGATTTTCCACTGCCGGATTCACCGACGATGCCCAGGATTTCGCCCTGGCGAAGCGAGAAGGACACATCCTCGATCGCATTCACCTCGCCGCGCCCGGTCATGAAGGCGGTGGTGAGGCCCCGGACCTCCAGCAGGCTCACTGCTGGATCCGCAGCCGCGGATCGAGCACGTCGCGCAACCCGTCGCCGAGCAGGTTCAGGCCCATCACGGTGACCATCAGCACGATCCCCGGAATGGTGATGATCCACGGTGCCTCGCGCATGAAATCGCGCCCCTCGGACATGATGTTGCCCCAGGTGGGCGTG
>JAQGHV010000109.1 GCA_028288785.1 Rhodospirillales bacterium | reverse complement strand
CCGCGCCTTGGCCCGACTGTCGTCACCGGTCCGCCGGCGCAGAACGCCCCCGCCCTGCCACAGGCCGTGGCACCGACCCCGCAGGGCGCCGCGCCGGCCGCGCCGCCACCGGGACCGCCGGCGCTGCCAGGGTCCGAATTGCTGGCGCCACCGCGGCTGCCCTGACCGTTTCGCGGGGCATGTCGCTTGCGGCCGGCTTGTTCTATGGTCCGCGCCCTTGCCGATTTGGACGCATGAGATGACCGAGGACTTCCACCGTATCCGGCGCCTGCCGCCTTATGTCTTCGCGGAGGTGAATGCCGCCAAGGCGCGTGCGCGCGCGGCATCGGAGGACATCATCGACCTCGGCATGGGCAATCCCGACGCGCCGACGCCGCCCCATATCGTGGCGAAGCTCATCGAGGCGGTGCAGGACCCGCGCACCCACCGCTATTCCATGTCCAAGGGCATCCCTGGTTTGCGGAAAGCCTGCGCCGGCTATTACGAGCGCCGCTTCGGCGTGAAGCTCGATCCCGAGACGGAGGTGGTCGCGACGCTTGGCTCCAAGGAAGGCCTCGCGAATCTGGCGCAGGCGATCTCCTCGCCCGGCGACACGATCCTGGTGCCGAACCCGAGCTACCCGATTCATCAGTTCGGCTTCATCATCGCCGGCGCGAGCGTGCGGAGCATTCCCTACACGCCCGATGACGAGATGCTGCGGGCACTCGACCAGGCGGTGCGCCATTCGGTGCCGAAGCCCACCGCCGTCATCGTGAACTTCCCGTCGAATCCGACGGCGCTGGTCGCCAGCATCGAGTTCTACCGCGACCTCGTCGCCTTCTGCCGCAAGCACGAGCTCTTCATCCTCTCGGACCTCGCCTATGCGGAGCTGTATTTCGGCACCACGCCGCCGCCCTCCGTCCTCGAAGTGCCGGGTGCGAAGGACGTCACCGTCGAGTTCACCTCGATGAGCAAGACCTACAACATGCCGGGCTGGCGGATGGGTTTTGCCGTCGGCAATCCTCGCCTCGTGGCCGCGTTGACACGTGTAAAGTCCTACCTCGACTACGGGGCCTTCACGCCGATCCAGGTCGCTGCCGCCGCCGCGCTGAACGGTCCACAGGATTGCGTGGCCGAGATGCGCGCGCTGTATCGGGAGCGTCGCGACGTGCTGGTGAAGGGCCTGCGCGGCGCCGGCTGGGACGTCCCAAGCATCGAGGGCTCCATGTTTCTCTGGGCGCCGATCCCGGAGAAGTTCCGCCACCTCGGCAGCGTCGGCTTCTCGAAGCTTTTGCTGGAGAAGTCGAAGGTCGCGGTCGCCCCGGGCCTCGGTTTCGGTGAGCATGGGGACGGACATGTCCGCATCGCGCTTGTCGAGAACAATGCGCGTATCCGCCAGGCGCTGCGCGGCATCAAGACTTTCCTTGCCGGTGACAATGCCGGGCCGGTCGAGTCCGAAACCGCGCTGACCCATGCGTGAGGAAGCCCCCTATGGACCACGCCTCGTGATCGCTCGCCCCCTGACCATCGCCATCGCGGGCCTCGGCACCGTCGGTGCCGGCGTTGCGAAGCTGCTGCGCGACAATGCCGATCTCATCGCCGCGCGCGCCGGACGCCCCATCGTGGTGACGGCCGTCTCCTCGCGCGAGCGGCACAAGGATCGTGGCATCGCGACATCAGGCATGCGTTGGTACGATGATCCCGTCGCACTCGCCGGTGACACCGGTGTGGACGTGGTCGTGGAGACCATCGGCGGCAGCGAAGGGCCGGCGCGTGCGTTGGTCGAAGCGGCCCTCACCGCCGGAAAGTCCGTGGTCACCGCGAACAAGGCGCTGCTCGCGGTGCATGGCGCGGCCCTCGCGCGCATGGGGGGAACGCTGGCGTTCGAGGCCGCGGTCGCCGGCGGCATCCCCGCCATCAAGGCGATCCGCGAAGGGCTCGCCGCCAATCGGCTGAGCCGCGTCGCCGGCATCCTCAACGGCACCTGCAACTACATCCTGACGACGATGCGCGAGCGCGGCCTGCAATTCGCCGAAGTGCTGAACGAGGCGCAGAAGCTCGGCTATGCCGAGGCCGACCCGGCCTTCGACATCGACGGCGTCGATGCCGCTCACAAGCTGGCGATCCTGGCGGCCCTGGCCTTCGGGCGCCCCGTCGATCTCGCGGCGGTGCACATCGAGGGCATTCGGGATGTCAGCGCGCTCGATATCTCGCTCGCCGAGGAGCTGGGCTTCCGCATCAAGCTGCTTGGCATCGCGACCCGCAGCGCGGCTGGTGTCTCGACCCGCGTCCACCCCTGCATGGTGCCCAAGGGCGCGGCCATCGCGCGCGTCGAGGGCGTGTTCAACGCGGTGGTCGCCGAGGGCGATTTCTGCGGGCGGGTCATGCTCGAAGGCCGTGGCGCCGGTGCCGGGCCCACCGCGAGCGCGGTCGTCGCCGACCTTATCGACATCGCACGCGGCCGCCTCACGCCGGTCTGGGGCGCCGAGACGCTGGAGGATGTGCCCTCGCTGCCGATGGAGGCGCATGTCGGCGCCTACTACCTTCGGCTGATGGTGCTGGACCGTCCCGGCGTGATCGCCGATGTGACCGGCATCCTGCGCGACGAACGCATCAGCCTGGAATCGATGCTTCAGCGTGGCCGCGCGCCAGGTGAGGCGGTGCCCGTCGTGCTCACCACTCATGATTGCGAGGAACGCCAGATGCGGGTCGCGATCACCCGCATCGCCGCGCTCGAGACCGTGGTGGAACCCCCGGCGCTGATCCGGATCGAAGCGCTCTGATGCGCCGGCTCGCCCTCCTCGCGCTGCTGCTCGGCAGCACGGCGGCGAGCGGGCAACAGGTCACGGCGACCTGGGTCGGCCACTACACCTGCGCGCAGGGCCATACGGCGGTGAACCTCACCATCGTCGAGACCAAGCCTGGCGTGCTCAAGGCCTGGTTCCACTTCCAGGCGCCGCCCGACAACCCCTTCGTGCCGACCGGCTGCTACACCATGACCGGCATCTATGACGCGGCGAGCCGGCAGGTGCGGTTCGATCCCGGTGGCTGGCTCCGGCAACCTTCCGGCTACGTGATGGTTAGGCTCGATGGAGCCGTCTCCCTCGATGGCACCGCACTCGAAGGCACCATCGACAATCCGACATGCGGCAGCTTCGCCACCATCCGCCGCGTAGGGCGCGCCGACAGCGCACCCTGCCAGGAAGGCGGCCCGCTTCTATCCATGCGCTAAACTGGACGCGTCACCCGCCTGACGCGCGGGCGATAACCGGCTATGCCGCTGCCGAACGCAACACCTAGCCCAGACGAACCGGAGACACGACAATGGCCGCACAGACCCCCGAGCCCGGCATGGTGGTGGACCGCAACCTCGCCCTCGAGCTCGTCCGCGTGACCGAGGCCGCAGCCCTCGCCGCCTCCCGCTGGATGGGTCGTGGTGACAAGAACAGCGCCGACGGCGCCGCTGTGGACGCCATGCGCCGCGCCTTCGACACCGTCGCCATCACCGGCACGGTGGTCATTGGTGAAGGCGAGATGGACGAGGCGCCGATGCTCTATATCGGCGAAAAGATCGGCCTCTACGCGCGCGCCGGCGGCGGGCCGGAAGTGGATATCGCGGTTGATCCGCTGGAGGGTACGACGCTGACCGCCAAGGGCGGGCCGAATGCCATGGCGGTGGTCGCACTCGCGCCCAAGGGCGGCTTCCTGCACGCGCCCGACATCTACATGGAGAAGATCGCGGTCGGCCCCGGCCTGCCCGAGGGCGTGGTCCATCTCGACGCCTCGCCCGCCGAAAATTTGAAGAACCTGGCACGGGCGAAGAACTGCGCGGTCAGCGACCTGGTCGTCTGCATGCTCGACCGCGACCGGCACCAGGCGGTCATCGCCGCCTGCCGCGAGGCCGGTGCGCGCATCATGCTGATCTCGGATGGCGACGTCTCCGGCGTGGTCGCGGTCAGCCAGCCCGAGACCGGCGTGGACCTTTACCTCGGCTCCGGCGGCGCGCCGGAAGGTGTCCTGGCCGCGGCCGCACTCCGCTGCATCGGCGGACAGATGCAGGGCAAGCTGTTGTTCGAGGATGACAGCCAGGTTCAACGTGCCCGTGGCATGGGCATCACCGACGCCAACCGCATCTACGGCCTGGAAGAAATGGCGAGAGGCGAAGTGATGTTCGCCGCCACCGGGGTCACCACCGGCCCGATGCTGCGTGGCGTCAGGCGCTTCGCCTCCAGCGCGATCACGCACTCGATCGTGATGCGCTCGAAGTCCGGCACGGTCCGCTACATCGAAGGGCACCACAACTTCGCGCTGAAGCCGACGGCGTTTGTGGCCTGAGACTGGCAGCGGAGGGAAGCCGGGGGAGGTTTCCCCTGGCGTTTTCTTCTCCGCCGATAAACCGAGGGCCGCGATAACTTTGCGACCTTCGGCGGCAGCAAGAGCGAGGCGCAGGCGACTACGTTTGGCTATGCGAGGTATAGCGCAATTCGCTCGCGGGGTAGCCGTAAGACGAGTCCGTGGCGCCACCCACCGAAAGCGGCGTGATCGACCGGATCAATGAAGGAGGCGCTGCCATCCTGTGCAAGCCGAGACGCGCACCCAGGCCGGCTATCGCGGTCGCATGATCCTGCTCTCCCCGACGGCGTCTCGCTCTACCGCCAGCGCGGGGGCGCCTTGCCTCGAACGATACGGCACCGGATAGTCGCTGCCAATAAACGGGGAGGCAGCGTTGAAAGACGAATTGCGCATCGTCGATGCCCATCATCATCTCTGGGACCTCGAAGGGCAGCATCCGCTACCCTTGGCTGACGGAGCCGCACGCTTCACGCCACGGGGACCATTCGGCCTTCTGCCGCACCTACCTGCCCGACGAGTATCGACGCGACACCGCCCTGCACAACGTGATCGCGACCGTCCATGTCGAGGCGGAGTGCGACCGGGCCTACCAGCTCGACGAGACGCGGTGGCTGACCGAGATCAATGCGCGCCATGGCATGCCCAACGTCATCGTCGCCCATGCCTGGGTGGACACGCCGGACGCGGAGGAGATCATCGCGCGGCAGAGCAAGTTTCCGCTGGTGCGCGGCATCCGCTCCAAGCCGGCGATCGCGGCGGGGCCGCACCAAAGCATCAAGGGACAGCCGCGCACGCTACAGGATGACAACTGGATCCGCGGGCTGGCGCTGCTGGAAAACTACGGATTGTCGTGGGATCTGCGCGTGCCCTGGTGGCATCTCGAGGAGGCGGCCGCGGTCGTCCGCTGCTACCCGAACCTGCCGATCGTGCTCAACCACACGGGCTGCCTGTGGGACCGCGACGAGGCGGCGATAGAGGGCTGGCGGCGCGGCATGCATGCCCTGGCCGCAAACCCGAATGTGCATTGCAAGATTTCGGGCCTGCTGGTCACGGGCAGGCCTTGGACCTTCGCGGACAATGCCCCGATCATCCGCGAGGCGATCGACATCTTCGGCGTCGGGCGATGCAT
>JAQGHV010000094.1 GCA_028288785.1 Rhodospirillales bacterium | reverse complement strand
CAGCCGCGCCAGCACGGGGAAGAATGCGCGCGGCGAGATGTCAGTAGCCGCGCTGCGCGGTGTGGCGTGCATGGCGGCTGTGTGCGGCGGGATGCTGATAGCCGCGGCGCGCGGTGCCGGCGCGGTGCCGCCGATCGCGGTGGCGCTCATGCCGGCTGCAGATGCTGCGTCTGCTGCTGCCAGAGGTGCCGGTACACCTCGCAGCGTTGCAGCAGGATGGGGTGAGGCGCCATGTCGAGCACGCGGCCGCGTTCGAGCACCAGGATCGCATCCGCGCGCGCCAGCGAGCCGAGGCGGTGGGAGACGATGATCATGGTGCGCCCTTCGGCGATCAGGTCGAGGTTGCGCTGGATAATCGCCTCGCTCTCGGGGTCCAGCGCGCTGGTCGCTTCGTCGAAGATCAGCAGTGCGGGGCGCGGCAGCAGCGCGCGCGCGATCGCAAGGCGCTGGCGTTGGCCACCGGAGAAGTTGGACGCCCCTTCCTCCACCAACGTGTCGTAGCCATGCGGCAGGCGCTCGATGAACTCGTCGGCCCCGGAGAGGCGCGCGGCGTCCAGAATTTCGGCAAGTTGTGCATCGGGCCGAGCCGCGGCGATGTTGTCGCGGATGGTGCCCGAGAACAGCAAATTCTCCTGCAGCACCACGCCGATTCCGCTGCGCAGATGGGTCAGCTCGATATGCCGAAGGTCGACGCCGCCGACGCGGATGATACCCTCCTGCGGGCGATGGATGGCCTGGATCAGCCGCGTCACCGTGGTCTTGCCGGAGCCGGATCGGCCGACGACGCCGATGACCTGGCCAGGCTCGACGGCGAAGGTCACGTCTTCAAGCGCGGGCGAGCCGGCGCCCGGGTACTGGAAGGTGACGTTGGCGAACTCCATTGCGCCGGTGATCGCCGGGCGCGCGAGACGCTGCTGGCCATTCGCCTCGGGTGCGGTGTTCATCACCTTCCCCAGCATGCGCACGGACAATGCGGCTTCCTGATACTCGTTGATGAGGGCCACGATCTGCACCAGTGGCCCAGTAACCCGGCCTGACAGCATGGAAAACGCGATCAGCGCGCCCAGGCTGAGATTACCCTCGAACACCGCGATCGCTCCCGCCGAGAGCAGGGTGATCTGCATGAGCTTCTCCAGCGCGGTGGTGATCACGGTGCCGGCGATCCCCACGCGCCCGACCTCCGCCTGCTGACGCACCGCCTGGACCACCCGGCGTTCCCAGTTCGACTGCCGCACCGGCTCCAGCACCAGCGACTTCACCGCGCGCATGTTGTGCAGCGTCTCGACCAGGTAGGCCTGGCGCGCACCCTCGGTCTGGTAGAGGCGGTCGAGCCTGCGCCGGAACGCCGGCACCATCCCCGCGATGACACCGGCGATGGCGGCGGAGAAGCCGAGCACAATCGCCGTCAGCATCGGGCTGTACAGCGCGAGCACGACCACCAGCACCGGCAGGAACACCGCATCCAGCATGGTTTGGAACAGCCGGCCCGTGAGGAAGTGGCGCAGCTTCTCGGTCTGCTGCATGTGCCGCGTGAGCACCCCCGCCGACTGGCTTTCGAAGAAGTGCAGCGGCAGCGCGAGCAGGTGCCGGAAGGTGCGCGCGCCGAGCTGCGCGTCGATCTTGTTGGTCGCCAGCAGCATCAGGCGCTGCCGGATGTAGCCGAAGGCGGCGTCGAACACCGTCAGAAGCACGAACACGCCGGCGACTACGTAGAGCGTCTGGTAGCTCTGGTGCGTGATGACCTTGTCGATCAGCACCTGGAACAGCAGCGGCGTCGCGAAGCCGATCAGGCTCGCGAGGATGGCGGCGATGGCGACGCCCTGGAAATGACGGCGCTGACGGATGATCTCGGGCAGGAACCAGCGCAGTCCGAAGGGCTGGTTTTCCTCCGTGAAACTATGGACGCGCTTGCACAAAATTAGCGTGCCGGACCAGGCTTCCGTGAAGGCGTCGCGCCCGCGGAGCTGCACGCCCTCCGCCTCCGCTGCGGGGTCCAGGATGGCGGCGTGCAGCGCACCGTTCTCGCCGGGAATGACGTGGACGAGGATGAACCAGCTTCCGTCGTCGCGGATCGCCATGGCGGGGTAGGCGCGGCCGAGCGACGCCGCCTTGTCCCAGCTGCAGCCGCGCAGGACCCGCCCGCGCAGGCCGAGCTTGCCCATGGTGCGCAGGACGGAGGGCACCATGTCGGTGCCCTCGATCGCCGGCAGTTCTTCGGGTGCCAGGTGCAGGCCGTGATGGGTCGCCAGCAGGAACATGCACCGCAAGGCTGTCAGTTCAGGAACCACGATGCCGTCCGCCTGTCATGCCGCGAAGCCTAGGCACGCACGGGTTGCGATGAGGTAAAAGTTAAACCGCGGGTTTCATTTTTCGTGCCCGCAGATGCGTCGTGCCGGAGGCACGCCTTCGGCGTGACGCGCAAACCTCCGGTCCGCTTGGCTTCGCCGGGTTGCGGGCGGCGGCGTGTCGGTCGCTGGGTAGAAACGCGAAAACCCCCCGGGCTTGTGGCCCGAGGGGTTCCGTAGCGGTGGAGCAGGCGTGGCTCAGGCGAACAGCGCGTTCGCCTGCGCCGTGGTCATCGCGCCGATCTGCGTCGAGGTGAACCCCGTCGTCTGCGTATCGGTGAGTGCCGCGATGTCGGACGTCTCCAGCCCGGTGATCTGCGTCGTGGAGAAGGCGCCGATTTGGGTGGTGGTGAAGCCGGCCATCTGGCTGGTGGTCAGCGCGGTGACGTTGGTGCTGGTCAGTGCCACCAGTTGCGCCGTAGAAAGCGCCCCGATCTGCGCCGTGCCAAGGCCCACGATCTGCGTGGTCGTCAGCGCGGCGATGTCGGTCGTCTCGAAGCCGGCCACCTGCACCGAGGTGAGGGCGCCCAGCTGCGTCGTGCTCAGCGCCACCACCTGCGTGGTGGTGAGTGCGGCGAGATCCACCGCCTCGAAGCCGGACATCTGCGTCGTGCCGAGGCCCGCCACCTGCGTGGTGGTAAGCGTCGCGACCTGCGTCGTGGTGAGCGCCGCCACCTGGCCCGCGGTGAGCGCGCGGATCTGGGTGGTGGTGAGCGCCACGAGGTCGGTCGTCTCGACCGCCGCGATCTGCGTCGAGGTCAGGGAGGAAATCGCAACACCGCTCAGGCCGACGACCTGGGTGGTGGTCAGCGCCGCGACCTGGCCGGTGGTGAGCCCCACGACCTGGGTGGCGGTAAGGCCAGCCAGCTGCGTGGTGGTGAGGACGGCCAGGTCAGTCGTCTCGAAGGCCGCCACCTGGGTCGAGGCAAGCGCCCCGACCTGGGTGGAGGTGATGCCCGCCATCTGGGTGGTGCTGAGTGCCACGATATCGCTGGTCTCGATCCCCTTGATCTGGGTGGTGCCGAGGCCGCCGACCTGGGTCGAGGTGAGCGAGGCGATCTGCGTCGTCGTGAACGCCCCGATCTGCGCGCCGTTGAAGAGGCGGAGCGTGGTGGTGGTCAGGCCAGAGGCCTGGGTGGTCGTCATCGCGGCGATCTGGGTGGTGGTGAGGCCCAGAGCCTGGTTGGCGGTGATGCCGGTGAGCTGGGTGGTGGTGAGCACCGCGAAGTCGGTCGTCTCGAGGCCGGGCATCTGCGTCGAAGACAGTGCACTGATCTGCGTGGTGTTGAGCGCGCCGACCTGCGTGGTGGTGAAGGCCGCGAGGTCGGTGGTCTCAAGGCCGCGCACCTGGGTGGTGCCGAGGTTGGCGACCTGGGTGGTGGTCAGCGCTGCTGCCTGCGTCGTGGTGAGCGCCGCCATCTGCGCGGAGGTGAGTGCGCGCATCTGGGTGGTGGTGAGTGTCACCAGGTCGGTGGTCTCGAGGGCCGCGATCTGGGTGGCGATCAGGGCAGCGAGGGCCGTGCTGGTAAGGCCGGAAACCTGGGTCGTCGTCAGCGCCACAACCTGGGTCGTCGTGAGGCCCGCGACCTGAGGAGCGCCAAGGCCAGCCAGCTGTGCGGTGGTCAGCACGGCGAGGTCAGACGTCTCCAGTGCCGCGACCTGGGTGGAGCCGAGAGCCGCAATCTGGGTCGAGGTGATACCGGCGATCTGCGTGGTGGTGAGCGCGACAATGTCGCTGGTCTCGATCCCCTTGATTTGTGTCGTGCCGAGGCTGCCAACATGCGTGGAGGTCAACGCCGCAACCTGCGTGGTGGTGAGTGCACTCACCTGGGTGGAGGACAACGCCCGAAGCACGGTGGAAGTCAGCCCCGCCGTCTGTGTCGTGGTCAGCGCCGCAACCTGGGCCGTGCTGATCCCGCGAACCTGCGTGCTGCCGAGGCCAGCCAGCTGCGCGGTGGTGAGTACCGCGAAGTCGGTGGTCTCGAAGCCCGGCATCTGGGTGGAGGCCAGCGCGCTGAGCTGCGTCGTGGTCAGGGCGCCGACTTGTGTCGTGGTGAACGCCGCGAGATCGGTGATCTCAAGCCCACGCACCTGGGTGGTGCCGAGATTGGCAACCTGGGTGGTGGTGAGTGCGGCCGCTTGCGCGGTGGTCAGCGCCGCCATCTGCACGGAGGTCAGCGCCCGCATCTGTGCGGTGGTGAGCGTCACCAAATCCGTGGTCTCGATACCCGCGGCCTGAGTGGAGCTCAGAGCAACCAGGGCCGTGGTGGTGAGCCCCGAAACCTGTGTCGTCGTCAGTGCCGCAACCTGAGTTGTGGTGAGGCCGGCGACTTGAGTAGCACCGAGGCCAGCCAGCTGCGCGGTGGTCAGGGCAGCGAGGTCCGAAGTCTCCAATGCCGCAACCTGGGTGGAGCCAAGGGCCGCGATCTGGGTCGAGGTGATCCCCGCGATCTGCGTGGTGGTGAGCACCACGATATCGCTGGTCTCGATCCCCTTGATCTGGGCGGTGCCGAGGCTGCCAACCTGCGTGGAGGTCAACGCCGCAACCTGCGTGGTGGTGAGTGCACTCACCTGGGTGGAGGATAACGCCCGCAGCGCGGTACTCGAGAGTCCCACCGCTTGAGTTGTGGTGAGTGCCGCAACCTGCGCCGTAGTGATCCCCGCAACCTGGGTGCTGCCGAGACCGGCCAGCTGTGTGGTGGTCAGCACCGCGAAATCAGTGGTCTCGAAGCCCGGCACCTGGGTGGAAGCCAGCGCACTGATCTGCGTGGTGGTCAGGGCACCCACTTGGGTCGTGGTGAAGGCCGCGAGGTCGGTGATCTCCAGTCCACGCACCTGGGTGGTGCCGAGATTGGCGACCTGGGTGCTGGTGAGCGCGGCTGCCTGCGTGGTCGTGAGTGCCGCCATCTGCACGGACGTCAAAGCGCGCATCTGAGTGGTGGTCAGTGTCACCAAGTCGGTGGTCTCGATGCCGGCGATCTGGGTGGAGCTCAGGGCGACCAGCGCGGTGGTGGTGAGCCCGGAAACCTGGGTCGTCGTCAGCGCCGCAACCTGGGTCGTGGTGAGGCCCGCCACCTGGGCAGCACCAAGACCAGCCAGCTGCGCGGTGCTCAGCGCCGCAAGGTCCGAGGTTTCCAATGCCGCAACCTGGATGGAGCCGAGGGCCGCGATCTGCGTCGAGGTGATACCCGCCATCTGCGTGGTGGTCAGCGCCACGATGTCGCTGGTCTGGATCCCCTTGATCTGAGTGGTACCGAGGCTTCCCACCTGCGTCGAGGTGAGCGCCGCGACCTGCGTGGTGGTGAGTGCGCCCACCTGTGTGGACGACAGCGCCCGCAGCACGGTGGAGGTCAGCCCCACCGTCTGTGTCGTGGTCAGTGCCGCGACCTGCGCCGTCGTGATCCCGGAAACCTGGGTGCTGCCGAGCCCCGCCAGCTGCGTCGTCGTCAGCACCGCAAAATCGGTGGTCTCAAAGCCCGGCAGCTGCGTCGATGCGAGCGCGCTGATCTGCGTGGTGGTCAGCGCACCCACCTGCGTGGTGGTGAACGCCGCAAGGTCGGTGGTCTCCAGCCCCCGCGCCTGGGTGGTGCCAAGATTGGCGACCTGGGTGGTGGTGAGGGCGGCTGCCTGGGTCGTGGTGAGTGCCGCCATCTGCGCGGAGGTCAGCGCCCTCACCTGCGCGGTGGTCAGCGTCACCAAATCGGTGGTCTCGATGCCCGCAATCTGGGTCGAGTTCAGCGCGGCCAACGCGGTGGTGTTCAGCCCCGCAACCTGGGTCGTGGTCAGCGCCGCAACCTGGGTCGAGGTCATCCCCGCGACCTGCGTGGCACCAAGACCGGCGAGCTGCGTCGTGTTCAGCGCCGCAAGATCGGAGGTCTCAAGCGCCCCGATCTGAGTCGCAGCAAGCGCTGCCACCTGGGTCGACGTGATGCCCGCGATCTGCGTGGTGGTCAGTGCGACAATGTCGCTGGTCTGGATCCCCTTGATCTGGGTGGTGCCGAGGCTGCCGACCTGGGTCGATGTCAGCGCCGCGATCTGCGTCGTGGTCAGCGCGCCGATCTTGGTAGCCGTCAGTAGCCGCAGCGCGGTCGAGGTGAGGCCCGCGGCCTGCGTCGTGGTCAGCGAGGCAATCTGCGCCGTCGTGATGCCCGCGATCTGCGTACTACCGAAGGCGGCCAGCTGCGTCGTGGTGAGCGTCACCAGGTCCGTCGTCTGGATCGCCGCGACCTGGGTGGAGGCGAGTGCGGCCAGCTGCGCCGTGGTCAGCACGCCGACCTGGGTTGTGGTGAGTGCCGCGATATCCGCCGTGTCGAAGCCGCGCACGCCGGTGGTCGAAAGATTGCTGACCTGGGTGGTGGTGAGCGCTGCCACCTGCGTGGTGGTCAGCGAGCCCACCTGGGAGGAGCTCAGCGCATTCATCTGCGTGGACGCCAAGACGGCGAGGTCCGTCGTCTCAAGTGCCCCGATCTCGGTGACGGTGAGCGCGCGCATCTGCGTCGTGCTGAGCACCACGACCTGCGTTGTCGTCAGCGCCGCAATCTGGGTGGTGGCCATGGCCGCGATTTCGGAGGTCGAGAGGCTCGCGATCGTCGTCGTCGTCAGCGCAGCGATTTGGGTTGTGTTCAGCAGCGAAATGGCCGGCATCTGTCTCACTCCATTCCCGACAGGGTTCCGCGAGAGACAAGGCCCCCGGCCTTGATGACCGACGGGGCAAGCAGGTCCGGGGTCCAGCTTTTGCCGGCCCTTCGCAGAGGTGGAGAATAAGGAGCGGTTGTTGCCTTTGGGTTAACGGACGCGGGGGCCGCGCTCAGGGCACCAGGCGGATCGCGCGATAGGCGGCTTCCAGGCGTGCGGTGAAGCTGGCGCTGTCGCCGATGCTGCGCCGCCAGGCGTCACCGGCCAGGCGCTGGCGCAGCTGTGCCGCGAGGGCAGGGATGTTCGCGATCTCCGACGCGCGAGTCGCGTAGTCCGAGTGCGTCGTGGTCACACAATCATCGAGTCCTACCGCGTGCAGCAGAGCGCCGGCCATGCGCGACGCGAAGGCGCGGCCCGACAGCGTCAGGATCGGCAACCCCATGCGCAGCGCGTCCGAGGCCACGGTACCGGCATTGTAGGGCGAGGTGTCGAGGAACAGATCGGCCAGCGCGAAGCGCGCCATGTAGTGCGCGGGACCCACGCGCGGCGCGAAGATGAACCGGCCTGGTTCAACGCCGAGTGAAGCGGCCCGCGCCAGCAGGTTGGCCTTGCTGTCCTCGGTGTCCTCGACGATCCACAACACGCTGTCCTCAGCCGCGCGGAGGATGGCGCACCACGTCTTGAACATCGATTCGGTGATCTTGTAGTGGTGCGAGAAGCAGCAGAAGACGAAGCGCCCCTTGGGCAATCCCTCGCTGGTGCGCGACAGCACTGGCAGCTCCGGCATGCGACTGTCATTGGCCTGGTACAGCCCGCTGAGCGGCAGCGGCTTGGGCGCGTAATGCCCCGCTTGGTCCGGCGGGATCACCCAATGGTCGCAGATGATGTAGTCCAGCTCCGGCAGCGGCAGCGGCCCGATATAGCCCAGGTAGGTCGCCTGCACCGGCGCCGGCTTGTGCCGCAGCGTGTGCATCCGCGCCCCCTTGGTCAGCCCGTTCAGGTCGATGAGGATGTCGATCTCATCGGCGCGGATTCGATGTGCCGCGGTGGTGTCGTCGAGATGCCCGATCGGGACGTGGTGATCGAGTGCGGCCACGACCCGCGCGCGAATGGCACTGCCATCCTCGGGGCTGGAGCAGTAGCCGAAGACCTCGAACGCCGTACGATCATGGCGCTCCAGCGTCTCGACGATGAGGAAGCTCATCGCATGAGCGCAAAAATCGGAGGAGAGATAGCCGAGCCGGATGCGGTCATGCCGGTAGCCACGCTCGGGGCTCAGCCGATGCAGGGCGGGGGCCACTTTCCGCGCGAGCCAACCCGCGACGCTGCGGCGCTGCAGAGCCACGTCGTCCGTTAGCGCGAGCGCGCCGAGCGGGCCGATCTGCAGCGCGAACTCCTCCGCGGTCAGGCCGGGGATCTCGCCGGAATAGAGCGGCCAGATGCACCCCTTCTGCCGGGCGTGGCCCCAGTGCTGCACCACATCCGGCTGCGCCGGGTCGAGCAGCAGGCTGGCCCGCAGCGCCGCCTCGGCCTCGGTGAAGCGCTTGCGCTCATCAAGCAGGCGGCCGCGATGGTTCAGCAGCGCCACGCGCATAGCGGTCGATTGCAGTGCCTGGTCCCATACCGCCAGCGCCGCATCGGGCTGCCCCTGAGCCTCCAGCGCCAGCCCGAGATTGACCGCCGCCTGGTCAAGCTTCGGCTGCAACACCAGGGCTCGGGAGTAAGCCTGCGCGGCCGCGGCATGGTCGCGGGTCTGCGCAAGCTCGACACCCAGGTTGAACCAGGCGGCGAAGAGCTGCGGCCCGCTTGGATTGGCGACAATCCAGGTGCGATAAGCCGCGACGGTGGCCGCGCGATGCCCTTGGCGAGAGGCCTGCTCGGTGAGCGGCAGCAGCGTCTCAAGCGGCAGCACGGCGCAGTAGGCGCGCAGGCGTTCGGCGTCGTCGCTGCCCTCCAGGGGCCATCCCGCCCCACACATGAGGGAGGCGAACCACGCGCGTTCGGATGAAAGGACGGGTGCGGCGAGCATGTCCGGCGCCATCAGGCGGCATCCTCCAGCGCGACGGCGTCGGGCGCGCGCCACAGCCGGCTGTCCCAGGGCAGCGGCGCGAAATCGTGGCGCTCGGCGAGGGCGGCGCGGTAGCGCGCGTGATAGTCGGCGATCTGCGAGAACTCGACGCTGTCGTGGTCCAGCCTGGCGCCGATTTCCAGGTAGGTGTCGAGGTTGGTCAGCTCCGGGGTTGGCAGCCGGCCGGAACACGCCTCCGCCCAGATGCGGCGGAACAGACCCTCCATCTCGCTGACGAAGCGGGCGGTGTCGAACAGCAGTGAGGTGTGCCGGCTGGCCAACAGCTGGTCCCGGTACATCGCAAGCCGCAGCCGGTCGCGGCCGAGCGCAATGGCCCGCGCCGTGTACTCCGCGGGCGTCGAACAGACGAGGCCGGGAATGCCGGCGGCTCGCACCAGGCTGGCGCACACCCGCGAGGCAAAGCCGCGCCCCGGCATGGTGAGGATCGGCACCCCCATCCACAGCGCGTCGGAGGCGGTGGTGTGAGCACCATAAGGGGCCGTGTCGAGGAACAGGTCGGCCAGGGCATAGCGCGCGATATGCTCAGCATTCGGCGCGAAAGGCGCGAAGACCAGCCGCGCCGGATCGATGCCGGCGGAAGCGGCCAAGGCGCGCTGCCGCACATCCACTTCCTCCGCGCCCTTCAGCAGCCAGAGTACGCTGCCGGGCACCGCGCGCAGGATCTCCATCCAGCGCGCGAACAGGAAGGGCGCGATTTTCTGCGCGCCGTTGAAGCTGCAGAACACGGTCGCGTCCTCCGGCAGGCCCATCGCTTCGCGGCTCGGCGCTTCGGCCACGATGCGGTGGCGATCGGTCGGCTGATAGCAGGGCAGGCGGAGGACGCGCTCCGTGTAGTAGATCTCGTGGCCGGGCGGGATAATGGTCGCATCGGCGATGATGAAGTGGTGGTAGGGCGTGCCCATCGTGCCGGCGAAGCCCAGCCAGTTCACGATCACCGGTGCCGGCCGCCGCGCCAGCAGCCTGGTCCGCGCGCTGCGGGTGTGGCCGTTGATATCGACGAGAATGTCGATGCCGTCGCGCAGCATCAGCGCCAACGCCGCATCGTCATCGAGCAGCGTGATATCAATCCAATGCTCCGCCTGGTCGCGGATGCGCGCCTTGGTCGCGTCCTCGCCGGGGATACCGCAGTAATAGAGGAACACCTCAAACGCATCTCGGTCGTGGCGGTGGAACATGTCGGCGGTCAGATAGCCGATGGCGTGGTCTCGCAGATCCGACGAGAGATAGCCGATGCGCAGCCGCCCCGGTCGCGCCTGCGGCATGGCGTGTTGCGCGATGCCGCCAGGTGAGGGGCGACCCACCTCATCCCGCGCATAGGCAGCCGCGCCCGCGAGTTGCAGCAGCGGGTCGTCGGCGTAGTTGGCGAGGCTCAGCGGCGCCATGCGGCGGAGCAGCGCAGCACGGTCGAATGGCCCGACCGGTTCCAGCAGCGGCCAGGTGCATTGGCGCTGGCGCAGCGCGATCCAGTGCTGCACCACATCGGCCGGATGCTGGCCGAGCTCGATCATCTGGCGCAACGCCGCTTCGGCCTGGGCGAGCAGCTTCCGCCCCTCCAGCAGGCTGGCGCTGAGTTTTAGCGCCGCCGCCTTGTGGCCCACCGACTCGCCATTCACGGCAGCCAGGGCCGAGGTGACCTGGTTCCAATGCGCGAAGGCCTGGTCCGACGCACCGAGGCGCTCGAGCATGACGCCGAGGTTGATGTGGGCGGGCAGGAAATCCGGCCGCACGCGAACCGCTTCCTGCAAGGCGAGCGCCGCGTCCTGCACAGCGCCGAGGTTGGACAGCACCACCGCGTGGTTGAACAGCGCGGCGTGGCGGAACGGGCTTTCCGCGTTGCCGGCGAGCCAGTCCCGATAGAGCGCCGCGGCTTCGGCAAGGCGGCCCGCCGCGGCGTGGGTCTGTGCGGTGCCGAGCAGCTTGGTAATGCTGGCGCTGTCCATGGGCTAGATTCCTGGCGAACGGCCGACGGGCCGGAGTGATAGCGGCTTCACGCGTGTTCGCCGCCTAGGAAGCGCCGGGATGCGCGGCGCCGGCTGCTCAGCGACCGTGGGTTCGCGCGGCACGCCATAGGCGTGGTTCGGCACGTCGCGCGGGATGGGTCGCACGAACATTTCGCACGTGCCGAGCGCCTGCGTGGCCGCCGCCGAACGTCGAGCGATGCCAAGCGGAACAGAAGTCCGCGCCAAGCGTCCGAGGAGCCAACCGTCATTCATCCTCACGGCTGGCATGATCTCAGGCAGCGATGCGCGGCGCGGCCATATGCGCGGCGGCCCATAGCGCGAACTTGCCGTCGCGCATGACGCGGGCATGGGGAAACCCCGCTTCGACCAGCGCCGCCTGCAGGCTGCGCGCCGTGAAGCCACCGCGATGTCCCATGAAGGTATTGCCCTGCGCGAGCGCCCCGCGATGGCCATAGAGCATGTCGAGCGGCGTGATCGGGCCGGCCGGCGAGACATAGGCGGCCTCCATCAGCCGATCCTGCGCCACCAGCTCCGCCACCTGCTGCAGGTCCGGCAGGGTGAGCAGGAGGAAGCCATCGGGTGCCAAAACGCGGAGGAACTCGGCGAAGGCCAGCGGCACCTCGTGCGGATACAGATGCTCGACATTGTGCGACGACCACACCGCATCCATCGAACCGGTCGCGACGGGCGCCATGTCGGTGATGGAGGCGATGATATCAGGCTGCACGCTGGCATCGATATCGAGGCGGACCTCCTGCCAGGCACCGGCAGGAAACCATTCGGCCGGCAGCTTGGCCGGATCATGCGCGCCGCAGCCGACATGCAGCACACGACGCAAGGTGGAAGACGGAGCGTTCATTCTGGACCTCCTGGGCGAAAGCGCGGGGACAGCGCGCCGTGGAAGATCCGAAGCCTAATGGCCCGAAGTTAACGCCCGGTTGCCACTGGCCTTCACCCTTCGGCAATCCGGCCCGGCGTATTGCCAAGGCGTCCCCAGAATGGAGCGCAGCCATGGCCTATCTGTCCGCGATCGAGATCGAGCCTGGCGATGGCATGGTCCGGCTGGTGAAATCCGTGATGACCGAGGCGATGTCGGCGATGATCGACCGCGGCGCCGGCTTCTACACGATTGATGGCATGTCCGGGTATCGCTACCGCTGGTTCATCAACACGCTGGTGCGCCGCATGTCCAAGCCCGCCTACCTCGAAGTCGGCAGCTGGATGGGATCGACCTTATGCGCCGCCATCGCCGGCAATGCGGTGCGCGCCCTGGCGATCGACAATTGGAGCGAGTTCGGCGGCCCGAAGGACAAGTTTCTGGCCAATGTCGAGCGCTATCGTGGGGAGGCGGCGACGGTCGGCTTCTTCGAAGGCGATTTCCGAACCGTGCCCTTCGCCGCCATCGCAGAACACGTCGCACCCTTCAACATCTACCTCTTCGACGGCCCGCATGAGGAGGCCGATCAGTATGATGGCCTGGTGCGCGCGCTTCCCGCCCTGGCGAAGTGCTTCGTCTTCATCTGCGATGATTGGAACTGGGACCGGGTGCGCGCCGGCACCCATCGCGCCATCGCCGAAAGTGGCGTCGAGCTGCTCTACGCGGCGGAGGTGCGCACCACGCTCGATGGCAGCAACGGCGTGCCTGGCTTCAAGGAAAGCGACTGGCACAACGGGTACTTCGTCGGCGTCCTCCGCAAGCGGTAAAGGCCAGCGGATCAGGCGAAGGCGCGTTCCACCAACGGGCCAGGCGCGGTCGCGATTTCGCGGATGATCTTGCGTCGCACCGCGATTTCGAAGGCCGTGAAGCCTTCCGCAACCATCAGGAACGCCCCGGGACCACCGATCACTTCCTCCTGGTAGTACTCGTCGAGCGGCGGCAGTCCGGCGAGTGTTGCGGCCGGCGAGGGATCGCGGTCCAGCACCGCCAGGCCATTGAGGACGATGCCGCGTTCCAGCGCGGCGCTGCGCGAATCCGCAAGCGGGCGGCCCGAATTGTTCACCCCGTCGCCGGATATATCAACCACCTGCCGGGTGCCCTCGTAGCGCTGCCCGAACAGGCGCGAGGCGAAGTCGATGGCGCCGGAGATGGAGGTGTAGAGGTAGGTGTCGCGCGGCGCCGCATCCACTGCGGCGGCGAAGCCGGCGGCCGAGGCGGCACCATCGATCCGCGTCCACGGCACCCGCAGATTCTGCACATCCCAGTCGGACCAGGTGAACAGGCACACGGCGATCGAACCGAGTGGGCCGCCGGTGATGCCCTCGGCAAGCCTGGGGTCGCGAAAGGCCGCGACGTAGCCCGCGAATTGCAGCGCCTGCTCGATCGCATCGACCGATCGGGACACATCGACGGCGAGCACTAGCTCGACATCGACTGGCTCCTGCGCGAGCGCCTTGAGCGGCCGCAGCAGCGCCGGCGCGGCAAGCGTGGCGCCGAGCAGTGTCCTGCGGGAGAGGGAGAATTGAGGAGACGGACTCCGGGGCGACGACATACGCATCTTGCTCTCCAGGTTGGAGCGCGTGCGCGATGGCTATCTCCCGATACCTCAGTCTCTAGGACAAGCTAGGACGGAGGTCTTAGGGTCAATTGTATGCTCATGGTATATTGCAGTGCAACAAAATTGTGGTCTCAACGTCGCGGAGAAACCGTCAGGGCGTCTAACTCACGTAGGCGACTGCCTCGATCTCGTTTCAACGACCCTGCAGCGCGCTGAGGGTGCAGCATCTTTGCGACCTCATGGAAGGACCGCCGAGCTTGCCGCTGGTCGGACGCACCGCGGATGCCTCCAATCCTGTATCAGGCCACTGCGCCAGAGGGCTTCAGGCAGACTCGTGGCGCACGACAACCGCGCTGCCTAGAAGCCCGCCCCAGGCTGCACCAGGTAGGCAGCTTCCTCCACCGTGTTCGCCCGCCCAAGCACCGCGTTGCGGTGGGGGAAGCGTCCGAAGCGACGGATCACCGCGTGGTGCGCCCAGGCGTATTCGATGGTGCGACCGGGCGCGCGATGAACTGGGCTGTCCCGTAGCCCCTCGAACAGTGCCACCGAGAGGTTCTGGTCCGCGATCGCTTCGGAATGCTCGAAAGGGAGGTAGAGGAAGACGCGCTCGGTCGGCGTGAGCGCCAGGTCGAGGCGCCGCGCCAGGACAGCGTCACGCGCCAGCGCGCGGGCATGCGCATCGCTACTGAACGCCTCGGGCGAACCGCGATGCAGATTGCGCGGGAACTGGTCGAGCACGAGCATCAGCGCGATCGCACCGGCCGGTGTTTTGGCCCAGCCATCCAGCGCACCCTCGCGGGCGGGGATCAGCAGCGTGCCGAACTGCTCGCGGATGGCGGCATCGAAGGCGTCGTCCCGCTTGAACCAGATCGGGCGCGAGGTGTCGCGACCATCGGCGAACCAGAAGGCAAGGATGGGATCGATCACGCCAGCGCCCTGTCCAAAATGCGCACCGCGTGCACCGCCTCACGCCCAGCGAGGTCGCCGATCTGGTGGCGGCAGGAGGTACCATCAGCGACGATGAGATCCTCCGCACTGGTCCGCCGCAGCGCCGGCAGCAGGGCAAGCTCGGCCATCGCCTTCGACGTCGCAAGGTTCTTGGCCTCATAGCCGAAGTTGCCCGCCATGCCGCAGCAGGAGGAGGTGATCGGCACCACCTTCAGCCCGGGAATTGCAGCTAGCAGCGCGATGGCGGCGGGAAAGGCACCGAACGCCTTCTGATGGCAGTGGCCATGCACATGCACGGTCGCGTCGATCCGCTTGAACGGCAGCTGCGCCTTCGTCGCGATGAGGAACTCCGAGAGCAGGTGCGCACGGGCGGCCAACGCATCGCTCGCAGCGCCCGGCAGCATCGCCTGGAATTCGTCGCGCAAGGTCAGCAGGGATGACGGCTCGATGCCGATCACGGGCGTCTCCGGGAAGGCGGCCAGCACCTCCATCGTGCGGGTCGCCTCGGCGCGGGCCTGATCGACCAGCCCGGCCGCGAGCAGGGTGCGCCCATCGTCTAGCGGTCGCGTCCCACGCGCTGGCCGCGCCAAGGTGACCCGATGCCCGGTGGCGGTAAGTACGCGGACGGCGGCGCGCAGGTTTTCCGGCTCGAAGTAGCGGTTGAACAGATCGGGCAGCAGGATGACCTCTCCATCAGCACCGCTCGGCGCCGGCAACTCGGCATCGTGGAAGGCGCGCCAGGCGAAGCGGGGCAGGGGCCGCTCTCGCGCGAAGCCGAGCAGCTTTTCGCCGACCCAGCGCCCTCCCGGCACCCATTCCCTGAGATTGGCGAGCGGCGGCAGGATCGCCGCGAAGGGTGCCCAATGCGCCATCGCCGCGATGACGCGGTCCTTCAACGACAAGCCGTGCACCTTCTGCCGCGCGGCCAGCGCCTCGATCTTCATGCGCGCCATGTCGACGCCGGTCGGGCACTCGCGCCGGCAGCCCTTGCAGGAGACGCACAGCGACAGCGCCTCATGAACGGCATCTGAAGAAAGCCCACCTTCGAGCTGGCCGGTCAACGCAAGGCGCAGAGTGTTGGCACGCCCGCGGGTCAGATGCGCCTCGTCGCGCGTGGCGCGATAGGAGGGGCACATCGTCCCGGCATCGAACTTCCGGCAGGTGCCGTTGTTGTTGCACATCTCGACCGCGCCCAGCAGCTTGCCGGGATGCTCGCTCCAGTCGAGTGCGGGGGTTATCGGCAGGGCTTCGTAGCCTGGCGCATAGCGGAACAGGCTACGGTCATCCATCTTCGGCGCGCGGGTGATGCGGCCGGGATTGAGCATCCCGGTGGGGTCGAAGGCGTCCTTCACCTGCTCGAAGGCGCGGGCGATGCGCGCCCCGAACATCGGCTCGTTGAACTCGGAGCGGACGATGCCGTCGCCATGCTCGCCGGAGTGGCTGCCCTTGTATTCGCGGACCAGGGCGAAGCATTCCTCCGCGATCTGGCGCATCTTGGTGACGTCTTCGCCGGACTTCATGTTCAGCACCGGGCGGACATGAAGGCAGCCGACCGAGGCGTGCGCGTACCAGGTGCCCTTGGTGCCGTGCTTCGCGAAGACGTCGTTCAGGCGCTCGGTGTAGTCCGCTAAGTCGTCGAGACCGACCGCGCAATCCTCGATGAATGAGACCGGTTTGCCGTCGCCCTTCATGCTCATCATGATGTTGAGCCCGGCCTCGCGCACCTCCGCGATCGCCGCCTGGAAAGGCGCCTCGATGGCGCGGACCACGGCGCCGGGATGGCCGAGATCGGCCATCGCCTCATCCAGCCGGTCGAGGGATTGCAGGAGGGGCGCATCCGCCTCGCCGTGAAATTCCACGATCAGGATGCTGTCGGGTTCGCCGATCAGCATGGCGTCGATGGTGCGCCG
>JAQGHV010000030.1 GCA_028288785.1 Rhodospirillales bacterium | reverse complement strand
CCGGCGATGTCGGCCGCTACCGGTCCGCGCTGCAGGGCCGTCGCACCATTCGCGGCGATGGCGCGGAGGGTGGCGGCAAGTGCGGGGTTACGCAGCCGCTGGCCGGCCGCGACCGGCTGATCTCCCGCATCGAAGAAATAGGCACGCGCATTCGGACCCTCGGCCAGCCGGCGCCCGTCCCGGGCGATCTCCAGCGCCAGCCTCGCCGAGACGATGAAGCCCGTCTCCGCAAGCGCGATGGCGGGTTCGAAAAGCTGTGCCCAGGGCAGCTTGCCGTGCAGGCGATGTGCCGCTTCCAGCGCCGCGACGGTGCCTGGCACACCGACAGCGCGGCCGCCGACGATGGCATCCGCGGTCGACATCGCTTCGCCGTTGCGCAGGAACAGGGCAGGGGTCGCGGCAGCCGGCGCGGTCTCCCGGCCATCGATGGCCGCAATGCGGCGGTCCACCGCATCCCAGTGCAGGATCAGCGCACCGCCGCCGATGCCGCTCGATTGCGGCTCGACCAAGGTGAGCACCATCTGCACTGCGACCGCTGCGTCGATCGCGCTGCCGCCTTCGCGCAGTATCGCGAGCCCGGCTTCGGCCGCGAGAGGGTGCGCCGCGGCCACCATGTGCCGCTGCGCGAGCGGCTGAGCGATGGCCGGGACCGAGAGCAGCAAGAACCCCAAGATCAGGCGGCGCATGGCGTCTCTCGACTTATTCCGACATGCTCATGCCATGACCGAAGCCCGCCGCCAACGCGGCAGCCGCGCCGCCGCCACGGGGGTGGGCGCCGAAGCGACCGCCGCCGGACTGCTCATGGCGGAGGGCTGGGTGGTGCTCGCGCGCCGTGCCCGCACGCCGGCCGGCGAGATTGACCTCATCGCGGAACGCGACGGGCTGCTCGCCTTCATCGAGGTGAAGGCGCGTCCGTCGCTGGTCGAAGCGGCCTACGCACTTGGTCCGCACCAACGTGCCCGCTTGATCGCGGGCGCCGAGGCGTGGCTCGTGGCGAACCCCGGACATGGCGCGGCGGGGATGCGCTTCGACGTCATCCTCGTCGCCGGCGATGGCAGCGTGCGCCGCGTGGCGGACGCCTTCCGTATTGGCGACCTGTGAGGCCAGGGTTGATTACCAGGCAAGCGCGTAGTCTCGCGGAGAGCGGCTGAGCGAGCCCGGCGCCAGCGCCGCCAACATCGGATCGTCGGACCGCATGCACAATCGCTAACCCTCGCTGCGCACCAGCCCACGATGCCGGTACGCCAGCGCCTCCGCCACATGCACGCGTGCGATGTTCGCGGTCCCCGCAAGGTCGGCGATGCTGCGCGCCACCCGCAGCGTCCGCACATGCGCGCGGTTCGACAGGAACAGTTTCGTCGCGGCCTGTTCAAGCAGCCGCGCCGCTTCGGCGTCCAGGCTATCCTGCAGGGGGCGGAACTCGGCCTCGGCATTCTCTACACCCCAGCGCCCGCGCGCCCATTCACGCGCACGAGCGACACGTTCGGCCACCACCACGCTCGGCTCGCCGGTCGGCGCGTGGATGAGCTCGGCCGGCGTCAGCGGCGCGATCTCGATGCTCATATCCATGCGGTCGAGCAGGGGGCCCGACAGCTTGGCCTGATACGCCTCGCCGCAGCGGGGCGCCTGCGAACAGGCGCGACGGGGATCGGCGAGGTAGCCGCAGCGGCAAGGGTTCATCGCGGCCACCAGCTGGAAGCGCGCGGGGTAGTTCACCCGCGCATTGGCACGGCTGATGGTGGCGCGCCCGGTCTCCATCGGCTGGCGCAGCGCTTCCAGCGCCGGGCGGGGGAATTCCGGCCATTCATCGAGGAACAGCACGCCGCGGTGCGCGAGGCTGATCTCGCCCGGCTTGGTCCGGTGCCCGCCGCCGACCAGCGCCGCCTGGCTCGCGGAATGATGGGGGTCACGGAACGGCGGACGCTGCACCAGGCGCCCGCCTTCGAGCATGCCCGCGACGGAGTGGATCATGCTTACCTCCAGCGCCTCCGCCGGCGCGAGGTCCGGCAGCAGGCCGGGAATGCGCGCGGCGAGCATCGATTTCCCCGCACCCGGCGGCCCCAGCATGAGCAGGTTGTGGGCGCCCGCCGCCGCGATCTCGATGGCGCGCTTGGCTGCCTCCTGCCCACGCACCTCGGACAGGCAGGGGCCGCGCGCCGTGCCGGGCGTCATCTCCGGCAGCTTCGGCGGCGCGAGCAATTGCGTGCCGCGAAAATGGTTGAGCAGCGATGGCAAGTCCGGCGCTGCGAGCACCGAAATTCGCCCCGCCCACGCCGCCTCGCCACCCTGCGCCGCCGGGCAGATCAGCCCCAGCTCCTGCGCCGAGGCGCCGATTGCAGCCGGCAGCACGCCCGCCACCGGATGGATGCCGCCATCCAGCGCGAGCTCCCCGAGGGCCGCGTATTCCGCGACCTCCTCCGCCGCGATGACGCCCATCGCGACCAGCACGCCGAGCGCGATCGGCAAGTCGAAATGCGAGCCTTCCTTGAGCAGGTCTGCCGGCGCCAAATTCACCAGCACCCGCTTCGGCGGCAGCGACAACCCCAGCCCCACCAGTGCCGCGCGCACCCGCTCCCGGCTTTCGCCCACCGCCTTGTCGGCCATTCCCACCAGCAGAAAGGCGGGCAGGCCGGGCGCGATCTGCACCTGCACCTCGACCGGCAGTGCCTCGATGCCGGAAAATGCGAAGGTGGCGATCGTGGCGAGGGACATCGCGCACCCTGGCGTGTGCCTCCTCTACATACAACCCATGATTGTTACGCGGCCGCCATAGCCTCGGCAGCGCGCATCAGTCGCAGGAAATTCCCTGACCAGAGCAGGCCCAGTGCGGCTTGGTCGTAGCCGCGCCGCGCGAGTTCCTCGGTCAGTGCCGCTGTCTCGGCCGCGGTCGCCCAGCCGATCACCCCGCCGCCGCCGTCGAAATCGGAGCTCAGGCCGACATGCTCGATGCCGATGCGCTTCACCGCGTGATCGACATGATCCGCGATGTCGCTGAGATGCGCGACCACCGGCTTGCCCGGCTCGCCTGCGCGGAGGAAAGACGACACCGCCGTGATTTGCGCGAGCCCTCCGGAATCCCGCAGCGCGTCCAGCTGCTCGTCATCGACATTGCGAGGATGCGCGCGCAGCGCCGCGCAGCAGGTGTGCGTCGCCGCCACCGGCACGCGTGAGGCCGCCACCGCCTGCAGCATCGCCTTCTTTGAGACGTGCGACACATCGACCAGCAGGCCCACGCGATTCATCTCCGCTACGGCCTTCAGGCCCAGCGGCGACAGCCCGCCATGCTCCTCCGCGGGATCACCCAGATCCGCGCGCGGGATGGCACTGTCGGACAGCGCGTTGTGGCCATTATGGGTAAGCGTCAGGTAGATCGCGCCCATCGCGCGCCACTTCGCCAGCAGGCTCAGATCGCGGCCCATCGCATAACCATTCTCGACCGCCGATAGCACCAGCTGCGCGCCCGCGGCATGAGCCGCGAGGATGTCCCCGCTCGTCGCGCAGAACCGCCGGGTTTCGCCATCGGCGCGGCCGCGAATATGGTGCAGCATCGCCTCGGCACGCGCGGCGGCGGCGGCATGGCCGGCATCGTCGCGCCGCGCTTGCGGCAGGTAGGCGATGAACACCACGCCCTTCAAACCGCCCCGCGCCATCTTCGGGAAATCGACGCAGCGATCGGTCTCGTGCGTGGCGTCGGGCGGGTTGGGCCAGCGGATGTCCACGTGGGTGTCGAGAGTGAGGAGGTCAGCGTGGGTCATTGATGCTCCAAGAAGGCTGGGGAAAGGAATTTCCCCGCCAAACGTATACGTTTGCGCCATTTTTTTACTTTTAGGTATGGGGACGGATCATGCGTTGAGGAAGCCTTGCATGAAACCGGTCAAAAGGGCCGATAGGTGGTCCACGGCGTAGCCGCCTTCCTGGATCAATGCGACCGGCAGGCCTAGCGCGGCGATGGCTTCGGCGGCGCGCCCAAATCCCTCGTCGGAGACGCTGAGCGCATTCAGGGGCTCATGCACGGAAGCGTCGAAGCCGAGGCTCACGACGAGAGCGTCAGGGGCGAAGTCGCGTATCCGCGCGATGCCGGTGGCGATCGCCCCGAGCCACGCCCCATCATTGCTGCCGAGTGGCAGCGGCAGGTTCAGATTGCACCCCTCGCCAACACCCGCGCCACGCTCATGGGAGCGTCCGACATACCAGGGGTAATAGCCGTCGGGATCGCCGTGGACGGAGACCGTCAGCACATCGCTCCGCTCCCAGAAAATGCCCTGCGTGCCGTTGCCGTGGTGGCTGTCGATATCCAGAACCGCCACGCGCGCGGCACCACCGCGCCGCAGCGCCTCAACCGCGATCGCGGCGTTGTTAAGATAACAATGCCCGCCGGCCCGCGCTGCATAGGTGTGATGCCCAGGCGGCCGGCACAGCGCATAGGCGGAACCTCCCGCCAGCACAGCCTCCGCGGCTGCCAACGCACACCCGGCGGCATCCACGCTCGCGGCCCAGGTGTGCGGGCCGATCGGGCAGGCGGTGTCGGCCGTGTACCAGCCGAGCTTGCCGATCAGCCCGCCGGGAATCGCGCCCTGCGCCAGCATCTCGGGTGCGGGATGGATGTTGGCCACCGCCTCCTCCGCCGCGCCGGGCAGGGACTGCCAGGCGGCGTGCGCGCCCTCCAGAAAGTCGAGATAGCCGGCGCTATGCACCGCCTCCAACGCGGCACGCGCCGCCGGTCCCACGGCAACTGGCGCTAAGCCCATCACGACCAGTGCCGAGCGTAGCGCCTCGGCACGCGCCGGCACCTCGAAGTTGGGCCGCACCTGGCCGCGCGTCAGGAAGAACCGCGGCGCGTGCTGCGCATCGCCCGGGGCATGGAAGGTCTTCATCTTCAGACGCTAGAAGCCCCGCACCTGCCTTGTCCATGCACCCTAGGCCGCCTAGCCTTCACGCCATGCCCCAAGCCCCCCCGCTCGACCCCGGCGCCCGCCGCGCCATCCTCGATGCCGCCAAGGCCCTGGAGCGGGAGAGCGTCGATGCGCTCGCAGCGCTGGTGCGCTGCCCCTCTACCCTCGGGCACGAACAATCCGCGCTCGCCTCCATGACGTCGATGTACCTGTCGCTGGGCCTTGAGCCGCAGGGGGTGCCGACGCGGCCGGAATCGCTGGCCTCTCACCCCGGCTTCTCGCCGCCGCTCATCCCCTATGAGGGGCGCGACAATGTCGTGGCAATCCACCGCCCGCGCACCACCCTCGGCCGCAGTCTGGCATTGCAGGGCCATGTCGACGTGGTGCCCGAAGGCGCCGCCGACCTCTGGATCACGCCGCCCTTCGAGCCGAGCATTCGCGATGGCCGCATGTACGGCCGCGGCGCCGGCGACATGAAGGCGGGCGTTATCGCCTATTGCATGGCGTTCAAGGCGCTCACCCAGGCGGGCCTTCAGCCGGCCGCCGAGGTGCAGATGCAATCGGTTATCGAGGAGGAATGCACCGGCAACGGCGCGCTCGCCGCCATGCTCGCGCTGCCGGCGACCGATGCGGTCATCATCCCCGAGCCAGGGCCGGGATTGCCGGCGATGTATTCGGCCGAGGTCGGCGTCGTCTGGGCCTGGATCACCGTCACCGGCCGCCCCACCCATGTGCGTGACATGCAGGCCGGCGTGAATGCCATCGAGGCGGCAAACCTCATCGCCGCGCGCTTCAAGGACTACCAGCGCGAGATGAACAAGGCCGAGCGCATCCACCCGAGCTTCCACGGCGTGAACCATCCGGTGAACGTGAATTTCGGCTCCATCGAGGGTGGCGAGTGGAACAGCTCCGTCCCGACGCGGTGCCGTATCGGGATGCGCGTTGGCGTGATGATGGGCTACACGGCGGCCGAGACGCGGCGCGACATCGAGGCCATCGTCGCCGAGGCCGCGCGCGACGAGGCGTTGCGCGGCGCCAAGGTGGCGCTCGAGTTCAAGGGGTTTATGGCCGATCCCTGCGTCTTCGACATGGCCTCGCCCATTGCGCTGATGGCGAAGCGCAACTTCACCGAAGTCTCCGGTGCGACGCTGCGCAACTACCCCGCGACCGGGCTCACGGATGGGCGCTTCTTCACGCTGTACCAGAACACGCCGGTCGCGTGCTTCGGGCCGGACGCACAGGACATCCACGGCATCGACGAGAGCGTCGGCCTCTCCTCCATGCACGACATCACGAAAACCATTGCACTCTGCATCGCCGAATGGTGCGGCGTGGAGGCGCGCACATGAGCAACATTCCCCTCTCGCCCAAGCGACTCTGGGACAGCCTGATGGCGATGGCCGCGGTCGGCGCCACGCCGGCCGGCGGCAACAATCGCCAGGCGCTCACCGGCAAGGATGCCGAGGGGCGGCGCCTGCTGCTGGAATGGGGCAGTGCGCTGGGCCTCACGCCGGTGATCGACGCGGCCGGCACCATCGGGCTGCTGCGACCTGGTCGCGACCCCGCGCGCAAGCCCGTGGCGGTCGGCAGCCACCTCGATACCGTGCCAACCGGTGGGCGTTTCGATGGCGCGTATGGGGTGCTCGCCGGCCTGGAGATCCTGCGCGCATTGCACGAGGCGGGGGCGGAGACCGAAGCGCCGATCCTGCTGATCAACTGGACCAATGAAGAGGGCGCGCGCTTCTACCCGCCGATGGGTGCGAGCGAGGTCGCGATGGGCCTGCGCCCGCTCGCGGAGCTGCTCGCCACGCAGGAACGCGCGGGCACCGAGACCTTCGGCTCGGCGCTGACTGCCACCGGCTTCGCGGGCAGCACGGACCCTGCCGTATTCCGCGACATCGCCGCTTACTTCGAGACGCACATCGAGCAGGGCCCGATCCTTGAGCGCGAGAACGCGGAAGTCGGCATCGTGAGCCACGCGCTCGGTGTGATGACCTTCACCGTCACCATCGAGGGCCGCGACGGGCACGTCGGCTCGCCGATGGAAGGACGCGCCGACGCGCTGGTCGCCGGCGCCAGTCTCATCATTGCCGCAGAACGGATCGCGCTCGCGCATGCGGGGCTTGGGTCGGTCACGCGGCTCAGCCTGTTTCCGGATACCCGGGGGAATATCCCCTCCTGCGTGACGCTCGGCGCCAGCCTGCGCGGGCATTCGCAGGAAGGGATCGACG
>JAQGHV010000022.1 GCA_028288785.1 Rhodospirillales bacterium | reverse complement strand
CGCGACGTTGATGTCCTGGTTGGTGTCCTGGTTCCAGATGTCGGGCTCGGCCCAGGTGATCAGTTGGAAGGAGCCGTTGCTTTTCTCGGTCAGCACGGTGTTGACCGTATCGGGAGCGTTGGTGACGGTGAAGTCCAGCGTGTGGGTGCCGAAGTTGCTGGCGTTGCCGGCGGTGTCGGCCAGGATGGTGGTCAGGTTGTGGATCGCGGTGGCGGCCGGCTTGGGGGAGTTGTCCAGCCGGAACAGGCCGAAATGCTCCTCCTGGCTGTCGCCGGCGTAGGCGTCGAGTAGCTGGTAGATGTAGGTCTGCTTCGCGCCGAGCAGCATGCCGTCCATGTAGGTGTTCAAGACCAGCTTGGCCTGTGCGGCCTCGCTCACGCCCTCCCAACCGCCGGAGGAGTTGATCCGCGTGTGATAGCCGATCTCATTGATGAAGAATTCCTTGCCCGGATCGACCGCGTTCTGGTCGTACATGTCCCGCATGATCTGGCCGTACGGCTGGTCACCATTCTTCGGATAGGGGTGGACGGTGCTGGCATCGCTCGTGCTGGCGTGGAACGGCCAGTCGGTGAAGCCGGTGACGGTGATGTCGCGTAGCAGGGGATCGGCCTGAACGGCGTTGAAGAGGTCGCGCATGTACGCCTGGGCGCCGGCGGTGCCGCCCTGCCCCTGGTAGTGGACCGGCCAGTTGTTGACCTCGTTGGGTCCTTCGATGGAGGTGACGGAGCCTGGGGTGCCCTGCTCGATGGCACGGATGCGGGCGACTTGGGTGTAGGGATCGACGCTGCCGTCGGCGAAAAAGGTGAAGTTGATGCCCTGCGCGGCGGCCTGAGCGTAGTGCGCTTGGCCGTGGGCATCATGGGCCGGGTTTGGCGCGGCATCGCGGACATGATCAACACCTAAGTAGCTCAACGCATTCGTTGTACTACTGAGTTCTCGATAACCGCCGTTTGTAAAGGACAGATGTGTAACCACACCCATTCTGTCAACAAGATCGGAAGTTCTGATGGAATCTGTTTGGGTCATAAGCGCAGAAATTTCACATTTGGAAATCTCGCGCAACCCCCGGTGATTTATTTTGCTTTGGTAACGCAAAAGGGATTATCTTGTGCATTCAAGATGCCTATGCCAATGGCGCGCGTATGCTCGCCTTCGACCGAAATTCGGACCTGCACAGGCTCGCCCAGCAATCGCCTGGTGGTAGGTCGGATGTCGCAATTGGCCTAGGGAGCAACCGCGTCGAGCGCGGTTCACTGCAGGTTCGGCGGCGCGATGGACACGGCCCGTGACAGGATGATTCGGTGCGCTGGATTATCTCGACAGCGGCCACTTCGATGGTTAGGCGGCGACTTGGCACGATCATGCTTGCCTCTCGCATGAGGACGCGCCGAAAGGGCCGGCGAGGATCGGAGCCGGCCCGCAACAGCTCCAACATATCTCTGAGCTGCAACTACCGCTTGCCGCTACGCTCGATGCCGGTGACCGGTTGGAGTTGCTCCCAACCGGCGCCGCGTGATGACGCGCGCGGCGCAGACCTTCAACGCCTTCAGTTCGTTGGCTCTACGCCATATTTGAGGGCATCGGCCCAGGCGTGCGGAGTCGAGAAGGCCGTGGGGCGATATTGGCCGTTGGTCGAGGAATGCTGCGTTCGCAGGCGTCCCCGCTGCACCTTCCAGCCCTGTGGTTGATCGCTGGATCCAGCGTTTCAGCGATTTTGGCTCAACATAATTCGCTTGAGGCGCGCAGCATGCGGACGGATGCAAAACACCCGCCCGTCACGCTGGATCAGTGCATCAGTTGAAGACGTAGTCGTGTGCGCCGGCGCTGTACATCGCCTGCGCCAGCTCGGGATGGTTGGTCCCGTTATAGGTCATGCCATCGACGTAGAGGTTGCGGTCGGTAGCCGCCGTGCCGCCGTAGCTGTCGTTCAGGAAGTCGACGGTGACCTTGTGCGCGCCCGAGCCCCAGCTGCCATGCAGCGTGAGGGTGTCCGATTGGTTAGCGCTGTGCAGGGCCTTCGCAGTGAACGCGGCACCGACCTGGGTGCCGTCCACCCTGACGGTGTACTGCGCATCGCCGTTCCAGGCGTCCTCGCTGATGCGCAGCACCAGTGTATCCGGGCCGGTGCCGGCGCTCAGGTTGGCGGGCTGCGTGCCTGAGGGGGGTGCTGAGGTCGCGGCTATGCTGAAGTCACGTGCGCCGGCGCTGTACATCGCCTGCGCCAGCTCGGGATGGTTGGTCCCGTTATAGGTCATGCCATCGACGTGGAGGTTGCGGTCGGTGGCAGCCGTTCCGCCGTAGCTGTCGTTCAGGAAGTTGACCGTAACCTTGTGCGCCCCGGTGCCCCAGCTGCCATGCAGCGTCAGCGTGTCCGACTGGCCGGCGTTGTGCAGAGCCTTCGCGGTGAACGTGGCACCAACCTGGGTGCCGTCCACCCTGACGGTGTACTGCGCATCGCCGTTCCAGGCGTCCTCGCTGATGCGCAGCACCAGTGTATCCGGGCCGGTGCCGGCGCTCAGGTTGGCGGCCTGCTGAGGGCTTACCGGGGGCTGAGTGATCGCCCCCCCCGTGAGCTGTATGATGAGGGGATGATCGGTAACACCGACGTTGACGGTGCTGGCGTTGTGGAAGGTCTGGATAGCGGAGGTGCCGAGCAGCGGGTCGAAGATCTCGATGGTCTGGAAGGTTTGCCCGAAACTGATGGTCTCGGTCGTGGCCGCGACGTTGATGGCCTGGTTGGTGTCCTGGCTCCAGATGTCGGGCTCGGCCCATGTGATCAGCTGAAAGGTGCCGTTGCTTTTCTCGGTTAGCACCGTGTGCCCGGTGGCGGGGGCATTGGTGACCGTGAAGTCCAGCGTGTGGGTGCCGAAGGTGCTGGCATTGCCGGCGGTGTCGGCCAGGATGGTGGTCAGGTTGTGGATCGCGGTGGCGGCCGGCTTGGGGGAGTTGTCCAGCCGGAACAGGCCGAAATGCTCTTCCTGGCTGGTGCCGGCGTAGGCATCGAGGAGCTGGAAGATGTAGGTCTGCTTCACCCCCAGGAGCACGCCGTCCATGTAGGTGTTCAGCAGCAGCTTGGCCTGCACGGCCTCACTCACACCCTCCCAGCCCGAAGTGGGATTGATCTGGGTGTGATAGCCAATCTCGGTGATGAGGAAGGGTTTGCCCGGATCAACCGCGTTCTGGTCGGCCATGTCCTGCATGATCCGGGCGAGCGGCTGGTCGCCCTCCTTCGGATAGGGGTGGATGGTGCTGGCATCGCTCGTGCTGGAGTGGTTCGGCCAGTCGGTGAAGCCGGTGACCGTGATGTCGCGTAGCAGGGGATCGGCCTGAACGGCGTTGAAGAGGTCGCGCATGTAGGCCTGGGCGGCGGCGGTGCCGCTCTGCCCCTGGTAGGTAATGGGCCAGTTGTTGACCTCGTTGGGTCCCTCGATGGCCGTGACGGCGCCGGGCGTCGCCTGCTCGATGGCATGGATGCGCGTGACTATGGAGGCGGGATCGATGCCGCCCTCGACGACGAAGGTGAAGTGGATGCCCTGCGCCGCAGCCTGAGCGTAGTGCACCTGGCCGTAGGCATCATGGGCGGGATTGGGCGCGCCGTCGCGAACATGATCGATACCTAAGTAGCTCAACGCATTCGTTGTACTACTTAGCTCCCGGTACCCTCCATTCGTGTAGGCGAGATGCGTGACCACACCGAACTGGTCAACGAGATCGGACGTTCTGATTGCGTTTGTTTGGGGCATGAACCGAAGGTGTTCACGGTTCTGTGTATCGCGCAAATGTTATTTAACGAAAACGTGAAGGCAATTTCGCGAAGTTTAATTTATCAGTTATGTCTCAAAAAGTTGTTTGTTTCGGTACAATCAGTCACTTTATTTTTGGAGGTGCTGCGCTGGCGGCTTTCCTTTCAATTTAACAAGATGACATTGATGATCCTGTCGAAGAAGAAGCACATGCTTCTTCAATGAAGCCTGTTCTGTTGATTCTGCTGAGTTGTTTGTTTACGCGGCGCGAAGGTGGTCGCCATTCTGGCACCTGATGATGACGGCCCAAAAGACGGCCGGAACTCATCCACCGGCCCGCGCGGCGCTACCGCGCGGGCCTTCAACTGCCAGTTGCGGCGTTCAGCGCGTCGAGCGTGGTGGCGTCGGCAGGCTTTCCTGTCCGACACGCCCCGGGCCAGGGGCCGTGGCGCCATTCATCGGGCCGCGGCCCGTGCCGAGGCCGGCGCTCGGCGGTGGAAGTGCCGGGGTCGCCGTGCCGGTCTGCGCCTGCTGGGAGTACCGAATGAGCATGCTGCGGAGTGGGTCGCTGCCTGGATTATGCGCTTCCATCGCAACGACGATCTGCCGCGCCGCGAGGTCGCGCCCGTAATAGCTCTGGTTCCAGGTGCTCTGCGAACGCAGCAGCGACCCTTCGAGCGAAAGGCCCGCATAGAGGCCGCGCGAACGGGCCAGCGTGACGATATCAGCGCCAGCCGCCGCCGTGGTCGATCCCTCGATGCCGACGCCGAGATGCGCGAACGAAACGGAGGCATCGCCGCCTACCTTGAACTGGCTGTCGAGCATTGCGTTCAGCCCGCGATCGGTGAGGATCATCATCATCACCTGTGCGTCCTGGATGCCGATCTGCAGGCCGACGCTGCCCGATCCCATCGTATAGAAGGCGGGCGAGGACCAGGAACCGGCGCCATCGCGCGCGACAAGCACGCAATCGCCACCTTCGCCGCCGAAGATGAAGCCTGCGCGGAACAGGCGCGGGCAAATCATCACCGCGCGCGCCCGTCGCAACAGGCTCAGCGCATTCTCGGCGTTGCGCTCATAGCCCATGATGTCCTGCACCGTGAGCGTCGCTCGGTCCACGATGCTCTGCTGGTCGGCCTGCGCGCGCGCATCGGGCGCAGCCAGGAGAGCGATCCCTACGACGGCCCCGAAAATCCCAAGACGTGGCATGAGCTTTCTCCCGCAAACCTTTGTCGGCAGGCTCTTTTAGGCCAGTTCGAGGGCCAAGTCCAAGGCTGCGTTCAAGAGCCGCCCCAGGGGTCCTCGTTGACCGATTGGACACGCCAGTTGGCGTCATGCTTCTCGATCCGCGTCAGCGACAGGTTGCGGATCGAGAAAACCAGCGCCTGGTGCGCGGTGAGGTCCATCGCATGCGCCACCATGGCCCGGATGGAGCCGCCATGCGCCACGATCACCACGTCCTCGCCGGGATAGCGCTCGCAGCATGCTTCCAGAGCCGGGGCGACCCGAGCCCGCACGTCGGAAAAACTCTCGCCGCCTGGTGGCTTCTCCTCGCCCGCATGCGGCCAGAAAGGATGCGCCGGCGACTGCAGCAGGGGCGGCAGCGCGGCGTGTTCGAGCCCCTGCCAATCGCCCAGATGCTGCTCGGCGAAGTCGGGCTCCACGAACAGGGGCGCTTCAGGGTAGCCGGCCGCGAAGATCGCGGCGGCGGTGCCACGCGTGCGCCCGAGGTTGGAGACGATCCAGCGCGCCGGGCGCGGCAGACGCGACGCCCACCAGCGATAAAGCGCGGCTTCCTCGATCAGCGCCGCTTCGCAGAGCGCCACGTCCATCGAGCCGTAGAAGCGGGCCCGGGACTCGGCTTCGACGAGAGCGTGTCGGATGAGGAAAAATCGGGTGATGATCACGGGCGCGGTCTAGCGCGTTCGATGCGAGCAATCCAGACACCCGCATTGTCGGAATGTTAAGCGCGCCACCCCAATCCTCTGCTTGGCCCGCTTCCACGCGAGGCCCCCCCCGGCAAGGCCGGTGCGGATCCGAGGAGCGGCGCAATGTCTTGGACCTCCGATCCCAATTCCATCAGCGCTTTCCATGACGGAAGTGACGCCACCGCTGACGCATCCGACAAAGACGCGCCGGCCGTCCAGCGCGGCGCCCTGTCCACTGGGGACGACGCCTCATCCTGGTCCGACTACGCCGGCGATGTGCTGACCGATGGTGCGCCCGGCGACACCCTCGACCTCGGCGCGTTGTTCGGCGGCAGCGACATCTGGACGACCGGCACAGATGCAGCCGGCGCGGCCACCTTCCGCTACAACCCCGATGGCGCCGCGGCCGAGGCAGCCGGCTACGCGCGCAGCATCGAAACCGGCCTGTGCTATGCGGCCGGCACACGCATCGCCACCAGGTGCGGCGAGAAGCCGATCGAGACCTTGCGCGTTGGTGACCTCGTTCTCTGCGCCGCCCCGCATCCCGCCGTGCAGCCGATCCTCTGGATCGGCTGCATCCAGGCCGAGCTCGCGTGTCATCCACTGCCGGAACGCGCCTGGCCGGTGCTCATCTGCGCGGGTGCCCTCGGCCCCAACTTGCCGCGGCGCGACCTGCGCGTCTCGCCCGACCACGGCATCTTCCTCGAGGGCGTGCTGGTGCCCGCGAAGCTGCTGGTGAATGGCACAACAATCGTGCAGGAGCGCTGGTGGACCGCCATCACCTACCTGCATCTGGAACTGCCGGAACACGCGATCCTGCTCGCCGAGGGCCTGCCCTCCGAGAGCTGGCTCGATGACGGCCGGCGCGGCGCATTCGACCAAGGCGGCCTCGCCGCGCAATTCGTTGATTTTGGCCTGGAGCAGGCGGCCGAACGACCGCCAGGAAACTTCGCGGTGGTCCGCGACCCCGCCGCCGCCGCCCGCATCCGTGACCGCTGCGCACCCCCGCCGGCGCAGGCTCCCGGATTGACGTGGGCAGCGAGCAGGGCCACCAAGCTGCGGGAAGACACCAAGGAATCCCGTCATGAACCCGCCCCTGTTCGCTGGCGTCAACGCCGCCATCCTGACCGCGCTGAAGCCTGACCTTTCGCCCGACCTCGACCGCATGGCCGCACATGCGCGCTGGCTGCTCGCCAATGGCTGCAACGGCCTCGGCATGCTCGGCACCACGGGCGAGGCGAATTCGCTCGGCCTGAATGAGCGAAAGGCGGTTCTCGAAGGGCTGATCGCGCGCGGCATTCCCGCCACGAAGCTGATGCCAGGCACCGGCTGCTCGAACCTGTCGGACACCGTGGAGCTCACGCTGCACGCGCGCGAACAGGGCTGCCGCGGCGTCCTCGTGCTGCCGCCCTTCTACTACAAGGCACCGACGGACGATGGCCTCTTCGCCTACTTCTCCGAGGTCATCAATCGCGTCGGCGGCGGCATCGCCATCTACCTCTATCACTTCCCCCAGCAGAGCGCGGTGCCCTTCACGCTCGACCTCATCGGCCGGCTGCTGAAGGCATTCCCCGGCGCCATCCAGGGCGTGAAGGACAGCTCCGGCGACTACGCGAACATGAAGGCGATGTGCGACGCCTTCGCGGCCGACGGCTTCGAGGTCTACTCGGGCAGCGACGAATTCCTCCAGCGCATCCTTGCCGATGGCGGCGCGGGCTGCATCACCGCCGCCTCCAACGCGAACAGCCACTGGGGCGGCATCGTCTACGCCAAGCGCACCGGCGCCGAGGCCGATGCGGCGCAGGCCATGCTGGCCGCCACGCGCAAGGCCGCGACGTCAGTGCCGCTGATCTCCGGCCTGCGCGAGATCATCGCCCGCAGCACCGGCGATGATGGCTGGCGCACGATCCGCCCGCCGCATCTACCGCTCAACAAGGCGCAGGCGGGCGCAATCTGGGCGTCATGGAGTGCGGCCGGAGCCATCCCGCTGCCGGGACTCATGCAGGCCAAAGCCGCGGAGTGAAGAAGGCTGGGGAAAGGAATTTCCCCAGCCTTCTTTCTTTTTTGACCATTGGTGCGGCGACGAAGGATCTCCTGATGACCGAACCTCTGCGCTGCCGTGAGCCGGCGACCCCGACGACACAGCAGGATGATGCGCATACGCGCGTCATCCGCTGGGACTTCGCGCCTGGGGCCGAGACCGGCTTTCATCGTCACGGCCTTGCCTATGTCGTGGTGCCCGTCACCGATGGCACGCTGCTGCTCGAACATGCCGATGGCAGCACGGCGACCGCGACGCTGACCCAAGGCGTCTCCTACACGCGCCCGGCCGGCATCGAACACAACGTCGTCAACGCGGGCGAGGCACTGCTGAGCTTCGTTGAGATTGAACTGAAACATCTCCCTGGGTGACGCCGAACGCCATGCGCGCGATGATATCAGCATGGAGATCCCCTCCCCCGAAACCGTCGCGCTGCGCATCCCCGCCTACACGCAGCCGCTGCCCTGCACGGTGGTGTGGAAGCGCTCCGCACGCGCCCGCCGCGTGAGCCTGCGGATCGACCCGAGCGAAGGCGCCGTCGTCATCACCCTGCCGCCGCGCGCCGGCCGCCGTGCGGGCATGGCGCTGCTCACCGAACACGCCGCCTGGGTGATGCAGCGGATCCGCGCACTGGCGCCCTCGCGCGCATTCGCGCCCGGTTCGGAGATACCGGTCGGCAACCTTCCCCACGTCATCCGCCACGACCCCACTACGCGCGGTTCACGCATCGAAGGCGGCGCCATCATCGTCGGCGGCGCTGAGGAATTCCTGGCCCGTCGCGTCACCGACGCACTCCGCGCCGAGGCCAAGCGGCGCATCGCCCCCCTCATCGTGAAGCACGCCACCGCCCTCGAAGTCCGCGTCCCCGCCATCCGCCTCAAGGACA
>JAQGHV010000013.1 GCA_028288785.1 Rhodospirillales bacterium | reverse complement strand
GCCCGAGGCGATGCGGAAGCCGCAATGCCCCGGCGTGTGGCCGGGAAGGTACATCGCCGTGACGCCGGGAAACACCTCGCCACCGGTGAACAACTTCAGCCGGTCCGCATAGGGACTTGCCTGGATGTTGGCCATCGCGAAATATGGCACGCCCTGGGCGCTGACGGGCGGGTTCTCCTGCATCCAATACGCATGCTCCGCCTGGTGCATCGCGAGTTCCGCGTTGGGAAAGAACGCCGCGCCATCGGCATCGGCCAGCCCATTGGAATGGTCGGGATGCATATGCGTCAGCACCACCATGTCGATCTCGCCCGGTGCCACGCCCGCCGCCGCCAGGTTCGCCATGAGCCGCCCCGCCGACGCCTGCATGTGCGTACCTGCCCCGGTATCGATCAGCGCCGTCCGGCCCTTCGCGCGAATCAGGAAGCAGTTCAGCGCGGTGCGCCGCGGCACTGGCCGGAACGCCGCGCGCAACATGGCGGCGGCGTCCTCCGGGTCGATGTTCTGGATCACCGCCATGGAGCCGTCGAGAAACCCATCGCTTACCGAAGTGACGAGCACATCGCCGATCCGGCGATGGTGGATGGCGGGAACCTGGGCGTCCGGCAGCGGTGACATGGCGTTGGCCTCTCAATAGGTGCGGCAGGACAGCACAGGTTGCCGCCGTGCGGAAATCCCTCCCACAATGGACGCGGGCCGCCCCGTGGTTGTAGAGATACGCGGCTTCTCCAGAGGTTCCATGTCCAATATCCGCCGCCTGTTCGGCACCGATGGCATCCGAGGCACCGCCAACCGCGCGCCCATGGATGCCGCGACCGCGCTCCGCCTCGGCCAGGCCGCGGGGCAGTTCTTCAACCGCGGCAGCCACCGCCACCGCGTCGTCATCGGAAAGGACACGCGCCTGTCCGGCTACATGCTGGAACCCGCCCTGACCGCCGGCTTCATCGGCGCCGGCATGGACGTGGTCCTGGTCGGCCCACTCCCCACACCGGCCATCGCGCTGCTCACGCGAAGCCTGCGCGCGGACCTCGGCGTGATGATCAGCGCCTCCCACAATCCCTACGAGGATAACGGCATCAAGCTGTTCGGTCCCGACGGACTGAAGCTCTCCGACCGGCAGGAAACCGAGATCGAGGCCCTCATGGGCGGCGACCTCACCGCCGCCCTCGCCGCGCCGTCCCGCCTTGGCCGCGCCTCCCGGCTCGAAGACGCGCCCGGCCGCTACATCGAGGCGGCGAAGGCCAGCTTCCCGAAACGCCTCAGCCTCGATCGCCTCCGCATCGTGGTCGATTGCGCGCACGGCGCCGCCTACAAGGTCGCCCCCACCGTGCTGTGGGAACTCGGCGCGGAAGTCGTTCCCCTCGGCGTCAACCCGGATGGCATGAACATCAACAAGGGCTGCGGCAGTACCGCGCCCGACATCCTCGCCGAAGTCGTGCGCGAACGCCGGGCCGACCTCGGCATCGCCCTCGACGGCGACGCCGACCGCTTGGTGCTCGTTGATGAAGGAGGCCGCGTCGTCGACGGCGACCAGATCCTCGCCCTCATCGCGCGCAGCTGGGCCGCACAAGGCCGCCTCATCGGCGGCGCCGTGGTCGCGACGGTGATGTCCAACATGGGTCTCGCCCGCTTCCTCAAGGCCCGCAACCTCGACCTGCTGCGCACCAACGTCGGTGACCGCTACGTCGCCGAACGCATGCGCGAAGCGGGCTGCAACCTCGGCGGCGAACAGTCCGGCCACGTCCTCATGCCCGACTTCGCCACGACCGGGGACGGCCTCGTCGCCGCCCTCCAGGTCCTAGCCGTCCTCGTTGAGGAAGGACGCCCTGCCAGCGAAATCTGCCGCTGCTTCACACCCCTGCCACAACGCCTGGTCAACATCCGCTACGACGGCACCACCCCACTCGAAGACCCCGCCGTCCAAGCCGCCATCCGCGCCGAAGAAGCCGCCCTCGGCGACCACGGCCGCGTCCTGATCCGAGCCAGCGGCACCGAACCCGTCATCCGAGTCATGGCCGAAGCCGAAGACGAAACCGTCGTCGCCGGCACCGTCACACGCCTCGCGGACGCGATTCGGGCACACGCGAGGGCGGCGTGAAGCATAGGCCGAGGGCGTTGCCCCCGGACCCCTGCATGTGTTGGTTCTTGGGTTTGGGAGGGATGGGACTTTGCTGAATGGACTGGGATTGGGAGGCGGCGCATCGCGGAAATTCCCCTTGATCAAGGGTGCTCCATGCGCCTCCTCCCAATCCCGGCTCGCCTCCGGCGACAGCCTCAACCCCTTCCCAATCCAGGGAACCAACAAAGGGAGGTCCAGGATCGACACGATCCTGGCGGGGTCGAGGGGCGGGGCCCTTGGCCTGTGCTAGCGCGCGTCCTCATTTGTGCCGGTTCGGATTCCGGGGGTGGTGCGGGGGTGCAGGCGGACATCAAGGCGGTGATGGCTTTGGGCGGTTATGCGGCAACGGCGATTACGGCTTTGACGGCGCAGAATACGTTGGGTGTGCATGGGGTTTTGCCGATTGGGGTGGAATTTATTCGCGCGCAGATGCGGGCGGTGTTGGACGATATTGGTGCGGATGCGGTGAAGACGGGGATGTTGCACGATGCTGCGACGATTGTGGCTGTCGTGGGTGAGTTGCCGAAGGGGGTGCCGTTGGTGGCGGACCCGGTGATGGTGGCGAAGGGTGGGCATCCGTTGTTGCTGGAGGAGGCGGTGGCGGCGTTGCGGGCTTTGCTCGTGCCGGCTGCGGCTTTGGTGACGCCGAACTTGCCGGAGGCGGCGATTCTGGCGGGGTTTCCGGTTGATGATGAGGCTTCGATGCTGCGCGCGGGGCAGGCGATCCTGGCAATGGGGGCGGGCGCGGTGCTGGTGAAGGGCGGGCATCTCGATGGGAATGCGCTGGTCGATCTGCTGGTGACGCGGGAGGGTGTGGAGCGGTTTGCGGACACGCGGATTCCGACGCGCCACACGCACGGGACGGGGTGCACCCTGGCCTCCGCGATCGCGTGTGGGCTGGCGCAGGGGATGGTCCTGGTGGAGGCGGTCGCGCGTGCCAGGCGCTATGTGCGGGCGGCGATCCTGGCGGCACCGGGGCTTGGCGGTGGGCATGGGCCGCTGG
>JAQGHV010000012.1 GCA_028288785.1 Rhodospirillales bacterium | reverse complement strand
TGGTCTCGGCGATGGCGATCATGGCGTCCAGGCGTTGGCGCTCGATGCGCTTCTGCTCGGGCTCGGCGGTGCTTTCCTCGATGTGGTGGCGGGCCACCGCGATATCGGCGGCGGAGTAGAGCAGCAGGGAGCGCGCCGCAAGGCCATCGCGTCCCGCGCGCCCGATCTCCTGGTACCAACTCTCCGGGCTGCGCGGCATGTTGAGGTGCGCCACCCAGCGCACATCCGGCCGGTCGATGCCCATGCCGAAAGCGATGGTCGCGGCCATCACTACCTGCTCGCCGCGCGCGAAGCGGCGATGCGCGTCGCGCTTGGCCGAGGCCTCCATGCCTGCGTGGAAAGCGAGGGCGTCCACCCCCTCCCCGCGCAGCTTTTCGGCGAAACTCTCGGTCCTCGCCCGCGTCGCGCAGTAGACGATGCCGGTGCCGCCGACCTCGCGCACGAAGCCGATGAGCTGGCGGAACTCCTGCTCGCGGGGCCGCGCCTCGACGAGGATGTTCGGGCGCTCGAAGGAGGCGCGGAACACCGGCGCGTCGCCGAGGTCCAGTTGCTGGCGGATATCCTCTGCCGTGCGCGGATCGGCGGTCGCGGTGAGGGCCAGGCGCGGCACTTCGGGGAAGTTGCGGCCGAGTGCCGAAAGCCCGCGGTATTCGGGTCGGAAGTGGTGGCCCCACTGGCTGACGCAATGCGCCTCATCCACCGCGAACAGCGCGATCTGCATCTCCGCGAGCCGCTGCATGGTGCCATCCAGCAGCAGGCGCTCGGGCGAGATGTACAGCAGCTTGAGCCGGCCCTGGTGAAGGTCCCGCAGCACGCCACGCGCCTCGTCCGGCGGAAGGTCGGAGTGAAGTGCCGCCGCCGCGACGCCGAACTCGCGCATCGAGGACACTTGGTCCTCCATCAACGCGATCAGCGGTGAGATGACCACGCCGACGCCGGGCCGGCACAGCGCAGGCACCTGGTAACACAGGCTTTTACCGCCGCCCGTCGGCATCAGAACCATGGCCGAACCGCCGCCGACGACGTGGCGGACCACCTCCTCCTGCGCACCCCGGAAGGTCTCGTAGCCGAAGACGCGGTGCAACACCTCGGCGGGGTCGGTCGACTCGGGCAAGACGCAATCGGGCATGAGGCCTTGTGCCACGCCGGGAGGGGTCGCGGGAAGCCGCACCGGGTGCAAAGCCAAGTGACATCCGACGACTAAGGCCCTTACCTCGCTCCCCGCGCGAGCATTCGCCGCTCCAGACGGGCCACGAGGCGGGCGAAGGGCCACAGCATGACGAAATACATCAGCGCGGCCAGCATCAACGGGGTCGGATTGTAGGTCTGTTCCTGCGCCACCCGGGCGCTGCGCAGCAGCTCCGGCAGCGAGGCCAGGGAGGCGATCGAGGTCGCCTTTACCAGCTCCAGCGCGTTGGAGGCCAAGGGCGCCGCGATCGCGCGGAACGCCTGCGGCAGCACCACCAGGCGCATGGTGCGGAACGGGCTGAGGCCGAGTGCAGCCGCCGCCTCACGCTGGCCGTACGGGATGCTGATCAGCCCGGCCCGGAAAATTTCCCCGAAATAGCCCGAATTGTTCAGCACCAGCGCCAGCACGGCGGCCGCGAAAGCCGGCAGGGTGAGGCCCACGAACGGCAGCCCGACATAGACGAGGATCAGCAGCACCAGCACCGGGAAGGCCCGGAACAGGTCGATGTAGACGATGAGCACCGCCCGCGTGATGCGCCCGCCCAGTGCATACAGCATGCCGATGACCAGGCCCGCCAGCATCCCCAACGGCAACGCGACCGCCGTGAGCTGCAGTGTCAGCCACAGCCCCTGGCGCAGCAGCGGCCAAGCCTTCGTAGCACTATCCGGGTCCGCAAAATTCTCCAGCAGGAGGTCGAGCCATTCGGGCATCAGCGCGGCACCACGCGGCTCGCTTCGAGCCATCGGCTCGCGACCACCAGCGGTAGGAACAGGATGAGGTAGAGGCAGGCCGCGAGGGTCAGTGGTGACGGGTTCGCCGAAATCGCCATCGCCGATTGCGCGCGCCCCAGAATTTCCGGCAGTGCCACGGCGGTCCCCAACGCGGTCCCCTTGGTGATGGCGATAGTGCGGTTGGTCAGCAGCGGCACGGCAAGGCGGATCGCCTGCGGCAGGATTACCCGGAAGAAGGTGGTGCGAAAGCGCAGCCCGAGTGCGGCCGCCGCGTCCCATTGCCCCTGCGGCAAGGCCTGGATGGAACTTCGAAAAATCTCGGCGGCGAAGGCGGAGAGCACCGCGCCCAGCGCCCCCGCCGTCGCCCAGAAAGGTGAGAGCGTGACGCCCGCATAGGGCAGGCCGAAATAGACGAAGATGATGACGGCCAGCTGCGGCAGGGTGCGGAACACCTCGATCCAGGCGCCGATCACCCAGCGCAGCACCGGGACCCGTGCGATCAGCGCCACCGCCATCGCGAGGCCCATCCCCAGCCCAATGGCGACCGTGGCCACCGCTACGCCGAGGGTAACCCACAGCCCCGCCACGATCTCCGGGCCGTAGCGCTGCAGGATCTCGAGGTTGAGGTAGTATTCGGCGAAGCGCTCCATTGGCGCTTGCGGATCAGCTGCAGGTCAGCGTGTGCGGCGTGTCCTCGAAGCCCGGCAGCCCTGGCGGACCGAAGCCCGGGAAGATGGTGGTCAACGACGTGCCCTCCGCCGGCGGCACGCCGTACCAGCGCTCATGCAGGCGCGCCATGAAACCGTCCTGCTTCATGCACTCGATGACCATTTCGACGCGGTTGCGGTATTCGCGGCTTTCCTGGCGGAAGGCGATGCCGAAATTGCGCCCGGTGTAGTCGTTGAAGGCAACCGTGATGTTGCGGTTCTGGCTCGCGGCATAGACAGCCGTGGGGATTTCGTTGATGGCGGCGAAGGCGCGCCGCGTCAGGACGGCCTGCACGCTGTCCGGGAAGGTGTCGTAGCGCTGCACTTCGAAGCCGTAGCGTTCGGCGTTGGCCGTGGCCCAGGTGTCGGAGATGGTGCCGCGATTGACCGCGATGGCGCGGCCTCGCAGGACTTCCAGCCCGGCCATCGTCTCGCCGCGGCGGACGATGAAGCCGTTGCCGGTGGCGAAGAACGGCTCCGTGTAGAGCATGCGCTGCGCACGCTCCTCGGTGATGTTCAGCGGATTGGCGGTGAACTCGAAGCGCCGCGCGAACAGGGCCGCGAACAGACCGGAGAAGTTGGTGTCCACGATCTCGACGCCCGGACGCCCGAGGCGGCGGGCGATCTCGGTCATCAGGTCGACGCCGAAGCCTTCGGGGCCGTTCGGCCCGCGCATCATCCAGGGCGCGACACCGAAATCCGAGCCCACCACCATGCGCGCATTGGGCGGATGTTCGGCATCCTGCGCGGCGGCACCGAAGGCAAGGAGCGCCGCGAGGGCGAAGGCGGGAAACACGATGCGCATGCGGACTCCGGGCGGCAGGGAGCCATGACGCTCCGATGCGCCCTGTCCTGTGTCAAGCGGGTGGCATCGCCCAATGCGCGGCTTCATGGCCCGGCGCGTAGCGCGTGTTGCTGATGGCCGCGTTGCGGTTGACGAGCGCACGCGCAAATAACGGGTGAGTCGTGCTGCGGATTTCGTGCTCGACCTCGAACAGCAGCCCGCCATCCGCGGGGTCGATCAGCTTCGTGAAGCGGTACTGGTGCTCGCTATCCTCGCGCGAGATCAGGCCGCGCGCCGCGAGCTTCGCATGCACGCCACCGAAATCGACGAAGGCGAGCTGGATGTGATGGCCATCGAAGGCGGGCTGCGGCGCGTCCGTCTCCCGGTAGACGAGGTGCTGCTCGCGCGCCACGCGGACCCGCAGCGCACCATCGGCACGCGCGGTGGGGGCGCCCACGATCTGCTCATAGAAGCGCGCGATCCCGTCCAGCGTTCCCGGCGCTGCATTGAACTCGACATAGGGAATGCCGAGTGTGATGTGCCCGTAACGCCCAGCATCCGGCGCGTGGCAGCGCACGCGATTGCCCCACGGGCAGGTGACCGCGACATGGTCATCGGCCTCCTGAAAGGCGAAGCGGGTGCCGTCCAGCGAGCGCCGCGCGCGCTCCAGCCGATGCAGCAGCTGGCCGCGGTCGGGCAGCACCAGGCCCACCGTACCGCGCAGCACCTGCGCCGGCCCGGTCGGCAGGTGGAACTGGCTGACGCCGGCGTTGGCCCACATGTTGTCGATGCCGGTCATCAAATAGGGGTCGCGGGTGAGCCCCAGGGCACTGATGTAGAAGGCGGTCGCCAGCAGCTGGTCCGGCACCTGCAGGTTCACATGCTGAAGCTCCACCACATTGCCGAGGGACTCAGCCCGGCGGTCCCAGAGGTTCTGTGGTTGCGTGGTCCCGTCCATGGATCTGGCCTCCCTCGATTGTCGCGATCCTGGCGCAGATTGGGCCTGCGGTACCAGTGCCCTGGCCGTGCAACCTTCGCCGGAGGGAAATGTTGTCACGGTCATGACCGAGACGCAGAAAGAACCACCTCGCCCGCCCGGATCGACCGACGCCGTCCGCGGTGCCCGCACCACGGGCCACGTCCGCTGGATCCTGGGCATCTCGGTGGTGCTTGTGATCGCCGCCTTCGTGCTCGCCTACCTGATCGCCTGATCACGCGGCCGGCATCAGCTCCGCTGCGGCATGGCCTCCGGCACGATGGTCGCGATCAGACTGGCGTCGAGCGATTCATAGGCGTGGTAGTTGATCGTCTCGTAAAGTTGGGCCCGTGTCTGCATGCGGTCGACGCTGCCATGGGTGCCGCCGTCCCGCGCGATGGCGCCGTAAAGATCCTCCATGGCGCGGGCCGCGACGCGGAGGTGGCTCACCGGCCAGATCACCATGGCATAGCCCATTGCCTGGAATTCCTCGGCGGTGAAGAACGGCGTGCGGCCGAATTCGGTCATGTTGGCCAGCAGCTTCACGCCGGGCATGCGTGCCGCGAACTCGCGGAACATGTCGGCCGTCACCAGGGCCTCCGGGAAGATGGCATCGGCACCAGCGTCGAGGTAGCGCTTGGCGCGGTCCACCGCGGCGTCCATTCCCTCGCTCGCGACCGCATCGGTGCGCGCGATGATGACGAGGTTCCGCCGGGCCCGCCGGGCGGCATGGACCTTGGCGGACATCTCGTCGGCGCCGGCGAGCTTCTTGTCGTTGAGGTGGCCGCACTTCTTGGGCAGCAACTGGTCCTCGAGATGGACGGCCCCTGCCCCCGCCTCCTCGAAGCAGCGCACCATGTGCATGACGTTGAGCGCCTCGCCGTAGCCGGTGTCGCCATCGACCAGCACCGGCAGGCCGGAGGAGCGGACCACTTGGCGGACGTGCCAGGCGACGTCATCGACGGTGATCATGCCGAGGTCGGGCAGCCCCATCGTCGCGCTCATCGCCGCACCGGACATGTACAGCGCCTCGAACCCCGCCTTCTTCGCGAGCAGGGCGGCGATGCCGAGATGCGCGCCGGGCATGCGCAGGATCTGGGGGCGCTCGAGCAGCGCGCGGAACCGGATGCCGGCGGGCTGGTCGGGCAGATCGTCGGCGATGATGTAGGGCATGGGGCATTCCCGCTGTGTTGCGTTGGCCCCGCATCATGCCGCCAAACGCCCCAAGCCGCCAAACTCGCCAACGTCGGGGGCACACAAGCGTCTGATTTCGCTCGCCCCCTCTTTCACCTACGCCACCCCGGCTCTACTCTGCCGGCAACCGAGCGGAGATTAGATCCATGGAAATGACTGGTGAGCGCCTCATCGCGGCGCCGCGTCAGGCTGTCTGGGAAGGGCTGAACGACCCTGAGGTGCTGCGCGCCTCCATTCCTGGCTGCGAGACGATGGAGCGCACGGAGGATGGGTTTTCCGCCCGCATCGCGATCAAGCTCGGCCCCATGGCGGCGAAGTTCGCCGGCCGCGTGAAGCTCGAGAACCTGGATGCGCCGAATGGCTACACAATCGCCGGCGAGGGCAATGGCGGCGCCATGGGCTTCGCCAAGGGCGGGGCGGACGTGAAGCTGACCGATGATGGCGCTGGTACCATCCTCACCTACGCGGTCAAGGCGCAGGTCGGCGGCAAGATGGCGCAGCTCGGCGCCCGACTGATCGACAGCACCGCAAAGCAGATGGCCGACCAGTTCTTCGACCGCTTCGCCGCGCACATGACGGCGGCCAACGCACCGGCCGCCGCCTTCGATACCAGCCCGGAATCTGACCAGGATGCGGCGATCGAAGCGGCCCGACGCGGCGTGCCGGTCCCCGGGACCGACACCGAATACCTGACCCAGCCCGATGCGCCTGCCCCCATCACCGTGCACGGCGACGTGCCCCGCCCAGCCCCGACGATGGTTTCAAGCGCGCCCATGGTGATGAGCCCGCTCCGTACGATGTTCATGCTGGAACCCTTCGGCCTGCCGCTGACCTTCTGGGGTGGGTTCGCCATCTGGCTGGTCATCCTGGCGCTGATGTTCCTCTGATGTCGCTGCCGGCCACTGTCGAGGCGACCCGGCTGCTGCTCGCGGAGGGCGGCTACGTCGCGGATAAGGCGCTCGCCACCACCATCCACCTCGCCCTCACCATGGGCCGGCCGCTGTTCCTCGAAGGCGAGCCCGGCACCGGCAAGACCGAGATCGCCAAGGTGCTGGCGGCGAATCTGCCGCGCCGGCTCGTGCGGTTGCAATGCTATGACGGGCTCGACCTCTCGGCCGCGGCCTATGAGTGGAACCATGCCCGCCAGCTGATGGCCATCCGCCTCGCCGAAGCCGCCGGCGATCGCGACCGCGCAGCGATGGAGCGCGGCATCTACGCGCCGGAATACCTTCAGGAACGCCCACTGCTCTCGGCCATCACCGGCGAACCCTCGGTGCTTCTGATCGATGAGCTGGACCGCGCGGACGAGCCGTTCGAGGCCTTCCTTCTGGAGGTGCTGGCCGATTTCCAGATCACCATCCCGGAGCTCGGGACGATCAAGGCGCTGGTGCCGCCGGTGGTGATCATCACGTCGAACCGGACCCGCGAAGTGCATGACGCGATCCGGCGGCGCTGCCTTTATCATTGGGTCGACTACCCCGACGCCGCGCGGGAACGCGCGATCCTGGCGCTCCGCGCCCCCGCCATCCCGGCAAAGCTCTCGGGGCAGGTCGTGGCCTTCGTCCAGGCGCTGCGGCAAGGCGACTACTTCAAGCTGCCCGGTGTCGCCGAGACCATCGACTGGGCCAATGCACTGGCGGCACTCGACGCAACGGAGCTGGAACCGGGCGCCGTCGACGACACACTTGGCGTGCTGCTGAAGTATCAGGACGACATCGAGAAGCTGCGCGGCGAGTCGGCGGCAAAGCTGGTGGAGCAGGCCCGCGCCGGGCGGGCCTGATCGAACCGGCGCCCCCATCGGGGAGTGATGTTGCATCGACGCGCCTCAGATGTCGGTAGCGCGGCGAGCACACCGAAGCGCATCCACCACCGGTGGCGAGCCTCTCGCCGCAGGTCAGGTTTCCTCGAACCAGTCGACGTCGCCGTTTTCGAGGTTGTAGCGCGCGGCCACGATCTTCACCCCGTTTGTGCGCACCGCATCGGCCAGGATGGTACTCTGGGTCCGCATCCGGGCGGCGACGCGGCGCGCATTCATCCGCACGGCATTCTCCAGCAGATCGCCCGGTTGCCCGCGAGCGGCCAGGACCGCCGGGATGATGGGCTGGATCATGTCGCCGATGACGCCTGGGAAGGCGGCATTCCGTTCTACCACCTGCACGGCAGCCGCGACCGCGCCGCATGCTTCGTGCCCGAGGACAACCACCAGCGGGCAGCCGAGAACGCCCACTCCATATTCGACGCTGCCGAGAGCCGCCGTGTCCACGGTGTTGCCGGCGTTGCGCACGATGAACAACTCACCCAGGCCGCGCCCAAACAGGATTTCTGGCGGCACGCGACTGTCCGAACAGCCAACCAGTACGCAGAAGGGCGCCTGCCCGCGTGCCAGTTCCACCCGGCGCTCGCGCCCCAGCAAGCTGAGGAAGGGGGCATTGGTGACGAACCGGCGATTGCCATCCTTCATCGCCTGCAAAGCCTGGTCCGGGGTGAGCGTGGTGTGAGGAACCGGATCAGCAGCCTGTGCGCGGCCGGCGAATGCCACTGCCACGGTGCCGACAACGCCGCCGAGAACCTGGCGCCGCCCGGCAATGAACGGCGTGCCACGGCAGCAAATGCAGCTTTGGTGGTGCATGGTTTCTCTCCGAGCAGCGGTTCTAGGGATGGTCTGGTGGGGGCGCGCAGCGCGACTACCAATTCCACGTCGACAGTGGCACGGCGCGGCAATTTTTTGCAATTGCGTGAGCGGATGCCGACGCGTTGGCCACGTGCTAGGCAGGTGCGTCATGTTGTCCCCCCGCGATCCTGCCAAGGGCGAGCACGCCCTGGCACCGAACCTCGCCGCCTTCGGGCGGCTGTTGCGCCGCACCGGGCTGCCCGTGGGTCCGACCGAGACCCTCGCGGCCATGGATGCGCTGACGCGGATTGACATCGGGGACCGCCGCCAGTTCTACGCAGCGCTGCGCGCCGTGATGCTCCGCCGCCGCGAGCATTTCGAGATCTTCGACCAGGCCTTCCAGCTGTTCTGGCGTGACCCGGAGGCCGACAAGCACGCAGCTATGATGGCCATGCTCGAAGGCCAGAAGGCCCCGCCCGAGAAGCCGCCGCCGGCCGCCCGCCGTCTCGCGGAAGCCATGCAGGGTGGCCCCAAGCCGCAGCCGAAACCGCCCGAGGAGCGCCCGCCCGAGATCGACATGACGGCGACGGTAAGTGCGGCCGAGCGCCTCCAGGGGATGGATTTCGAGGCGATGTCGGCGGCCGACATCGCCAACGCCAAGCGGGAGATCCGCAAGCTCGTCCTGCCGCTCGATGAGCGCCGCACCCGTCGGTTCCGCCCCGACCCCTCCGGCCCCGTCGCCGACCTGCGCGCTACGGTGCGCGACAGCTTGCGCACTGGCGGCGAGATCCTCGGCCTCTCGCGCCGCCGACGGGTGACGCGGCCGCCGCCGCTGGTGGCGCTGTGCGACATCTCCGGCTCCATGGCGCGCTACGCCCAGGTGCTGATCCACTTCCTCCACGCGCTCGCAAATGACCGCGAGCGGGTGAGCACCTTCCTGTTCGGCACCCGCCTGTCAAACGTCACGCGGCAGCTGCGCCACCGCGATGCCGAGGTGGCCTTCGAGCAGGTGGCCAAGGCGGTGCCCGACTGGTCCGGCGGCACCCGGATCGGCGAATCGCTTGCCCGCTTCAACCGGGACTGGTCGCGCCGGGTGCTCGGCCAGGGCGCGGTCGTGCTGCTGATCACCGATGGGCTCGACCGCGACGGCGCCGAGGGGCTGGCGGAGGCGACGGAGCGGCTGCACCATTCTTGCCGGCGGCTTATCTGGCTGAACCCGCTGTTGCGCTACGCCGCCTTCGAACCCAAATCCCAGGGCATCCGGGCGATGCTGCCGCATGTCGATGAGTTCCGACCCGTGCACAATCTCGAAAGCCTGCGCGCCCTCGTCGCCTCTCTCTCCGCTTCTCATGGAAGACCCGCATGACCGAAGACATCCTGGCGATCGCCGGCGCCTGGCGCGATGCGGGCGAGCAGGTGGCACTCGCGACCGTGGTGGAGACCTGGGGCAGCAGCCCACGGCCGGCCGGCTCCCAGCTCGCGGTGACGATGAGCGGCAAGCTCGCCGGCTCCGTCTCCGGCGGCTGCATCGAGGGCGCGGTCGCCGATGCCGCCAAGGTGGCGATGAATTCCGGTGCCCCCGCCCTGCTCGATTTCGGCATCAGTGATGAGCGCGCGTGGGAGGTCGGGCTATCCTGCGGCGGCAAGCTCAAGGTCTTCGTGGAACCCATCGCGTGAGAGCGGAAACCCTCGCGCGCCTGCAGGCCGAACGCGCGGCCAAGCGCCCGGTGGCGCTGCTGACCCGGCTGGCTGATGGCGCGCAGCACCTGTTTCCCGGCGAGGGCGTGCCCGCTGCGCTGGCTGAGGCCGCGGTCGCGGCGCTCGACGCCGATGCCGCGCGCAGCCTCACGCTTGAAGGCGAGACCTGGTTCATCCACCCCTACACGCCACCGCTGCGGCTGCTGGTGATTGGCGCTGCGCACATCACCCAGGCGCTGGCCCCGATGGCGCCGGCGCTGGGCTTCGCCGTCACCGTCATCGACCCTCGCCGCGCCTTCGCGACCGAGGAACGGCTGCCTGGCGTGACGCTGATTGACGCCTGGCCCGACGATGCGATGGCCGAGCTCGCACCCGACACCCGCACCGCCGTGGTGACGCTGACGCACGACCCGAAGCTCGATGACCCCGCGCTCGATATCGCGCTGCGCTCGGGGGCATTCTACATCGGCGCGCTTGGCTCCCGCCGCACTCACGCAAAGCGCATCGCGCGGCTCGCGGAGCTCGGCCATGGGCCGGAGGCGATCGCGCGCATCCATGCGCCGGTGGGCCTCGACATCCGCGCGGTGACGGCGTCCGAGATCGCGCTCTCGATCATGGCGGAGATCGTCGCCGCACGTCGCGGCGCGGTGCTTGGCGAGGTGCGGCCCGGCGCCATGGCCGCGAAGGTTCCGGCGTGAACTTCGGACCGACCCGGCTCGAGGAAGCCGAGGGCGCCATCCTCGCCCACACGATGCGGCTCAAGGGGCGGGTCATCAAGAAGGGCACCGCGCTCGATGCCGCCGGCATTGCCGCACTGCGGGCCGAGGGGCATGGCTCGGTCATTGCGGCCCGACTCGCGCGCGGCGACGTTCCAGAGGATGAGGCTGCGGACCGGCTGGCGGAGGCGATGCGCGGTAGCCTTCTCGCCCGCAGTCGCGCTGCCACCGGTCGGGTGAACCTCGTGGCCGAGGCCGCCGGGCTGCTCGTGCTGGACGTCGCGCGCCTCGAACGCATCAACCAGATGGATGAGAGCCTCACCGTCGCGACCCTGCCGAACTACACGCCGGTGAGCGCGAAGGAGATGGTGGCGACCATCAAGGTCATCCCCTTCTCGTCCCCTGGTGCGGTGGTCGCGCTCGCCGAGACCATCGCGAAAGGGAACAGGCCGCCCATCGCCGTGCATCCCTTCCGCCCGCTGAAGGTTGGGCTCGTGCTCACGGAATTGCCGGGCATCAAGGAAAGCGTGATGGAAGGCACCACCGAGGCAACGCGCGACCGGGTGGAGGCGCTGCATGGCAGCCTGCTGCCGGTCCGCCGCACGCCACACGAGGAACACGCCGCCGCCGCCGCCCTGCGCGCGCTTCTTAAGGAGGGCGCGGACATGGTGCTGCTGATCGGCGCCTCGGCCGTCGTTGACCGGCGCGATACCGGTCCGGCCGCCATCATCCGTGCCGGGGGCGAGATCGCGCATTTTGGCATGCCGGTTGATCCAGGCAACCTGCTCTGCCTCGGGCGCATCGGCACGGTGCCGGCCATCGTGCTGCCGGGCTGCGCGCGCAGCCCGAAGCTGAATGGCTTCGACTGGGTGCTCCAGCGCCTGTTCGCGGGTCTGGAGGTGACGCCGCGCGACATTATGGCGATGGGTGTCGGCGGGTTGCTCAAGGAGATCGAGACCCGGCCGATGCCGCGTGGCGAGGCGCCCAAGGTGCCGCCGCCGGCGAATGCGCCGCGCCGGGCGCGCAAGATCGCGGCGCTGGTGCTCGCCGCCGGCCGCTCCCGCCGCATGGCGCCGCTGAACAAGCTGCTCGTGCGGGACACGAAGGGCACGCCGATGGTCGTGCGCGTCGTCGATGGCGTGCTCGCCAGCCAGGCGCACCCGGTGATCGTGGTGACCGGCCATGAGCAGGAAGCGGTGCAGACGGCGCTGGCGGGGCGCCGTGTCACCTTCATCCATGCGGAGGATTTCGCCGAGGGCCTGTCGGCGAGCCTCAAGGCCGGGCTCGCCGCGGTGCCGCCGGATGCGGATGGCGTGCTGGTCTGTCTCGGGGACATGCCGCTGATCAGCACCGCCATGCTCGACAAGCTGCTGGCCGCCTTCGACCCGGAGGAAGGCCGTGCCATCGTGATGCCGACCTACCGCGGCAAGCAGGGCAACCCGATGCTGTGGGCGCGCGAATTCATCCCCGCCATGCTCGCCATCACCGGTGATGTCGGCGCGCGGCACCTCGTCGGGCAGCACGCCGATCGCATGGTCGAGGTCGAGATGCCCGATGACGCGGTGCTGCGAGATTTCGATACGGTGGCGGAGCTTGCGACGGCGCCGGGGGTGTTCCCGCCGCGTGCGTGAATCACGGCGCAACCGGCCTGGCGGGCCGCGCGCTAACCGATAAAATATCGAAACGACAACGGCCGGCCCCTTCCTGCCGACGTCCAGACGGAGGGCGCTGCCTTGGTTCAGCCATGGATTGAGGACTTGCCCGTGACCCGCCGCGGTGCTGGCGCTCGGCGCGGCGCTGCTCATGCCGGGCATTGCCTCGGCCCAGCCGTCGGAGACGCCGGTGCTGCGGCTTCCCGCCTTCGACGCGACCCGCATCGCGATGCTGCGCGCGCTGTTAACCAGCGGCGCCTTCCAGCGCAGCCTGATCGACGGTCAGCTCCCGACGCAGGCCCATGACGAAACCTCGCGCTATACGTGGGATCCGGAGCACGCGGCCGCGTGCGGTGCGCCTATCTCGGTGTCGCGGCCTCGCGCGCGACCGAGGAACAGCGCCGTGCGCCCGAAAACCTTCAATCCTGGGACCAGTTTTTTGATCCCGATCCGCCTGGGTATCAGCCTTTACCACAGTGACACCGCTGACCAGGTCACGCTCTGGCTGCACCAGATGGTCATGATCGAGCGCACCGAGGCCGATGACCGGACCCTGCCCACGGGTCAGGCGCTGGTGAACCAGATCTGGCGTGTCCGTGGGCAGGTCATAGCGGGCATCGCCGATACACCTGCAATCAAAGCGCTAAATGATTCCGGCCGACGCGAGTTCGGCATCTGGCTGCGGCTCAACTACCTGGCCTTGGACAACCTGCGGCCAAGCCCGGGCACCCTGCATGAGCAAGCCGTCCGGCTGTTGGGCCGCGCACGCGAGGCTGCCGGTGCCGTGCGGCGACGGGACCGTTCCTACGCCTGGTCGGGCTGAATCCGAAAAATCTACGCCTCGACGCGCATGGCCTGCGGGACACCACGCGGATGTCGGCGCCGCACCCCTTCCGCTTAGTGGCCGCCTTCAAACCCGCCAGTTCGCGCTCGCGTGGCGCTTGTAGGCCAGGGCACCATCCGGCCTGAGGCCAGGTGGCGCTCGGCGGCCTCGAGGGCAGCGGCCGCGCTCATGCCCCCGGCCACCGGTTGCTTATCTTCTGGCGTGTTGTCTCAACGCAGCGCCTGCGCGACCCATTCGCCCCAAGCCAACGTGGCGGCGTCCTGGCCAATCCGCCCGACCACCTGCACGCCGAGCGGCAGCCCGCGCGGACCAACGCCCGCCGGGACCGTGACGCAGGGAACGTGAAGCAAGGTCCAGAGCGTGTTGAACCCGGGATCGCCGGTCCAGCCGAGCCCCTCCGGCGCTTCGCCCGGCGCGGCGGGGGTCAGCACCGCGTCGAAACCGTCGATCATCGCGGGAAAAGCGGCGCGGGCGGCGGCGAAGGCGGCGCGACCGGCCTCCAGCTTGGCCGGGTCCTGCGCGCGCGCCCACTCCATGCGCTCGGCGAGCACCGGAGAGACGAGGGCACGGGCCTGGTCCATTTCCCAGGCGATGGATGCCGCGCTCTCCATGTTCATGACGAAGGGATGCGCCTCGAAGGCTTCGCCCATCGGTGGCGTTAGCGTCACCGGCGTGACCGTGGCCCCGGCGCGGCGGCATGCCTCGGCAACGCCATCGAACAGCGCCAAGGTCTCGGGCGCCGCAAGGTCGGCCTGCGGCCCCATTACCACGGCGAGGCGCGGCGCCCGCACCGGTTTGGCCCCGACATTCCCGTGCGAGCGCCCGGTGAGTGCCGACATGCCGAAGGCAACATCCGCCACATTGCGCGTCATGATGCCAATGGTATCAAGGCTTTCGCTCATGACCTTCATGCCAGCTCTGTGCAGAGTGCCGTAGCTTGGCTTGAACCCGACGGCGCCGCAGAACGCCGCCGGGCGGATGATGCTGCCCGCCGTCTGGGTTCCAAACGCGATCGGGACCACGCCTGCGCCGACCGCCGCCGCCGAGCCCTGCGAGGATCCGCCTGGCGTGTGCCGCGGATTGGCCGGGTTCGTCGTGGCACCCGGGGTCCGCGTGGCGAACTCCGTGGTGACAGTCTTGCCAATGATGTTCGCCCCGGCAAGCCGCGCCGCCGCCACGCACGCCGCATCCGAACGCGGCCGCCACCCCGACCAAATCGGCGATCCATATTGAGACGGTTGGTCAGCCGTGTCGATCACGTCTTTGATACCAAATGGGATTCCCGTAAGCGGCCCCTTCACCCTGCGAGCATCGATCGTCGTCGCTTCCTGTCGCACCAGCGCCGGGTCCAGCCAAGCGAAGGCGCGGAGCACGGGCTCGCGCGCAAGGATCCGTTCCAGGTAAGCCTCCGCCAACTCGGCGGCGGAGAGGGTGCCCGCCTGAACCCGCTGGCTGGCGTCGGAGAGAGAGAGGTCGGCGGGATGTGTCATGGCGGTGAGCCTGCCCGGACCAGCGGGCCAGTCAAGCCACCGCGAGCCTACAATCGTGCTCAGCATCCCTGGCGGATCACCCACCGCGACGCCACCTTCATCCCGTGCCTGCCATTCGTACCGCCCGCGCCCCCGACGGCGTCCTGACCTACGCCATCCCCTTGCCGCCCGAGGCGCTGCCCGCCGTGCGGCCGCGCGACCTGCTCGAGGCCTGGGAAGTCGCGCGCCAGGCCGCCGCCGCCGAGACCTTTGGCCAGCCGCGACTGCTGCGCTTCGCCTCGCCCGATGGCGAGCCCACCACCCTCGCCCTCGCCGACCGCGACGCCGCCGCCTGGGCCGAGGCGATCAACGCCCGCACCGGCCTCGAAACCCTCCCCGGATTGGCGCTGTGCCTCCGGCTGCTCGCTCTCGTCGACATCCTGCCCCGCGCGCCCTTCCTCGCGCCCCTCTGGACCCTCACCCGCGAAGGCGCCGAATTCCACCCCGCGCTGATCGAGGCCGCCGCCGCCATGCCACTCGACCGGGGCGCACGGTTCGACGCGGAGGGGCTCCGCGCGCTACTCTCGAAGGCCATTCCCGCCGAGGCCTGACATGACCCGAGTCGCGTTGCTCTTCCCGCTACTGATCGCCGGCTGCGCCTTCAACGATCCCCGCCCCGCGCCCGCACCGACCGCCACCACCTCCGCCGGCGCACCCACCATCGAAGATGCCTGCCGCCGCGAGTCCGAACGCGTTGTCCTGTTCCGCGACCGCGGCCAGCAAATGCGCATCGACGAAGGCGAAAACCGTCTCGGCAGCCAAAGCTCCATCCCCAGCCTGCGCGCCCAGAACGACAACGCCGGCCGATCCTTCGAACGTGACCGCCTGGCCCGCGACTGCGTCCGCCAGTCCACCCCGCGCCCAGCGCGCTGAGGGTGAACGCCGCGGGGGTAGCAAGGCGAGGGCTCCGCCCCTCGACCCCGCCAGGATCGTGTCAATCCTGGACCTCCGTGCGTTGGTGCTGGGTTTTGGGAGGGTGTTGAGTCTCGCCGGAGGCGAGCCGGGCTGCGGAGGGACGCAAAGTCAGCGCTATCCCGCAGGAACTCGCGCGACGCGCCCCTCCGCAGCCCGGCCCATTCACCAAAGTCCCAGCCCCTCCCCAACTCAGGACCAAAACACGCAGGGGCCCGGGGATCGGCGCGATCCCCGGCGGGGGGCTGGGGGCAGCGCCCCCGGCCTTCACTGACCGCCCGTGGCGATCTTCTCCAACCTTGGCCGTGCGTTGGCGCATCGCAATGCGCGCATTTTCTTCGCGGCTTCGCTGACGGCGTGGACCGGGTTGTGGATGCATCGGATTGCCGTGTCGTGGTTTGCCTGGCAACTGACGGGCAGTGCGTTTTGGGTTGGGATGGTGGCGTTCTGCGACCTGGCACCGGCGGTGATTGCGAGCCCGATTGCCGGGGCGATCGCGGATCGGGTGGACCGAGTGAGGCTTGCGATCGTCACACAGGGGGCAATTGGCGTAGTTGCCCTGGTGGTCGGGCTGCTGATCCTGGCCGATCAGATGACGATCGGGTTGTTGTTGGCGCTCGAGGTTTTGTCAGGGATTGCTGCGAGCTTCGCGCAACCGGCGCGGCAGACCTTGATGCCGGGGATCGTCCCACGGCCTGACCTGCCGGCGGCGGTGGGGCTGAATTCGCTCTGCTTTAACGTGGCACGGTTTATCGGGCCAGCGTTGGCAGGACCGCTGATTGCTTATGCCGGTGTGGCGCCGGCGATTTTTTGCAACGTGGCGGCCTATCTTATTGCGACGGCCACGATACCGATGCTGGTGATCGATCCCGCTCAGCGGCGCGGCCACCCGGCGACTGCGAGCCTGTTCGGCGAGGTGCGCGAGGGCATCACCTATGCGGCGCGGCACCCCGGATTGGGGCCGCTGCTGGCCTTCGCGGCGGTCTCGGCCATCTTGTTGCGCGGCGTTCAGGAGATCCTGCCGCCCTTTGTGGAGCGCGCGTTCGGGCGTGGGGCGGAGGCTCTGGCCTTGCTGACCGCTGCGTTCGGCGTCGGCGCGTTGATCTCCGGTGTGTTGGTCGCGGCGCGCGGGCATTTACGCGGCACGACGCGAATCGCCGTGCTGGCGATCGCCTGCCAGGCGGTGGCGACCGCGGGCTTCGTCATCACTGGCTGGTTCCCGCTGGGCCTGGTCGCCGGTGCAGCGATGGGCGCGGCGGCCAGCGTGCACGGCATTTCAGTGCAGACGCTGGCGCAGAGTGCCGCAGACCCTGCAATGCGCGGCCGCGTGCTGAGCCTCTGGGGTCTCATCACGCGGGGCTGTCCGGCCGCGGGGGCATTGATGCTTGGCGCGGCAGGCGAGGTGTTCGGCCTGCAATGGCCGGTGCTGGTCGCGGTCGCGCTTTCGTCACTGGTCGTGGGCTGGGGCTTGATGCGGCTGCCGCGCATGGCGGCAAGCCTTGAACAAAGCTGAAGGGGGTTTGGATCGGTGCTGGATACCGCGATCATCGGCATGGGAGGCTGGGGCCAGAAGCTCGTCGCCAGCGTGCAGGGGAACAATGCCGCCGGCCTGCGCTTCGTCTCGGGCGCGACCGGACGTCCCGAGCGCGCCGCCGATTTCGCCAAGGCCAACGACATCCGGCTGGAGCCAAGCTTCGAGGCGGTTCTGGCTGACCCTTCGGTCAAGGCGGTGGTGCTCGCGACCCCGCACAAGGCCCATGCTGCGCAGGTGATCGCCGCCGCGCGCGCGGGCAAGCACGTGTTCGTGGAGAAGCCCTTCACCATGAGCAAGGCCTCCGCCGAGGAGGCCGTCGAGGCCTGCGCCAAGGCGGGCGTGGTGCTCGCACTGGGGCATAACCGTCGCTTCCTGCCCAGCACGATGGACATCAAGGCGCTGGTCGAGGCCGGTGAGCTCGGCACCATGCTGCATGTCGAGGGTCATATCAGCGGCCCGGGTGCCATCGCCTACAAGGCCGGCATGTGGCGGGCTGACCGCAGCGAGAGCCCGCTCGGCGGCATGGGCGGCATGGGCATCCACATGATTGACATGATGGTGCACCTGGCCGGCCCGATCGCGGCGGTGACGGTGCGCTCGCTGGCCCGGGTGCTCGACAATGGGCTGGACGACACCACGGCGGGGCTGTTCCGCTTCGCCTCGGGCGCCACGGGGAGCTTCGCCACGCTCGCGTATGCGCCGCGGTACTGGCGCGTGGCGCTGTTTGGCGACAGGGCCCATGTCGAGATGCGCGGGCAGGAGCAGGTCATCTTCACCCCGCGCGAGGGCAAGGGCTGGGTGCGCGACTACCCGGCCACAGACATCGAACGCGCCGAGCTGACGGCGTTCGCAACGGCCGTGGCGGATGGGGCGGCCTATCCCCTGCCGGTCGCCGAGGCGATCCATGGGGCCTCCGTTTTCGAGACGATGGTGTTTGCCGCCGAAGCGGGGGGCGAATACGCGGTGCCCTGAGAGGCCGCTTGGCGCGGAGAAGGACCTGGCCGCCGGCCGTAAAGTGAGGCCGGCACCCGCGGCGGTCGATTTGCGGCCGCTGGCGGCCTCCTGGTCCGTTCGCGTCATGCCGCGGCCAAATCTTCCGGTTGCGGACGTTCTGTTCTAGGAAGGCGCTGGTTTCCACCCGAGGAGCAGCGTCCGCATGAGCAAGATCACCCGCCACGGCACCAACAAGGTTCTGTCGAGTGCCGTCGAATACCACAACATCGTCTTCCTCGCCGGCATTACCGCCGATGACCTCAGCCTGGACATCACCGGGCAGACTGCCCAGGTAATCGCCAAGATCGATGCCGCGCTCGAGGGCCATGGCACCGATAAGACCCGGCTGCTGACTGCGCAGATCTGGCTCAAGGACATCCGCGACCGCGACGCGATGAACAAGCTTTGGATCGATTGGCTGCCCGAAGGCGGCGCGCCGGCCCGTGCCTGCGTGCAAGCCAACATGGCAGACCCCCGCCATCTTGTTGAAATCATGATAACTGCCTGCCGCTAAGGGCAGCTTTAGATCGGATGCGGGACGGGTGCCGGATTCTTGAGGCAGCTTACGAATCCTGATCCGGCACCTGTGGCAAATGTGCCGCCACACTGTGCCGCGTAACACATTCGCTCAGAATGCTAGGATTGGGTTCCGCATGCCCCGCATACGAAGCATGCATTTTGGACCAATCACATCCCGTTACGCCGGGTAACGCCCGACTGGGTTGTCTGGTAACCGACCGCCGCCTACCCAAACCGAAGCAGAGTTTACTCACGTTCGTGTGAGAAGCTTCGGTTTGAGGGTTTTGCATGCGGTTATTCCCGGTGGCTATCGCGACGGTGTTTCTGTTCAGCGGCTTCGGCGTGATTGAAGCCGAAGCACGAACTCCCGACCGACAATCCGCCCGGCTTGCCGCACGTGGCGCCTCGCCGCAGATCATCCGCCCGGAGGGCGCACGCGGTGCAGCACAGCGGACAGAGCCCGGGGAGGCGTTCTCCGCTCGCGGAGCCTTCGGCTACCAGAGCTTCAGCCGCATCAGCTACGGGGGGCCCGTTGCCGGCCGCTCGATGGGAGCGCGCCCCGCTGCGGGCCGGGGCACCCGCCGTGGTTATGCTGGCCGTTCCTACGCCGGTGCCGGCATCTCCTGCGTGCCGTACGCCCGGGAGGCGAGCGGCATCGCGATCACTGGCAATGGCCGAGACTGGTGGCACAATGCGAGCGGCCTCTATGACCGCTCGCACCGTCCGGAGCCGGGCTCGGTTATGGCGATGCCAGGTACGGGCGCCATGCGCATGGGCCATGTCGCCGTCGTCGAGCGGGTGCTTGGACAGCGCGAGATTGAAATCCACCACGCGAATTGGGGCGGACCCGGCATTACGTCCGGATCGGTGATGCGCGGCGTCAATGTCGTCGATGTCTCGGCGGCCAATGACTGGTCTGCGGTGCGCGTCCAGTCCGGCCACACCGACGCGGCCTTCGGCCGCGTCTATCCCGTCTACGGCTTCATCCACAACCGCCCGGACCGCACCGGCGGCACCATGCTGGCTGGCGGCGATGGCCGCCGCCCGGTCGATATCGTCGAGGGGGGCCGCTCACAGTCGCTCGGCGAGCTCCGCGCCACCGAAGTAGCCCAGGGTGCCCCGGCTTCCATTCGACGCTGAGGCAAACGGTGGGCTTTGACCCACTGCTGAAGGAGCGCCCTGGCCCCCGGCTCGGCGCCCTTTTTTGTATCAAGGAAGTTTGTATCTAAGGAAGGATGGCGACCGGCTGAGCCCACGGGTTCGGCAGCACGGGATTGTCGTAGCCGCTGCGCATGATCGTCGCCTTGGACGTCGTGGCCTCATAGATCCGCCGCTCGGCGCTGCCGATATTGCCGCCATAGAGATGGATGGCGATGGCGGGCGCCCCTGGCGTCTCATTCGCGGTCTTGTGGATGTCGTATGTCGGTCCGAGCAACATGACCTCGCCGGCAGGCACGCGATCCTTCCGCCCCGGCCGCATCGGTCCCCCGGCCGGGTCAGGGACCATCTCGGTGGAAATCTCGACCCCTTCGAGTACGCCGACGACGCCCCACATGCCGTGGTCATGCACCGGCGACTCGATCGACGTACGCCCCCAGACGAAGGCCACCAGCGAAAAGCGGTCGAGTGGATCATTGTAAAGCAGCAATTGCCGGAATGACTCGCCGGCTGCCCTGAATTCGGGGGCGAGCCAGCCCGACTGGCTCACCAAGTCACGTAGCAACCCGGTCGCGGCTTGCTGCTGATGCAGCGGATCAAACTCCGGCTGCACCAGCAAGGTCATGTCGCGCAGAAAGTCCCGAAGCGCCACGCTCATATCGACTCTCGCATTGTTGCCGGGATGCTAGATGCTAAAGCCTGATTGATGAACCCGTTGCCGCGTCGCTTTCCTGTCTTTCTAACCAAACAATGAGTTTCACGCCGCCGTAAGCACGATGCGGCCGACGACGGTCCCATCCCGAAGGCGGTTGAGCGCGGTATTCGCCTCAGGGAACCGCATGGTCGTGATAGGGATGGCGGGCAGCGCGCCAGTCTCCGCGATCGCGACCAACGCGCGAAGCTCCTTTGGATTGCCGACATAGCTGCCCTGGATGGTGAGGGCGCGGATCGGCATCAGCGGCAGCGGAATGGCAAGTTCGCCGCCGAACAGGCCGACCATCACCAGCTTGCCGCCCTTGCGGAGTGCGTCGAAGGCGAAGCGCGCGGTCTGGGTGCCGTTCACCAGGTCGATCACGGCGCCAAGCTGTCCACCGGCTGCCTCGACGATCCGCTGCGTGGTGTCCTCGCCGCCGGCGAGCACGGTCTCGGTCGCCCCCGCCTCGCGCGCGGCGGCGAGCTTCTCCTCGCTGACATCGACCATCACGATGCGCCTGTGCCCGAGCGCCTTCAGCACCGCGAGGGCGTTCAGGCCCAGCCCGCCGGCACCGACGAGCGCGATCGGCTCGTCCGCAGGCATCGGCAACACCTTGTTGATCGCCGAGAACACGGTCACGCCGGAACAGGCGTAGGTCGCGGCCAGCGCTGGATCGAGGCTGCCGACCGGCACCAGGTGCCGCGGCTCGGGTGCGAGCACATGGGTCGCATAGCCGCCATTCTGATAGACGCCGAGGCTGCGCGGCTTGAGGCACATGTTGTCCTCCTCCGCCAGGCAGGTGGCGCAGACGCCGCAGCCGACCCAGGGGAACACGATCATCTGCGCCCCCACAGTGAGGCCCTTCGCTTCCGGACCCCACTTCACGACCTTGCCCACGATCTCGTGGCCCATCGCAAGCGGCAGCACCACGCCGCGGTCGGTGAGCTTCATTTTGCCGCGGCTGCCGAGGTCGTACTCGCCCTCCCATATGTGCAGGTCGGAATGGCAGACGCCAGCATGGGTGACTTCCAGCAGCACCTGCTTGCCCACGGGCTCCGGCGTCGGCCAGTCGACCTGCTGGAGTGGCTTCCCGGTTTCGGTGACGGCCCAGGCGCGCATGGCGAAATCTCCCTTTTAATTGCCGCCATGGCACCCCGCTGGCGCGCCGCGGTCAAGCGGCCACGCGCACGTCATGTAAACACCCCTGGATTTGCAGGCCCCTTCGCCCACTTTGGGGAGTTCATGGACAGGAGATGACGATGAGCCAGGCTGGTTTGGAGAGCATGTTCGGCCAGTTGATGGGCGGACGCGGCGACAGGGAAGGTCTCGATAACCTGCTCGGCAAGCTGCGGCAGCAGGGCCTCGGCGACGAGGTAGACAGCTGGGTTTCGACCGGCCCGAACCGGCCTGTGGAGCCGCATCAGGTGCAGGCGGCGTTCGGCGAGGACCAGCTCCATGGCATGGCGCAGCAGTTCGGCATGCCGAGCGGTGCGCTTGGCGGCATCCTGGCGCAGCTTCTGCCGGAACTGGTGAATCGCCTGACGCCGAACGGCCAGATGCCGCATAACCTGCCCGGCGGGCTTGGTGGCCTCGGAGGGATCGCGGCGAGCGTACTCGGTGGGTTGCTCGGCGGTCGCATGGGTGGTGGCGGCCAAGGTGGTGGCCTCGGCAGCATCCTCGGTGGGATGTTTGGCGGCGGCAATGAGGAGATCGCCCCCGCTCAGCAGGACGCGCCACGCGACGAGGGGCGCCCGGAGCAGGCACCGAACACGGATGGCGGGGCGCTCGGTGACCTCATGGGAGGTCTGAACAAGGCCGCTAAGCCACTGATTTAAGGGCAAGTCAGGGAGAAATCTCGCTTCCTGACATTCTATCAGAACTCCAGAAGGTTGTCCCTGAACTGCGCATGGCCATAGGCCCGGCGCGTCAGTCCCCGCGCCTGCAGCGCCGGCACCAAGCCGTCCGCCACTTCGGCCACGATCCGCCGGCTGACATCGGTCATCGAGAACAGGAAACCGTCGCCACCGACCTCCTCCATGGCCTCGGCCATCTGGCCGGCGATGCTGTCCGGCGTACCCACCAGCTCGACCGAGCCCGAGGTGCCGCGATAGCTCAGCATCGCCTCGCGCAGGCTTTTTTTGCCTGCAACGCGCTTGAAGTCCTCGAGCGATTGCTGATGGCCATTGGTGTGCAGCTCGAGGGTATCGACCGGCGTATCCAGATCGTACTTCCCGAAATCGATATTCGTGATCTTGCCGAAGAAGGCGAGCAATTGCGGTATCGACGCTTCGGCGCGCACGATGCGGGCTGCTTTCCGCGCCAGCGCCTCATCCTGGGTGCCGCCGATGATCGGGTTGACGAGAAACAGCACCTTCACATCATCTGGATTGCGCCCCTGGGCCGCGGCGCGGGCGCGCACATCGTCGCGATAGGCTTTCATACCCGCGGTGCCCTTGATCATCGCCACGATGGTATCGGCATTGGCACTTGCGAACTGCTTGCCGCGCGCGCTGCCGCCGGCCTGAGCGATCACCGGCCTGCCCTGTGGGCACGGGCCGGAATTGAGCGGCCCATGGGTACTAAACCACTGCCCCTCAAAATCGGCCGAATGGACCTTGGCGTGGTCGATCAGGATGCCAGATTGCGGATCGGCGACGATCGCACCAGGCTCCCAGCTGTTCCACAGCCCGTTGACCACCTTCATGTACTCATCGGCCATGTCGTAGCGCAGGTCGTGTTCCGGCAGGTGCGGCAGGCCGTAGTTGCGCGCGGCGACGTCCGAGCTGCCCGTCACCATGTTCCACCCTGCCCGGCCCGAGCTGATCTGGTCCATTGACGCCATCATCCGCGCCAGCAGGTAGGGAGGGTGCGTGAATGTCGCGAAGGTGGGGACGATGCCGATGCGCTTCGTCGCCGCCATCATCAGCGTGGCTGTTATCGCCGGGTCCTGCCGCGGCACGGCGAGCCCGTGCTTGAGGTAGATCTCGGTCGAGCCGCCATAGCTCTCGCCGACGTAGGAGCTGTCCTCGATCAGGATGTAGTCGAAGCAGGCGGCTTCGAGCATCCTGGCCATGTCGCAAAACAGGTCCGGCACCATCCAGTCGCGCCCGATCGAGCCCGAGAAGGGCTCCGTCCATGCCTGGACAGACGAGCCTTGCAGGAACCAGCCGAGATGGAATGGGCGCGCCATGGGAGAACTCCGCGGGGATGGAGCGGCAAGCTACGCATGCCCCATGCCGTGGTTCAATCGTTGCGGATATTGTTCTCCCGCACGACGCGTCGCCAAGTCGTCATCTGCTGCGTGAGGAATTCGGCGAACTCGGCCGGCGTTGAGGCCACGATGTCCACCCCCTGCCCTGCCACCAGCCGATCCCTCACGGAGGCTTCGGCCAGGCTCTCGACGAGGGCGGCGTGGAAGCGCGCCAGGATCGGCGCCGGAACGCCGGCCGGGCCAAGCAGCCCCCAAAAAGCTTCCGCCGCGACGGAGGGATAGCCCTGCTCGGCAATCGTCGGCACGTCCGGCAGAGCGGGCGAACGACGTGCGCCGCTCTGCGCCAGTGGACGAATCGTCTGATTGACTTGGCCGCCCAGCCCCGCGCGGGACGCGATCACCAGATCCACCTCGCCGGCGGCCGCCGCCGTCGCCATGGGACCGCCGCCGCGATAGGGCACGTGGATGAGGTTGGCGCGCGCCTCGCCAGCGAGCAGCGTCATGGTCAGATGCGCCAGGCTGCCGGCGCCGACGGTGCCGTAGGTGAGGCCGTTCGGCTGGCTGCGCGCGGCATCGATGACCGCGCCCAGGTTGCGCCAGGGCCGCGCATTCGGCGTGCAGAGCAGCATCGGCGAGGTCGCGATCAGCATCGCCGGCGTGAAATCGCGCAGCCCGTCGAAGCCGAGCGAGGGCTGCAGCACGTCGTTCACCGCGTGGCTGTCGAACACCAGCACCCAGCTGTTGCCGTCCGGCGCGGCACGCGCGACTACCCCGGTACCGAGCGCGCCCGATGCACCCGTGCGGTTCTCCACCACCACCGGCGCGCCGAGCCGCTGCTGCAAGCCCGGCTGCACGAGCCGCGCAATCGTGTCGACGCTGCCGCCCGGGGGAAACGGCGCGATGATGCGAATGGTGCCGGAGGGCCACGGCGCCTGCGCACGCGTCATTGCGGGAGCGGCCAAGACACCGGCCAGCGCCGCGCGTCGGGTTGTTATGAGGGTCATCAATCGGGCCTGATGTTGTTGTCACGTACCACCTGCCCCCAGGTCGCGATCTGGCGGCTGACGAAGGGCCCGAACACCTCGGCGCCTTGCGGATCGAGGTCAATGCCAAGGGCGATCACCCGGTCCCGCACCTCCGGCACCGCCAGCGTCTCGCGCAGCGCAGCCTCCATGCGGGCCGCGATCGGCACGGGAATGCGGGCCGGCCCCAAAAACCCCCAAAAGGCGCGGGCGTCGATGCCGGCGACGCCAGTTTCGGCGAGCGTCGGGATGTCGGGCATGCTCGGCGAGCGCGTGGCGCCGGTCTGCGCCAGCGGGATGAGCACGCCACTGTCGATGTGCACGCCGATCGCCGGGCGCGTCGCGATCGGCAGATCGACCTCGCCGGCGACGGCGGCCACCGCGAGCGGCCCGCCGCCACGATAGGGCACATGCACCATCTTCACGCCGGCCGCCTTTTCGAAAAGCGCCATCGTCAAATGCGCAATGCTGCCATTGCCGATGGTGCCGAATGTGAGCGTCTCGGGTCGCGCGCGGGCTGCGGCCAGCACGTCGGCCACGCTGCGATATGGACGCGTGCGGTGCGCAGTCAGCACCATCGGCGCGGTGCCGAGCATCAGCAGCGGCAGCAGGTCGCGCTCGGTGTCGAAGCCGAGCGTGGGGATCAGCGCGGGGTTCACCGCATGGGTGTCGAAGACGATCAACCAAGTGTTGCCGTCCGGCGTGGCCCGCGCAGCGGCCGCAGTAGCGAGCGAGCCCGAGGCGCCGACCCGGTTTTCCACCACCACCGGCACACCGAGCATCTGCGTCAGGCGCGGCTGCAGCAGGCGCGCAACCGCATCCGTGCTGCCACCCGGTGGAAATGGCACGATGATCCGGATGGGGCCGTTTGGCCAAGCGGGCTGCGCAATGGCCGGCGCGGCAAGGCCGGCGATGCCTACGGCAAGCAGGTGGCGGCGTTTGATCATGATTTTTGACGTCTCCCCTGCCTGTTATCTCACGGCGCCGGGAGCGTCCGTCAACCGAATCAGCGAGTCGCGAGCCAAGGAGCGAGGCGCGACCCATCCGGCTCACGCCGTGAGATCAGCCGCCAATGGCGCCGCTGGTCGTCCGGCGGACAAAGCGCGCGAAGTTCGCGCCCGGCGCTTGAGAGGCAAAAAAGAGGCTCAATTCCAAGCGTAATTTTCACGCAAAACCGTGATCTCAGCGGCCGAACGGCCGCTGCCGGTCGTCCGCGAGCCAATTGCGCGGAGCGCGCGCCCGGCTCGTGAGGGTCGAAAAGAGGCTGATATCAAAGGTCATTCTTCATAACCTTTGATATCAGCGAATCTGGGGCCCGGCCTCGTTCAGCGCCAGGTTCTGGGCGGCCAAGTCGGCGGTCGGGCTGTCGGGAGCGAGCTCCAGCGCACGCGACCAGTCCGAGCGCGCACCCTCGGCATTGCCCTGCAGCTGGCGGATAATGCCCCGTTCCAGAAAGGCCTCGGCATTCTCGACCTCGATGGCGAAGGCCCGCTCGATATCGGCGGCGGCGAGCGCGATCTGGTCGAGCTGGCGGCGGGTGGCGGCACGCAGCACCCAGGCCTCGATCCGGCTGGGATCGATCGTGGTCGCGCGTTCAAGGTCCGCGATGGCCTGGGCGTGGCGTCCCTGGGCCGCGAGCGCCACGGCGCGGTCCATCAGCAGCCAGGTATCCTCGGGCGTCAGCGCCAGGCCCTGCGTCGCGGCGGCCTGCGCGCGCGCCGGGTTTTCCACCAGCAGCCAAGCCTGCGTCGCCTGCCCGAACACCACCGAGCGGGCCGCCGGGCTGGCCGAACTCCGCGCCGCAATCTGTTCCAGTGCGGCTGCCGCGCGATCCGTTTCGCCGAGGCCGATGAGCGCGAGGGCGGCGCAATGCGCGGCACCCTCGCCGCCGCCTTGCGAGTGCCAGCGCTCGGCTTCGGCGAGTGCGGCGTCGGCATCCTCGCCAAGGCGCGCCAAGCAGGCTTCATATTCGGCGCTGTCCACCAGACGCGGCGTCTCGGGCGGCGTCGGCAGGCTGTCCTCCGCTGAGATCAGGTCGGGTGCCAGGACGATCCATGCGCCGCCGGCGGAGGCGAGTGCCAGCACGAAGCCCGCAATGAGGAGGGGAGGCGAGAGGCGCATTTCCTGCCATCTTATCGGAATTCGGCGCGACACAACATCAGGGGATGCCCGGGGCCGCGGGTGGGCCGGATTTTTGCCGATCGGAGGGCGGGCGATGCAGCGTCTCGTGGTGCTTGGGCTGGGCTATGCGGGACAGGCGGTGGCGCGCCGCGCACGCCGGCGTGGCTGGGATGTGGCCGGAACCATGCGTGAACCTGCGTTGCCGGCGTCGCTGGCGGGCATCCAGGTGCTGGCCTTCGCGGAGGCCGGCGACGTCATCGCAGGTGCCTCGCACATTGTGGTGACGGCCGCGCCTGACGGGGCCGGCGACCCCGTTCTCGCGGCGCATGGCGCTGCGATCGCGCGGGGACTCGATGCCGGCACGCTCCGCTGGGTCGGCTACGTCTCGACGACGGGCGTCTATGGCAGCCGCGACGGCGGTGTGGTCGACGAGGCCAGCGCGCCCGCACCCGCGCAGCCGCGCAGCCGGCGCCGGGTTGCCGCCGAGGATCAGTGGCGGGTGGTACTGGCCGGCCGAGCCGCCCTCGACATCGCACGCGCTGGCGGCATCTACGGCCCGGGGCGCAGCGTGCTCGACGAGTTGCGCGAGGGCGCGGCGCGTCACGTGGTCAAGCCAGGCCAGGCGTTCTCACGCATTCATCGCGATGACATCGCGCTGGCGCTCTGCACGGCCGCCGCACAGCCGCTGCCACCCGACGCGCGCATCCTGCACTTGGTCGATGACGAGCCGGCGGAAAGCGCGATCGTCGTGCAAGGTGCCGCCGCCATGCTCGGCGTCGCGCCGCCTGCGCCGGTGCCCTTCGCGGAGGCCCGCACACGCATGTCCGACATGGCGCTGAGTTTCTGGGCGGAGAACCGGCGCGTCGGCAATGCCGCGACGAAGGCCGCGCTCGGCATCGAGTGGCTCTATCCCACCTGGAGGGAAGGCCTCGCGGGCATCCTAGCCGAGGAGCGCGGCGAGGGTCTGCGTGAGGAGTGACAGGTCCTGCGGCCGCGACAGGCGATGGTCGCCATCCTTGATCAGGGTCAGGCGGAGATCCGGCGCATTCAGATGCTGCGCCAGCCTGATGGCGTGCCCCCACGGCACATCCGGATCGGCCAGGCCTTGCAGCAGCCGCACCGGGCAGGCGAGCGGTAGGGGCGTATCCAGCACCAGGTTGCGCCTCCCGTCCTCGATGAGCCGGCGGGTGATTGGCGTCGGCGCGCCGTAGGCGGAAGGGAGTTCGAGCACGCCGTCGCGCAGGATGGTGGCGCGCTGTG
>JAQGHV010000373.1 GCA_028288785.1 Rhodospirillales bacterium | reverse complement strand
GGGTCCAGGGCAGAGCCCTGGCCTTTCTCCCCTCACTGCGTCTATCCACCGGGGATGAGCACACCGTTGATCCGTCTGATGCCTGGCCGCGACAAGCGCGCCAAGGCTGGCCACCCTTGGGTATTTTCCAACGAGGTCGCCATGGTTCCCGAGACCAAGGCTTTGCCGCCGGGGTCTGTGGTGCGTCTGGAGGGCGATGATGGCGTCAAGCATGGCGTCTGGCACTTCAATCCGCACAGCCTGATCGGGGCGCGGCTGCTGGATCGCGATCCTGGGATGGTGGTGGGCGAGGGCTGGTTCCGGGCGCGGATTGCGGCGGCATTGGCGCTGCGGGAGCGGATGTTCGCCACGCCCTTCTATCGCCTGGTTCATGCCGAGGCGGATGGCCTGCCGGGCCTGGTGATCGATCGCTACGGCGACACGGTGGTGCTGCAGGCGAACACCGCGGGAATGGAGGCAGCGACGCCCTGGATCGTGGCGGCGCTGCATGAACTGATCGCGCCGGCGACCATTGTCGCGCGCAATGATTCAGGGGTTCGCGCACTGGAGATGCTGCCGCTGGAGACGGTGCGGCTGCATGGCGATGCCCCGCGTGCCTGGGCGGAGGAGGGCGGGCTGCGCTTTCCGATCGACCTCGATGCCGGCCAGAAGACCGGCTGGTTCCATGACCAGCGCGAGCACCGCGCGCGAGTGGCGTCGCTCGCGAATGGCGCGACGGTGCTGGATGCCTTCTGCCACACCGGCGGCTTTGGCCTGCAGGCGGCGGCGCGCGGCGCCTCGGCGGTGACCTTGCTCGATGCGAGCCAGCACGCGCTCGACCTGGCGATGGAGGCCGCGGCCGATCACGGCGTGGCGGACCGAGTGACATCGCGCCGCGCCGATGCGATGGAGGATCTGCCGCGGATCGAGGGGCAGTTCGATATCGTGATCGTGGACCCGCCGGCCTTCGCGAAGGCGCGAAAGGACAATCCGGCGGCGCTGCGGGCCTATGGAAAGCTGGCGCGCATCGCGGCGGAGCGGGTGGCAAAGGGCGGCTTCCTGTTCATCGCATCGTGCTCGCACCACGTGGCACCCGGCGAGTTCGCCGAGGCGGTGCTGTGGGGCGCGCTGCGCGTGAAGCGGGATGCCCGCATCCTGCACCAGGGCGGGGCCGGCCCCGACCATCCGATCCATCCGATGCTGCCCGAGAGCGCATACCTCAAGGCGATGCTGCTGCAGTTTCCGTGAGAGCCGGCAGTCCCTGCCAATACGGGGAACCCTGCGCCGGACGCTTCAGGTCACGCCACGAACAGTGACCTCTGCGCATGGGCTCGACCCTCCTCGTCCAGACAGCTGCCCCGTCCGCACGCTCGACGTTGCGCCGCCGACAATCCGGCGAGCGAAGCACACGGAGCGTGCACCCCGCGCCCGGAGGGGCACTAAACCTTGACAGGCCGCGGGCCTGCCGATGGGATGGCCTGACATCACGAGGGTCCACCATGCAGCGCCGCAATTTCCTGACCGCCACAATCGGCCTCGGCCTGGCCTTCGCCACGGCGGCCCACGCGCACGATGTTCTGACGCTCGTGGAAGCCGGCCCGGTCGGCGAGGAGGTCCTGGCCTTCCGCGGCAATTTCGTGACCCTGATCGCGAACCGCGACGCCGCCCGCCTGCGGGACATGTTCACGACCAGCTTCACGCACACGCATGGGTCGGGCCAGGTCGATGGCCGGGATGCGCGCGTCGGGCAGTTGCTGTCCGGCGAACCGTCGATCGAGACGGCGGCGGCCAGCGACATGTCGGTCCGCGTGCTCTCGCGGGACACGGTGATCCTGTCGGCGGTCAGCCCGATCATGAACACATCAGCGGGCCGCAGCTACGGTTTCCGCTGGATGCAGGTCTATGTCCGGCTCGGCGGCGCCTGGCACCTGGCGGCCAGCCAGGCGACACGGCTGCCCGTCGCGGCCTGATCCTGATTAGGCGGGCCCCGGACTTTCCGCGGGGCCTATCCTGATTTTGCGCGGTCATCACCGCGGCAAATGCGGCTTCGCGATGTGGCTGGAGGCGATCTTGCTCTACGCTGCGCGCATGCTCCGTCGCGTCCCGGTCCGAGTGCTGCTGCTGCTTGCGCTGGCCAGCCCGGCACTCGCGCAAGGACCTTCGCGCGCGCCGCGCCAGCCCGCCTCATCGCCGCGCACCCCCGATGCCGAGGCGCACCGTCTGGCGCAGGAGGAAGCGCGCCTCGCCGGCCTGCGCGTCGCCGCCGCACGGCGGGTGCAGGAGGCCGATGCCCTGCATGAGGCCGCGCTGGAGCGGCTGCGCACCGCCACCCTCGCGGCCGAGGCGGCCGAGGCCGAGGCCCGCGCCCGCGCCACCGCCTTCACGGCCATGCTGCCGGTGCTGCGGCGGCTCGCGCTTTACCCGGCCGAGACCCTGCTCGCACTGCCCGCGCCGCCCGAGGAAGCGCTGCGCGGAACCCTCGTGCTGCGTTCCCTGACGCGGCACCTGCGCGAGGAAGCGACGATCCTCCGCACCGCGCGCGAGACCGCGCTGGAGGCCGCCGAACTCGCCGAGGCGGAAGCGACACGCGTCGCCCAGGCGCGGGATGTCGCGCGCCACGCCGCGGTCGCGCTCGATGCCGACATCGCACAGCTCCATGCCCGGCAGGCCGCTGCGCGCGAGGCCGGCCGGGAGGTCGCGGAGCGTGCCCAGGCCTTCGCCCTGCGTGCCGCCGACCTGCCGGAGATGATCGCGCGGCTGCCGCCGACGCCGCCTCCGCGGGTGGAGCCGGTGGCACTTCCCCCGCCGCCGCCGGCGCCGCCTTTGGTCGCGAGCCTCGGCGGGTTGCCGGTTGCCGGACGGATCAGCCGCGAATTTGGGGCACCCACCGATGCCGGGCCGGCGCGCGGCCTGACCATCGCCGCGCCGCCCAGTGCCCGGGTGGTGGCACCCTGCGCGGGACGGGTCGCCTTCGCCGGGGTCTTCCGCAGCTATGGCCAGCTGCTCATCCTCGACTGCGGCAGGGGGCTCCACGCGGTGCTGGCCGGCTTCGCCCGACTCGACGCCACGACGGGCGAGCGCGCGGCCGCGGGCGAACCTGTCGGCATTCTGGGCGATAGCGCCGACCCTGGTGGCCGGGCCGCGCTCTATCTCGAATTGCGCCGCAACGGGCAGGTGACCGACCCACGGCCCTGGCTGGCGGGCCGGCCGTGAGGGCGGGGGCGACCACGCCATCGGATTCGGCGCCGACCACCTCGCGAAAACCCGTGGTGGGTCCATATGAACCTTGCCGGGGTGACCAGCCCCTGGCCGCTTTTCCCTGGGCGGCAAATGCTTGTCGGCCAACACGAAAGGTAACGCCCCCTGATGCGGCGCCTCGCGCTTTGTTAGGACTCTGGCGTCTGATAGACTCTATCTTTGCAGTGCGGCCGTGTTCCTGGCCGCCGGAGAGGTCCCCGATGGCGATGAAGAACAAGGCCCGTATGCTTGGCACCGTAGGCGCGGCCTTTGCCGCCGGCCTTGTCATCGGTCCCGTGGTGGCCGCCTGGGCCCAGGATGGCAGCCGAGCCGAAACCTACCGGCTGCTCAATCTGTTCGGCGACGTCTTCGAACGGGTGCGCGCGGAATACGTGGAACCCGTCAACGACCGCGACGTGATCGAGAACGCAATCCAGGGCATGCTCGCGGGGCTGGACCCACATTCCTCCTACCTCAACCCGCGCAGCTTCCGCGACATGCAGGTGCAGACCCGCGGCGAGTTCGGCGGTCTCGGCATCGAGGTCACCCAGGAAAACGGCTATGTGAAGGTGATCTCGCCGATCGACGAGACGCCGGCGGCGCGTGCCGGGGTGCGCCCGGGCGACATCATCACCCACTTGAACGGCAACCCCACCCAGAGCCTGTCCCTCCAGGAAGCCGTCGACCAGATGCGTGGCGAGCGTGGCTCGTCCATCCGCCTCACGATCCGGCGCGAGGGCACCGAGCGGCCGATCGAACTCAACCTCACGCGCGAAGTGATCCGCCCGCAGGTCGCGCGGTTCCGCCTGGAAGGCACCGACATCGGCTATGTGCGCTTGGCCTCCTTCAACGAGCAGACCGAGACGGCGCTGCGCCGCGCGGTGACCACGCTGCGCACGCAGTCGAACAACACGCTGCGCGGCATTGTCCTCGACCTGCGCAACAACCCCGGCGGGCTGCTCGACCAGGCCGTGCAGGTTTCCGACGACTTCCTCGACCAGGGAGAGATCGTGTCCACCCGGGCGCGCCGTTCCGATGACGGGCAGCGTTGGAATGCGCGCTCGGGCGACATCGCGCAGGGGCTGCCGATGGTGGTGCTGATCAACCCCGGCTCCGCCTCCGCTTCGGAAATCGTCGCCGGCGCGCTGCAGGATCATCGCCGCGCCATCATCATGGGCGTGCGTTCGTTCGGCAAAGGCAGCGTGCAGACGGTGATGCCGATCCCGGGCAATGGCGCCATCCGGTTGACCACGGCGCGCTACTACACGCCGTCCGGCCGCTCCATCCAGGGCCTCGGGATCGAGCCCGATATCGAGGTGCTGAACACCCGCGAGACGCCGCCCCCCGGTGCGGCGCGGGAGCGTGAGGCCGACCTGCGCCGCTCGCTTCGCAATGAGGGGACGGGCGCGCAGGCTCCGGCGCAGCCGCCGCTGCCGCCGCTCAACCTGCCGGCGAGCATCATCGATCGCGTCGTCCGGCTGCCGTCCGAAGGGGCGCCGGCCTTCGACGTAACCAAGCCCGAGACCGACAATCAGCTGCAGCAGGCGGTGACGCTGCTGCGCTCGGTGGCGGCCCTTCCCCCGGCGCAGCGCCGCGCGGCACGCTGATCGCGGGGCGCCATGTTGACCGCCCGACGATGACGCTTCCCGGCTGGCGCGCGCTCGGGCTGACTTGGGCGGTGACGTTGGCCGTCGCCGCGGGCGGCGCGGTATGGCTGAACCATCTGGGACCGCCGCGTGAGATGGCCGGCGGCGAGGCGCGTTCGGTGCCAAGCGCCGCAACGCGGATATCCGCGGCAGTTCAGCCCACCTTGGGCACCGCACCGGAGGGAGCACGCGAGTCCAGAGCGGCCGATGCTGCCGCCCCAATCTCGACGCCTTCAGCGCCGGCTACGACTACGGAGGCGGCGCGCGAACTCAGCGTTGCCGCTACCGAACCCACCTCGGGAACGCCCCCAGCCATCGCAGGGACGGTGTCCTCGTCTGCTGTCCAGGACGCGTCGCGCGAGTCCCACGCGGCTACGTCCGCAGCCGCCGCCGCGAGAGCGCTTGCCACTGCAGGGGCGGCACCTCCTGCAGCGGTTCCGGAGGGATCGCGGGAGCAAAGTGCGGCTCGCATTATCTCCGGCCTCGACCCCACCCTCACCGAACCCGGTCGTCACGGACTTCTGCCGCGCATCTCCGCCGATGGCCGCACCCCCATCCGCGCCTATGGCCGCCCCTTTGATCGCACCGATTCCCGCCCGCGCATCGCCATCATCATCGGCGATTTCGGCCTCAACGCCTCGCATAGCGATGACGCGCTGCGCCGCCTTCCCGCCGCGGTGAGCCTCGCGATAAACCCCTACGGCTATGGCCTGCCCGCCTGGTCCGAACGCGCGCGCGAACGCCGCATGGAAACGCTCATGGGCATTCCAATGGAGCCCGCGGGGTTCCCGATGAACGATCCCGGCGACCGCGCATTGCTCACCGCACTTCCCCTCCCCGAAAACCTGGATCGCCTGGCCTGGGCGCTCGCGCGCACCCAAGGCTATGCCGGCGCGATCGGCGCCATCGGCGGCATGCGCGGCGAACGCTTTGCGCAGTCGGGCGAATCTTTCTCGTCCGTGCAAGACAGCCTTCAGGGACGCGGGCTGCTCTACATCGACCCACGTCCAGGGGCGCGAAACCCGTCCCGCGCCTGGGGCCGCGTCGTCGATCTCGTCATCGACGAACCGGCAACGCGCGGCGAAATCGAGCGCCGCCTCACCGCACTCGAGGCCCTGGCGCGCGAACGCGGCAGCGCACTCGGCCTCGCCGGCAGCCCTACGCCCGTGGTGGTCGACCGCATTGCCACCTGGGCGCAAACGCTCAGCGCCAAGGGCCTGGTGCTGGCGCCGGCCTCCGTGCTCATCCGCCGTCCCGACGGCATCAGCGAAACCACGAGCCGCACCCAATGAGCGATCTGCCCTATCGCCCCAACGTCGGCGCCGTCCTGTTCAACGATTCCGGGCTGATCCTCGTCGCGCGGCGCGCCGATATGCCCAACGCCGAGGGCGCGCCCGGCAGTTGGCAATTGCCCCAAGGCGGCATGGACAAGGGGGAAGACCCCCGCCAGGCGGTGCTCCGTGAACTCGCCGAGGAAATCGGCACGGATCATGCCGAAATCATCGCCGAGCACCCCGACTGGTTTACCTACGACCTGCCTGCGGAACTCATCGGCAAGGCGCTGGGCGGCAAGTACCGCGGACAACGCCAGAAGTGGTTTGCGCTGCGCTTCACGGGCGTGGATTCCGATATCCGGCTGGACCTCAACCCGCATCCGGAATTCGACGCCTGGCGCTGGGTGCCACTTGCCGAGTTGCCGTCGCTTGCAGTCCCATTCAAGCGGGCAATTTATGAGGTGTTGGCGCGGGATTTTGCGGGGCTGTGAAGTAGAAGGCTGGGGGAAAAGAATTTCCCCCTGACCCCCAATCTTTCTTTTATCTATTGGTACTGGTGGGCCGAGTGGCGCCCATGCTGGGCAGATCCTTCAGGCTTCAGGCTTCAGGCTTCAGGCTTCAGGCCTCAGGCCTCAGGGTGCGGACGGCGGCCACCTCAGCCAATCGACCGCGACCGCGACGGACGTGGATAGCGATCGCGCGGACAAGCCCGATGCTTGATTGAGCAACCGGATAGCTCCCGGCCCATGCACTTTGACGCGCCGGAAGTCTGGCAGGCGAAAGGGCCGGAGGCCGCGCGCTGCGCCTTGCGGCCCCAAGCAATAATCCTACTGCACCACCGCCAGCTGCGCCGGGTCCAGTGCCAGCCACACCGCACTGCCGACATCATGCACATCCAGCGGCGGCCCGGCGACGCGCAGGCGCAAGGCGCTCTCGGCCGGGCTCACCACATAATCCCAGCTTTCGCCGAGGTAGGTGCGCTCCAGGATCGTGCCCTGCATCACCGGGTGCCCGTTCGGCGCGTCCGGCACATCGCGATGCAACGCGATGCTCTGCGGGCGGAGCGACACGAGCGTCGGGCCGGGCGGCAGCGCCTGGCCCGCCATGGCGCTCGCCGGCAGAGAGAAGCCGTCCGCCGCGAAAGTGGCGTTGGCTACAGTGCCCTCGATCAGGTTGGTGCGGCCGATGAAGCCGGCCACGAAGCGCGTCCGCGGGCGGGCATACAGCAGGTGCGGCGCGTCGATCTGCTCGACCCGCCCGGCATTCATCACCGCGATACGGTCCGATGTCGCCATCGCCTCGGCCTGGTCGTGGGTTACATAAACGGTCGTGATGCGGAAGGCGTTGTGCAGACGCCGGATCTCAAAGCGCATCTCCTCGCGCAGGTTGGCGTCGAGGTTGGACAGTGGCTCATCAAGCAGCAGCACCGCCGGCTTGATGACGATGGCGCGGGCGAGTGCGACGCGCTGCTGCTGCCCGCCCGAAAGCTCAGCCGGATAACGGCGCGCGAGGTGCGCCATCTGCACCGTGTCCAGCATCTCCAGCGTGCGGGTGCGAATCTCGGCGCTCGGCAGGTTCCGAAGCTTGAGGCCGAAGCCGACATTCTCCTCGACCGTCATGTTCGGCCAGATCGCGTAGCTCTGGAAGATCATGGACATGCCGCGCCGCTCGGGCGGCAACACGCTGTCGGGCGCCGAGATGGTCTTGCCATCGAGCGCGATGGAACCCCCATCGGGCGGCACGAAGCCCGCGATCATGCGCAGGGTCGTCGTCTTGCCGCAGCCGGAGGGGCCGAGCAGGGAGACGAATTCGCCCTCCTCCAGCGCCAGGTCGACGCCATCGACGACGGTGATCGCGCCGTAGCGCTTGGTCAGATTCGAGAGGATCAGTCGGGACATCAGGACCTTCTGAGCATGAAATCGCGGCCGGCCAGCTTCATGCCAACGGCGACGAAGACCATCGTGATGACGAGGAGGATGCCGCCGAACGCCGCCAGCACTTCGAAATTGCCGGCCTCGCTGAGGTCGTACAACAGCACGGACATTGTTCGCGTGCGCGGCCCTACCAGGAAGACCGCGGCCGAAAGCTCGCGCGTGGCGACGATGAACACGATGAGCCAGCCGCCGAGCAGCGCGCGCTTGACCAGCGGCGCCGTGACAAAGCGGATCGCGGTCATCCGCCCGCCGCCGAGGATGCGCACCGCTTCCTCCATCTCGGGGTGGACGGCACGCATTGCGGCGTTGGCGTTGGCATAGGCAATCGGCAGGAAGCGGGCGGCAAAGGCCAGGATGATGAGCGCCGCGGTGCCGTACATCGCGAAAGGCGGCGAGGCATACGCGGCATAAAAGCCGATCGCCATGATGATGCCGGGGATGACGAACGGCGCCATCGCGAGGAAGCCAAGCGCGTCGGCGAACCGCGAGAGCTTGCGCACGACCATGTAGGCGACTAGCAGCGCGATGATCAGCGCAATGGTCGCGGCCGCCGCCGAGAACCAGATCGTGTTCCACACCGAGGTCAGTGCCATGTCGTGCTCGAACAGCAGCAGGCGGTAGTTCCGTAGGGTGAAGTTGTCGAGCGACAAGCCGCGTCCCCAGGCCTTCGCAAAGGACGCCTGGATCAGCACCATCACCGGCAGGAACACCGCGAACAGCCCGACGCCGCCGCACCAGGCGAACATCACCCAGCGCCAGGCGCCGAGCTTGATCTCTCGCCGCTCGCCGCCCTTGCCAGTCTGCGAGACGAAGCCCTTGCGCGCCAGCAGCAGCTTCTGCGCGCCGATCATGGCGACGGTGATGAGCAGCAGCGGCATGGCGTAGGCGGCCGCGACCTCCATCCGCACGGGGTGTTCGAAGAACTGCCAGAGTTGCGTCGTCACCACGTTGATTCGCGCGGGAATGCCGATGATGGCCGGCGTGCCGAACAGCGCGATCGTCTCCAGGAACACGATGATGAAGCCACCCAGGATGGCGGGCCCGGCGAGCGGCAAGGTCACCCGCCGCATGGTGGCGATGGTGCCGGCGCCGAGGATATTCGCCGCGTCCTCCATCTCCGACGAGATCAGGTCGAGCGCGGATTTCACGAACAGGAACACCAACGGGAAGGAATGCAGCGCGATGACGGTCGCGAGCCCGGAGAAGGTGTAGATGTTGACCAGCGGGTCCTCGGCACCGGTGAGCGCCCGCCAGAGTATGTTGAGGAAGCCGGAGTTCGGCCCCGCCAGAAGGATCCAGCCGATCGCGCCGAGGTAGGGCGGCAGCACGAAGGCGGCCATTACCATCGCCCAGCAGAAGCCCTTGCCCGGCATGTCCGTGCGCGAGACCGCCCAGGCCATCGGCACCGCGATCACCGTCGCGATGGTGGCCGACAGCGCGCCGAGCTTGAGCGAGTTGAACAGTGCTTCCAGGTAGCGCGCGCGGCCATAGGCGGTCGCGTAGTTGTTCAGCGTGAAGGCGCCGTCTCGCGTCTCGAAACTCGCGATCATCAGCTTCACCAGCGGGAAGGCGACCAGGAACGCCAGGGCCAGCGCGAGCGCGATCCATAGCGCCATGATCGGTTCGACATTGCGGAGCTTCGCGCCCCACCCCGTCCGCGCCGTCGCGGCACGGGTAATTACCTGCTCAGAAGCCACGCCTACCTTGCCCCCTTCAGACGCCGAACGTGTCGCGCCAGAGCTCGCGCACTTCGGGCACGCCGGTCTCGGCCTCGGCTTGCGTGGGCGAGATCAGGCGGATGTCGCTGACCGGGCGCATCCCCTCCGCGGGTGGCGTATCCGGATGGATCGGGTCGCCGAACATCGGGCGGATCGCGTCCGACAGGTAGCGGCTGGTAGTGAATTCCATGAACAGCTTGGCCGCGTTCGGGTGCGGCGCATTGCGCGGAATGGCGGAGGGCGAGACGGTCGCGAGCACCCCTTCCTCCGGATAGATCAGCTTCAGCGGATTGCCGCGCGAAATCGAGAGCGAGGTGGAGGCTGACGGAACAGCGACGCCGATGCCGCGCTCGCCGGCGTTCAGCGCGGTGACGGGGTCGAGCGAGGAGCGGCCGATCATCGGGCGGTTCCGCTCCAGCCGCGTGAAGTAGTCCCAGGTGTACATCTTGCGCATCTGCACCGCCCAGATGCCGATCGCGCCGGAGAAGCCGGGGTGGCCAACGGCGAGCTGGTTGCGCCATTTCGGATCCAGCACGTCGGTCCACTTCTTCGGCGCCTCGGCTTCGGGCACCCGGCGCGTGTTATGCGCCATCAGGTACAGGCCCATGAAGCTCGTGTGGTAGTAGCCGTCCGGGTCGGCGCGGCGCAGATTCGGGAGCAGCCCGGCATCATTCCCCGGCCGGTACTGCATCAGCCGGTTTTCCCGCTTGAGCAGGCTGTAATGGCCGAAATCGGTGGAGCTGAAGACGTCGCACTGCGCAGCACCTGCGCGCATGTCCTGGCTCAGCCGCTGGAATGCGAC
>JAQGHV010000389.1 GCA_028288785.1 Rhodospirillales bacterium | reverse complement strand
ATGCCATGCCGGCAGGCGCTGCGTCCCGCAAGCTTATATGAAAATCGGGAATTTCCGGAAGGCGCGGCAGGAGAACCGCAGGGATGGAGCAGAACCTTGAATGGCCACAGCCTTCAGGCCGGTTCCCGCGCATTGATTGCACGCGAACCGGAATGAGAGGTCGCGGGGGAGGCGTCAGAAGCGCGGATACTGTGGTGCCTTCTTGCGACGAGCGCGCCGCACAAGAAACACCACGGCCAAGGCAAGCAATCCGAATAGCCACCACCTTCCGAAGCCGCTGTCGCGTGTTTGTTCCTGCGCGGCACCGGCCTCGGGCGCACCTGAACGGTTTTCACCTTCAGTCGCGCTGTCACCGCTCGCAGTTTGCCGGTCATTGCCGCGCGACATGAGCGATCCGAGGCCAAGACCGAGCAGCGCGCCGCCGACCATGCCGCCCAATGCGCTGCCTTGGCGTGCGGGCGCTCTTTGTGGAGAGGTGGGCGCCGCCGGGGCCGGCATCGGCGCACGTGCTACTCCCGGCTCAGCGCGCTGCGCCGGCGGAGCAGCCGGTGGTCGGGCCTGACGCGCGATGGATGAAGACTGCCTTCCGCTCGATCGGCCATTGCCCATGCGCTTCGCTTCCGATTCAGGGATAGCAATCGTCAGTGTCATGATCATCAGCAGCAGTTTTGCGGCAATACTTTTCATGGGGCGCTCCATGGATGGTTAGCACTTCGATTCCCGGCGTGCATTTAGGGACAGTCCTTCCTTCTTGGAGATCTGTCGATACAAGTGGTTCTTGGCGAACATCGAATTTATTGAAGCCAGGTCAATATGTGTTCCGCATACAAGAACTATGTTCCCTTGACACCATTTTGGTTTTTACATAGCATCAGTCAGCCCCCGAACGATCAGAAGCTTGCCGCGAGAGCAGCGGACCCGCCGGAATGCCATATCCATCAGGGTTTTGTTCCTGCATTCAAACAACACTTAAAAAAACAAAGGAGACATCATGAAGGTCGCTTTGCCAGTTGTCGGATGGTTGTCGGCAATCGCTATAGGAATGTCGGCCATGTTGCCGGCGCATGCGCAGTCCAATGTCGCGAAGAATGAATCAATCTACACATACAAGGGCGCCGACCGCGACCAGAGGCTGTTGCAGGAGGCGAGGCGCGAAGGCACTTTGACTTGGTATACATCGATGGCGCCGACGGAGTCCGGTCCGATGGCGCAAGCGTTCGAGAAAAAATACGGTATCAAGGTCGAGGTGTGGCGCGCCGTCAGCGAAAAAGTGGTGCAGCGCGCAATCACCGAAGGCCGTGCGAGGCGGCATGCTTTCGATGTAGTCGAGACCAACGGCCCGGAACTTGAAATCCTCGCACGCGAAAATCTGCTCTCGGCTTTCCACAGCCCCTATTTCTCCGATCTTCCTTCCTTTGCAGTGCCGTCGCATGGCATGTGGGCCGCGGATCGCATGTCCGTCTATGGCGTGGCATTCAATACCAACGTGGTCAAGCGCGAAGACATGCCCAAAACCTACGAAGGTTTCCTCGACCCGAAATGGAAGGGGAAACTGGGCGTCGAAGCGACGGACTCTGACTGGATGGCGGCCATGCTCAAAGCGATGGGCAACGAGCGCGGCACGAGCTTCATGCGCAAGCTTGCGGATATGCGTCCTGACATCCGCAAGGGCCATATCCTCCTCGCGGAACTGGTGTCGGCCGGAGAGGTGCCGGTGGCGCTCACCACTTATCAGTCGAATGCGCAGACCCTCAAGCGCAAGGGAGGTCCGATCGAGTGGGTCGCGGTCGAGCCGATCATAGTGCGGCCGCAGGCAGTCGGCGTTGCAAAGAATGCTCCGCATCCACACGCTGCGCTGCTGTTCGCCGACTTTATTCTTTCCCCTGACGGGCAAGGCCTGCTCGAAAGCATGGGCCGCTCGCCGGTCAGCACGAAAATCAGTTCAGAATTCAGTGCCCGCAAATACACCATGATCGATCCGGCGGTTGTGCTGGACGAAGCGGAGAAATGGGAAAAAGCGTGGGATGGCCTGTTCGTGAAGAAGTAATCCGGTGGTTCCGGCGCGCTGCCTTAGACTGGTCCTGGTAGCGCGTATTTTCTCTGGCACCGCTCGCAAAAGAAACTGCGCCGCGCCGTTTTTCCGAGGTGCGCCTTCGTGAACGGAATCGAGCAGCGCGGACAGACGCGCTTGGTGTGTGCGAGCCAGTGCTTTTTCAGCACATAGTTCTTTTTCCACTCCATGAAGTCGAAGCTATATTCACGTGCCTGCTCGACCAGCGCCCGCAGTTTGGGCGCGGGAAGTGCGCCTACAGTCGAGAGTGGGTGCAAGCGGATGCGAAACAGCACCTCGTTCTTGATGATATTTCCCACGCCGGAAAAGATGGTCTGGTCAAGCAGCGCATCGCATACCAGCGCAGCGGGCTTGGCCCGAAGCTTTTTGCGCGCGGCGGCGGCGTCCCAGGCGTCGGACATGACGTCCGCGCTCCAGTCGTAGACGGCGTCGAGGCCGCCTTCAATGTATTGCACCGAGCAGGCATAAAAATTCAGCTCGCTGCCATCCGCGAATCCAAGCGTGAGGCGTGCAGGGCGGTCCTTGCGTTCGTTGATGCGGTAACTGCCGAAAAGTAAAAAGTGTACCCGGAGCGCAAAGCCGGGAAATTCTATAAGAAAGTGCTTTCCCCAGCTGCGCAGCGTGACGATCCGTTGGTCGAGCATGCGTTCCTTGTCGATCTTCGTATTGCCGTCGACATGCCGAACCGTCTTGCCCGCGAATGTAGCGACTTCCTCCTTCAGGATAACGATCGACGGACCTTCAGGCATGGTTAGTCCTTTCATCCATGCGGGGCCAGGATGGGCCGATGCAGCCTATTTCAAGGGAAGGGCCGTGCATTGCCATTAATCGGGACGCCAGGTCCGGCCACCGGCATGATGCGGCGCCGGCCTGTGCCGCTATCAATGACTGCGCGCGACATTCAATCTGTACTTGCTGCGCCGGTCTCCCATCAAGGCGCGCAGTTCCGTAATACTGATCCCGGTCGCTTCGTGCATCCACATCAGCATGGAGGCGCCTACCGGTATTTGTCCGTCACGAATGTTTTTGATTACGCTTTTTGTGACTTTCAGCTTTCGTGACAGGGCGCCGTCGCCCGTCAGGCCAAGGTGGCGGATGAGCGCATCAATCAAATGGTTTGGGTTATACACAACGGTTTCTCGTTGTTCTTGATCCATATTTCAATCCTCTACATCTGAACGATTCATTACGTTAAATTGACATATTGATAACAAAAAAGTTCCGTCAGTGCTAAGAGCCTATTCAGTGTTTTTTTCTGGCAGGCGCACCGCCACCAGGCGATCGCCCCATCTCTTCCCGCTCGAATGCCTCTGCTGAAAAGACACTGAACCTGCTCTTAGCGCGGAACCTGTTCTATACCGGAATCATCATTGTTAGCCAGAAGTCAACCGGCCTGAAACTTTGTCTGAGCAAGTGTGCAG
>JAQGHV010000328.1 GCA_028288785.1 Rhodospirillales bacterium | reverse complement strand
GCGCTTGCCGCCGGCGGCGGCAAAGGCGCGGTAGAGCGTGAGCGTCGCACCCACCCAATCCAGATTGTCGCGCGCAGTCCAGAACCCTCCCGGCGCCACGGTCCAGGCGAGGTGCAGCAGATGGCTCGGCCTGATTTCCGCGAGCAGCGCGTGGGTGGCCGCGGCGTCCATCAGGTCGACCGCGTGGCAGGTGGCGCCGGCCAGGACCGCGCCGCGCGATACCGCATGCACATCGAAACCGCGCGCAGCGAGCGGCGCGATCGCATGCCGCCCGATGAAGCCCCCGGCACCGGTGACCAGGATGCGTCGCGTCATCGCCGGCTCAGCCCACGAAATCCGGATAGCCCGCATCGCGCGGCGAAATCGCGCTCACCGGCAGCGGCCAGGCGATCCCGAATGCCGAGTCGTCCCAGCGCACGCCATCCTGCGCCGCGGGCTCGAAGCTGGCACCCATCATGTACAAAACCTCGGTATCGTCGGCCAAGGCCTGGAAGCCATGCGCGAAGCCCGGCGGCACGAACAGCGCATCGCCGGAGCGCGTATCCAGTGGCACCGCCACATGCCGGCGGAAGGTCGCCGAGGCCGCGCGCAGGTCGATCACCACATCGAGGATGGCGCCGCGGACGCAGCGCACCAGCTTCGGCTCCTCGAACGGCGGCCGCAGGAAGTGCATCCCACGCAGCGTGCCGGCCTTCGCGTTGACGGAGACATTCGTCTGCGGCCAGCGCATCGGCAACCCGGCGGCGGCGAATTCATCCTCGCAGAAGCTGCGTGCGAAGTACCCGCGCGCGTCGCGATGCGGCTCCATCGCCACCAGCGCCACGCCGACGAGTGGCAGCGGCGTGAAGCGCATCAGAAGACCTCCACCTTCGGGATCGCGGTGACGAAGCGGCCGCCCCAGGTGCGGATGACCTGCATCTGCTGCGCCACTTCCTCGCGCAGGTTCCACGGCAGGATCATCAGGTAGTCCGGCCGGCGCTCGGCGATCGCCTCGACGCCCAGGACGGGAATGCGCGTGCCAGGCAGCAGCGTGTTCTGCTTGACCGGGTTGCGGTCCACCGCGAAGGCGATGAAATCGGGGCCGACGCCGCAATAGCTGAGCAGCGTATTGCCCTTGGCCGCGGCGCCATAGGCCGCGACCAACTTGCCCTCGCGCCGCGCGGCGATGAGGAAGTCGAGCACCGCGCATTTGGTGGCGACAACCTTGGGCGCGAAGGCGTCGTAGCGCGCGAGGTCATCAAGCCCCTCGGCCCGTTCCTCGGCGGCGAGATCAGTCACGGCCGGCGTCTCCACATGCGCGGCACCCAAATGGCAGACGAAGAGGCGAAGCGACCCGCCATGGGTCGGCAGCCGCTCCACATCAAAGACGCGCAGCGACTGCGCCGCCAGCACCTTCGCGACCGGTCCCAGGGCCAAGTAGGAAAAATGCTCGTGGTAGATCGTGTCGAACTGGTTGTGCCTGATCATGCTGAGCAGATGCGGGAACTCGAAGGTGGCGACACCCTCGGGCAGCAGCAGCTCGCGGAAGCCGCCGACGAAATCATGGATGTCGGGGACATGCGCGAGCACGTTGTTGGCGGCGATGAGTGCCGCCTGGCCACGCCGCGCCGCGATCTCGCGGCCGGTCGCCGTGCCGAAGAACAGCCGCTCGGTGTGGACGCCCTTGGCTTCCGCGGCCGCCGCGCAATTGGCCGCGGGCTCGATGCCGGTGACGCGGCGCCCGTCCCCGTGGAAATATTGCAGGAGGTAGCCGTCATTGCTCGCGACCTCGGCCACATGTGCACCAGGTGCCAGGCCGAAACGCGCCGTCATTGCGGAGCAGTAGCGTTCCGCATGTGCGAGCCAGCTCGAGGAGAAGGAGGAGAAATAGGCGTAATCGTCGGAGAAGATCTTGCGCGGTTCCTCGAACTCCGCGAGCTGCACCAAGTGGCAGACCTCGCAGATTTTCGCGTGCAGCGGGTAGAAGGTCTCACCTTCCTCGGTGCGATCGAGCGGCACGAAGGAATTGGCCAGCGGCGACATGCCGAGGTCCACGAAGCTGCGGGTGAGCGGCGCGCCACAAGCGCGGCAAGCGGTCTTCTTCATCCGCGTTCGGTCGATCTTCGGGTCAAGCGTGTGCCGGAGAGGCGAGCGCCGCCTGACGCGCGCGGTAGCGAGCGATCTGGCCGAGGCAAAGCGCGCGCGCATCGTCCCCGCGCGCCTGGCGGCGATACCAATCCACGGTCCATTCCAGCGCGTCCGAGAGACCCAGTACCGGGCGCCAGCCGAGCAGCGCCCGCGCCTTGGAGGCATCGACCTTCAAAAAATGCGCCTCGTGGGGCTGGGGGCACTCGTCCAGCTCCCAATCCGCATCTCCACCCCAAAGCTGGGCAAGCGTTGCGACGAGTTCGCCCACCGGCACGGCGTCCGCCTCGGTGGGGCCGAAGTTCCAAGCTGCAGCAAAACGCGCACGATCCCCGCCGATGGCCAGCTGCTCGGCCAGCGCAATGTAGCCGGCGAGCGGTTCCAGAACATGCTGCCAGGGGCGCGTCGCAGCAGGGCTCCGCAGAGACACCTTCTGGCCGGCCAGGAATGCGCGGATACAATCGGGAACCACGCGCCCGGCCGCCCAGTCGCCACCGCCGATCACGTTGCCCGCACGCGCGGTGGCGACCGCGGTGCCCTGCGGATCGGCCGCGAAATAGGAGCGCCGGAAAGCCGCCGTCACCAACTCCGCGCAGCCCTTGGAGCTGCTGTACGGGTCGTGCCCGCCCATCGCCTCAT
>JAQGHV010000326.1 GCA_028288785.1 Rhodospirillales bacterium | reverse complement strand
CCAGCGCGCGCGCCATCGCGTAGCTGCGCGTGGCGGTGCTGCCCGCGGGCAGCGAGAAATGCTGGTGCAGATAGAGGATGCGCAAGGTCAGTCGCGCCGCGCGGCGGCATGCGCATCATGGATCACCGCGATTACGCGGGCCTGCACCTCGGGTGCCATCGCGCTTCCCGAGGGCAGGCACAGGCCCTCCGCGAACAGGCGCTCGGCCACGGGAAGCGGGGCATGCGCGACGCTGCGGAAAGCCGGCTGCAGGTTCAGCGGCTTCCAGACCGGCCGCGCCTCGATCCCGGCGGCCTCCAGCACAAGGCGCAGCCCCTCCCGATCCATCCCGAAGCGCGCGGCATCGACGCGGATGGCGGTGAGCCAGCGATTGGAGCGCCCGTTCGGCGACTCCGGCATCAGGCGGACGCCCGGAACATCGGCGAGACCCAGCGCATAGCGCGTCGCGATGGCCCGCCGCGCCGCGACTCGGGCCGCGAGCAGCGGCAGTTGTGCCAGCCCCACCGCCGCGAGAGGCGAGGGCAGGCCATACGAATAGCCAGTCGTGTCATGCTGGTAGTGGGCGGTCGCCTCGCGCGCGTGCCGGGCCAGGTGCCGCGCGCGCGCGATCGGCAGCGGGTCATCCGAGGCCAGTGCGCCGCCGCCCCCGGTGGTGACGATCTTGTTGCCGTTGAACGAGAACGCGGCCATCCGCGCGCCGTGCCCGGCGTGGCGGCCATGCCGCGTGGCGCCCATCCCCGCCGCGCTGTCCGAGAGCAGCGCCACGCCATGCGGGTCGCATGCCGCGGCAAGCGCCGGCAGATCCGCGCATTGCCCGTAGGTGTCGACCGCGACCACCACGCGCGGCAGCCGGCCGGTGCGCGCCGCTGCCCGCAATTCCTGGACGAGTGCGGCCGGGTCCAGCGTCCAGCACGCCTCGTCCACATCGAGGAAGCGTGGCACCGCGCCCATCTGCACCGCCGGCGAGATGGTGGCGGCGAAGGTGAAGCCCGGGCACCAGACATGATCGCCCGGCTGCAGGTCGAGGCAGCGATAGGCGAGGTGCAGGGCCGCAGTGCCGGAACACGTCGCGAGCACGTGGCGGAATCCGGTGGCGATCGAGACCGCATGCTCGAAGGCGGCGGGCACCGGGCCTGCGGGGGCCAGCCAGCCTTCGGCGAAGCTGGCCTCGATGGTGCCGATCTCGGCTCCACCAAGATGCGGCGGCGATAGCAGCACCGGGGGCGGTGTGGCGACGGCGCTCACCATGCGGGCCTGCTGGGGGATGAGGCGATCCTTCTTGAAGACGCTGCCGAAATCGCGTCCGCGGGCGGGGAAGGGCCCTGACCGCGCACAACTACAATGATCCACCACGGAAACGAGATTGCAACCCGTCATTTACATGTGGGCGCCGAACACACGTCTTCAGGTGCCCGGAGGTGCGGGTCCGGGCGCCGCACCCCGGCGTGCCAGCAGCAGCCCCACCGTGGCGCCGAGGATGCGCAGGTCGCCAGTGAGCGTGGGCGACGCGGCATAGCGGCAATCGAGTCGCAGCCGATCAGGCCAAGCGAGCGCGTTGCGCCCCGCGACCTGCGCAAGTCCGGTGATGCCCGCTCGCACCGCGTGGCGCGCGCTGGGCAGGACGGCGGCGTAGTGGGACGGCAGCGGGCGTGGCCCCACCAGGCTCATCTTGCCGCGCAGGACATGCCAAAGCTGCGGCAATTCATCGAGCGCGCTGGCACGCAGCAGGCGCCCAAAACGCCCGGCGCGCGCGTCATCCGGCCCATCGCCGGGCGCCATGCTGCGCAGTTTCAGCATGGTGAACGAGGCGCCGTTGCGCCCGAGCCGCGTGCTGCGGAACAGGATCGGCCGGCCGAGCACGGCCCAGACTCCCAACGACGCAAACGCCAGCAGCGGCATTGCGATTGGCGCGAGGGTCAGCGTTGCCAGAATGTCGAGCCACCGCTTGCCGTGGCGCGCGTAGAAGCCCGGCTGAGGCACACCGTCCTGCCGCGCTACCGGCTCTGGCGGCGAATGCCGCCCAGTTTCCGGCACCGGCTCTCGCCGGGAGCGCCGACCAGCGCCGGACTCAGGCACCACCTGAATCCCTCCCGCAGGATCCCGCTCGGGCCGCATCCGAGCCAGCTTCTCACGCATCACGCGCCTCGATCCGGAGGCTCAGCGCCAACCCCAGTGCTAACCAGGCCATGCGGTTACCGAGGTCGGTCGAAACCATGACGGTCAGGGCCATCGGCAGGGTCAGCGCGGCAATCCGCGCCACCCGTCCAGGCGCCGCCCGCGCCACAGCCATCAACGCCGCCAAACCCGCGCCGCCGAAGGCACCAAGCCAGAGCAGCAGCGCCGGCCAGCCCCCCTCCACCAGTGATTCCAGCGCGTGGTTGTGCGGATGCAGCCGCCTCGTGTCGCCGGATCCCGTCGCGATGCCAAAACTGCCGGCGCCGAGACCCATGGGCGCCTCGGCGGCCCAGCGCAGCGCCGCGCGCCACAAGGGAAGGCGCCCCTGTTCGTCGCCAAGCCGGTTCTCGGTCAACCGCTCCAGCGTGCGCAGCCCATCCACCAGATCGGGCGCCAGGAGCAGGACCAAGGCGCCCACCCCGCCACAAGCCGCGACGAGAAAGGGCCAGCCGAGCGCGGCGAGGCGAGCACCGCTGCGCCACAGCAGCAGCATCGGCGCGGTGGCGACGGCGAGTGCCAGCGCCACCAGCCCGGCGCGCCCTCCCGGCAGCAGCGCCGCGAACACCAATGCCAGCGCTACGGCGGCCCAGCCCAGGCGCGCCATTCCCCGCCGCTCCAGCGCGAACACCGTGGCCAGCGCGGCGCCGGAGGCGAGCGCCAACCCCGTCACCTGGTACTGCACGCGCGCGCGTTCCGGGTCCGCGCCGACCAGCCCGCCCAGCACCACGGAGCGATCCGCGATGCCGATCGCGACCGAGCCCCCGACGAACGCGGCGATGCCCACCACGGCGAGGGCGAAGCGGCGCAGCCCCCGCTGGTCGGCGCCGACCAGCAGCCCGGCCGCGAGCATGACCGGCGCCATCAGGACCAGCTCCGCGAGCTTGGCGGCGGCTGCATCGCGGGACGCGCCCCAGCTGGCGCTCACCACCATCCAGAACCAGAGCGCCGCGGCGGCGAGCAGCGGCAGCGCAACCCCGGCATCGATGTGCCAGCGGCGGGTGAGCGCCAGGATCGCCAGCGGCGGCGCGAGGCAGGCCGCCAGCGCGAAGGTGAGGTCGAAGGGCAACGCCGACAGCAGCGGCGCCGATTTCAGCGCCCCGGCGAAGTGCAGGCCGGCCGCCAAAAGTCCCGCCGGGGCCGCCAGGGAAGCGGCGTGCATCAGCCTGGATCGCTCCGGTAGCCAAGCAGCAGCAGGCACGCCGCGCCGAGTCCCACCACCGCCATCGCCGCGATCGCGAGCAGCCCGATCAGCAGCGGCCGGTTCGGCAGCGAGGGGCGCAG
>JAQGHV010000319.1 GCA_028288785.1 Rhodospirillales bacterium | reverse complement strand
GTGCAGAACTGCATCATCGGGCCGGTGCTGATGTTCGTCCTATCGGTCGTGTTCCTTTCAGACCTGCCCGAATACATGATCGGCTTGGTCCGCTGCATCGCCATGGTGCTGGTCTGGAAGCAGCTTGCGCGCGGGGACGGCCAGTACGTGGCGGGCCTAGTCGCCTTCAACAACATCTTCCAGCTGCTGTTCTTCGGAGCCTATGCGTGGTTCGTCCTGACCATCCTACCGCCGCTCGTCGGCCTTGAGGGACGCGTCGTGAAGGTCCCCTTCGGCACCATCGCCGGCGCCGTGATGCTCGTTTAGGAGTCTCGGGGCGCGGACTCGGTGCTGGGCGCGGCCTGCTGCTCCAGTTCAGCGTTCAGCACGGCCCCGCCAAGGACGGCCGCGCTGGAGACCCAAGCCCAAAGCATGAGGCCGAGCACGCCGCCAACTGAACCGTAGAGCCAGTCATAGCCGCCGACACCCTCGACGTACCAAGAGACTGACGCCGACCCGAGCAGCCAAACGGAGGATGCTACCCCACCGCCCCAACTCACCCAGCGCCAGCGCGGGCAGGCATGGCTGGGTCCGTGGCGGTATGTGAACGCGAGAGCAATAGACGCGAAAACGAGCAGGACCGGCCAGCGCAGAAGGTGGAGCAACCTGTCCACGTCCCCGTTGGATCCGGCTCTGGCACCGAGCGCGACCGGCACACCCAGCACGCCCCCGAGCGCCAGGACGACGAAGACCATGGCCCCGAGTGCGAACGCGATGCGCGTGCTGCAAAGGCGAAGGATACCGCGCGTCTCCTTCTCGCGGTAGGCGACGTTCAGCGCACCGAATAGCTGACCCGCCGCCGCAGTGGCGCTCCAGAGCGCGGCGGCGCCGAGCCCGGCAGCGAGGCCGACTCGCCCTCCGCCTGCGGCCCCGATGCGCCCCAATGTGTCCTGAGCGACGTCTGCCGCTCCTGCGGGCAGCGTGCCTGCCAAGGCCTGCAGGTATCGCGCCGCCGCTTCCGGGTCCACGAAGAGGCCACACAGCGTGACCAGGGCCGCAAGCGCCGGGAAGATCGCGAGGAGTGCGTAGAACGCAACCGCGGCCGCCTCGCCAAGCAGGCGATCCTGGAACACGCGCCAGAAGCAGCGGCCCAGCACCTGCCGCCAGCCGCGCGCGGGGATGTGCATCGGGCTGGCTGCGCCACGCCTGCTCTGCGGCTGGGCCAAGGCGGCGCTCCTGCTGGGAGCGGCGCTGCACTCATCGACGGTTGACATACCGCCACCAACGCTGCGGCGGCGCGAACGATGCGGCGTGATGCCTGTCGGTTCGCTTCCCGCCCAACTTGCGGCAGCAGGGCCCGTGTGCTTCGGGGATAGCGCCGAGCACGCGTATCATTGAGGCCTGTTGGCACTTGAGCCAGTCCGGGGCGCGAGGCAAGAGCGCAAGGAAGAGTAACAGGCCGTTCGTTTGCGGCGTTGGATATCGCGCCGCACTCCTTCAGCCTGGCCCGTGGGTTCTTCACCGAGCTTAGCGGATGAGCGTGAGGCTGTTGCCGCTCGGCTCGGCTCCGCGGCGTTGAACAGGATGCGCAGAGCCGAGCCGACAGCATCACAGGCTCTTCAGTTGGACTTCATCCGGGCGGCGATGCGGTCCAGAATTCCATCTGCCGTATTCTGCTCTGCCGAATGCCCCGGGGTCGCCGGCTTCTGCATGCCCAGCACCCTGTCGAACTCCTCTCCGAGGAGGATCTGCAAGGCTTCCAAGGCCGGGTTTTTGCCACTCGCCTGGTCGCCTGGTCCGGAAGCCATGTACAACAGGCACATCGCTGCCTGGTGGCGGTGCACCCCAGCGGTGCCAGCGGCTTTTTTGTAAGCGAACTTGCACGCCCGCTTGAGCCGGTCCGCCGCCGTGACGCCAAGTCCGAGGCCCACACCGGCAATCAGACCGCCGGCGCCGCCAATCGCGGTGCCGAGGCCAGGAACAATGGATCCGACAGTTGCACCACCGACCGCCCCGGCAACCTGCATGCCGAACTTGGCACCGCCCAGGACGGCTGCGCGCTGGGACTTGGTCTGCTTTTTCCCCCGCGCAAAGAGGATCGCCTTTTTCATGTCATTCTGAGAGATCGGGCTGCCGTCGTACTCTTCATCGCCCGCGTGGAAGAAATGCTGCAGGATGGCGGAGAGTTCTGCCACCTTGGCGTGCGCCGCGGCGGCAGAGGCAAGGTCGCCGCTGCCTCCTAGAAAGAAGCTGCCGGCATTCTTTCCGATATTACGCAGCAGATAAGTCATCTCTGAGAGCTCCAGGGCTGCTGGCCGGGCGCCTGCCGCCCTTTAATCTTCAGCCGACGCCCTAAGCCGACTGCGACAATCGTCACACCCTCATGGGACGAGTTCAATTCCCGGATCGAGCCAGTTTGAAGGGTGTCGGTATCGCGGGTTCGGGCAGTGACCGGCTGCGGGCTCCTCGTGCTGACGATGCCGCTGAACGACGCCGTCGGCTTCGTTCCGTGGTGTCCAGGCTAAGACTCGTCAGCGCTTCATCCCTTCGCCTTCCGCAGCTTCATTCCCGGTCGCCGTCGCGCCTCAACCCGCTTCCACGTTTCGCGCGCCGACTCAGCTGTTGGCGGCTGGCCAGCCGGGCCCGTCAGCCCGTGTGCACCGAGTGCCTGCGCGACCATGCCCCAATCCATGCGCTTGTGTCCGAGCAGCTCGGCCGCTTCGCCATGATGGGTCTCCATCCACTCGGCAAGGCTCGAGGCCAGCCAGCGCTCCTCCATCTCCCGCTCGAACTCACTTCGAAACCTGTTCTGCAGATCGTCCATGGGGAGCCTCCATCTGGTGGAGGAGACCTAATGAACCCGCTCACATGTTGGTTTCTAATCTGCAATGGCTGCGAGATCGAGCTGGGGTGCGGCTGTACGTGGCGAAGTTGTGTCGGCGGCAGCGTCTCCACGCAGCCTGAGCGTCTCGACGCTGCGTCACGTCGCGCTCTACGCTGTCCTGAAGCCGCACCGCGAGGGCAGCCACCCACACGAGTAACGCTCTATCCGCTACCACCACCGAGAATTCCTCGAGGCACGGGACTATGGGGAAACGTCAACACCTTCAATCAAGGAGGAAGCAACATGACCACCATCACAGACACGGCGCGTGCGTTCTTCGACGCCGTCGAAACCGGCAAGGGCTGGACGGCAGCCGGTGTGTACTGCACGCCCGACGCGACCTTCAGCTCGCAGGCCGAACCGCTCGCCGACATCAAGACCCTGCAGGCCTATGCCGAGTGGATGCGCGGCCTCCTGACCTTCATTCCTGACGGCCGCTACGAAGTGCGCTCTTTCGCCACGGACATGGAACGGGGCAGCGTCTGCGCCTATGCGGTCTTCTCCGGTACGCACAGCGCTGAGGGAGGCCCCTGCCCACCCACCGGCAAGAGCACGCGGACGGACTACGTCTACGTCATGGAGTTCGGCGACGGGAAGATCCGCCACATGACAAAGATCTGGAATGCCGGATGGGCCATGCGCGAGCTTGGCTGGATGTGAACCTAGAGACTCACGCGGCACGAAGCCGCTGCAGGGCAGCGGTTTGGCTAGTACATCTCATGCAAGAAGGGGCGCCCAATGAGTGTCTGTCTCATCGCCGACATCAAGGTCACAGACCGGTGCTTAGATTCCGGCTTACGCCGCTGAGGTCCACAACATCGTTGAACGACACGGTGGGCGCTATCTTTCGGGAAGTGGAAACATCCGAACGCTTGAGGGATCACCAAACGCAAGCACGCGGATAGCCTTGATAGTCTTCCCTTCTATGGATGCTCTGGACCGCTTCGCCGCCGACCCAGATTACGCTCCGTACGGCACGGCGCGTCAGGCCGGAAGCATCCGCAATTTCATTGTCATCGACGATACCGGCATCGCCGGTGCCATCCCGTACTTGGCGCCAGGGAAGACCTAGGCTGCGGCCTCCCTGCGCGTTCCGGTATCATTGGGGAACATGATCGACGATTGCTTTTGTGAAGCGGGCGGAGGTGGACACCCGGCTTGGCGCACCGGCGATTGATGCTCTCACCCTCCAGGGGGCGGCGCCGGGTAGGGTATCGATGGTGATTGCCCGGGGTGGGGCGAGAAGCAGGATGGGCTGCTGGCGCCTTCCGCTGCAGCGAATGCGCCACGTCACGTACGCCTGATTTGAAGGTCACCACCTTCAACATCGACAATCCTGTAAAACGCTTTGCTAATCTGTTGGCGTAGTTCGCGGCGGCGTAACCCAACGGCGTGTGCTTCCAGGAGCTGAAAACGTCACAAGTCTCCTGCCCGAACCGCGCAACCCAGACAGCGGGCTGCGGCGTGGTGTGGTGCGAAAGCGAACGTGGAGCAGCGTCGCTATTCTTGCGGGGGGATGCAGCTGATCACCACACACCGGAAGCCACGCGGAGGTCCCGGGCGGCACCTCCGCAAGCTTACTACGCTTTGGCGTACCAGAACGCCGCCTCACATGCATGGCCTTCGTCGGCACCTCGCGCGTAGCTGCAGTGACGCTGCGGCGATGTGCTAAGCAAGGAGGCTAGGCGTCAGATCAGGTGAATATTCGGCCTGCTGACGCCTTAGCCTTTTCAGATCAGAACGCTCAACCCTCGGCAGCGACCGAGCGAAGCTGACGATTGCCACGCTTCGGATCCGCCTGGCCGATCTCCACCTCGTCGCGGCGTACCGTCGCCTTGACCGTCTCGACGCGCTGTGTACGTTCCGTGCGGACCACCACCTCTTCACGCAGGCGGGTACGCTTCGCGACCGTCGGGACTTCCTCAGTCTCCACGATCTCAACTGTCACTTCGGTCAGGATTTCGCCCGTCACCTTGTCGCTGACCGGGCGCCGGCGCTCGACGACGACCTTCTCGCTCATCAGGGTGACCTGCTGCTCGACCGGCGTCTCCACCACGAAGCGGTGAATACGTGCGGTGCCGCGGTTCTCGGTCCGCTTGCCAACTTCGAGCACCTCTTCGCCCAGCGGGATGACTTCCTCCATGCCCGAAGGGCCTCGTGCAGCTGCCGAATTGGCGGCCGGCTGAAGGGTCTGCATCGCGCCGGCCCAGGGCCACATGAACATGTTGGTAAGCGCCTTGGTCTGCGCCTGAGAACGGCGCTGGACGTCGGCACCGGTGGCAACGAGCCCGGTTACCTTTTCAGCGGCCTTGGTCGCGGCGACGACCGGAGCGATCACCGCGTCGGCAACGCGGCGCGCATCGGCGGAGGCACGCGCCTCGGCGTCAGCCCGCTCCTTCTCCGCGGCAGCGGCCTGCTGGGCACGCAGCTCAGCCTGGCGGGCGGCGAACTCGGCGTTCTCACGCTCCTGCTTCGCCTTCGCGCGGCGCTCTTCGGCTTCGTCCTGCTTCGCCTGCTCGGCTTCAGCGAGGCTGGCTTCCATCTTCTCGGTGATGTTCTGCACCTGCTCGTCGCTCAGCGCGCGCTGCACCGCGGGAAGCAGTTCCTTCTTGTCGTCCCGGGCGTGCTGGCGGAAGGCTTTCTGCAACTCGGCTAGCGTCTCCGCGAAGGCCGGGTCGTTCTTCGCCATGGCGTCCAGTTCGGCCAGCTTCGCCCGCAGTTCCTTGTTGTCGCGGGTCGCCTCTACAACTAGCTCCTTGGTCTCAGCGTTTCTACGCAGGATGGGGAACAGGTGCTGTTCTTCAAGGCTAGTGTGGAGTTCAAGCTCTGCCTTGAGTTCGGCGAACAACTTCTCTCTCGTCTTCAGGGCGCCGTCCGAGGTTTCGGCAAGCCGCGAAAAAAGCTCGTTCGCCTTTGCCGGGCCACTCTGCATCATCGTTCTAAAGCTCATCGTAAATCCTTTTGCTGCAGTGCAGCGTAACTCATCCCGGCATCTACTTTCAAAACATTGCCGTTATCGGCGCCGGCGGATCAGAGTTGTTGTCTGACAACAGCAAAACAGACCACGCCGAAACTGTAATTATGAGAGATTTTCCAGCATCATTGACAATGAAGAAACACGTTTCCGCTTTAGGAAGAACCGCGGACACTGACCAGCCCCTATTGAGTGGTCCGTGCTAAATGTTAGTGGGCCATGGTCATGCCTCCTTGGCTGGAGCCGGTGGAGCCTGAGCCGTTGGGTAGCCAGGGCATTGGTAGGAGCACCTCGGGCGCCGGCGCGCGTCAGTCATCGGCCGTGGCCGCCTGCGGCGTTACGGGAAGTTCTGCAAGCCGCGACGCCCGAATTTCGTGCGTTGATCGTCGCCTATTTACTCACGGCCCAACGCGGCGGCGACGTCACGCATTTCTCGCCGGGTCAATACGACTCCGCGGCGCGCACACTCACACTCCGTCAAAGGAAGTCCGACACGCCGCAACTGCTGCATGTCCCCGAGCAACTTGCGCGCATCATTGAATCTATGCGCGGGAGAAGTGCCGAGCGGCTGCTGGTGACGCCGCGCGGTAAGGCTTGGACCACCTCGAACGCGCAGGAGACGTTGGCGGCGTTATTGCGCAGTATCGGACTTCCGAGGCTCACACTGCACGGGCTGCGCCAGCGCGGTCTCCGCCTCGATCAGGCCGTCATGCTTCATCCCCATCCAGGCGACCAACGGCTCAGCGTCAGGCCTTGCAGCACCAGCGTGCCCAGCACGACGGTGAACGCGGTCAGCAGGATGAAGGGCCGGTAGGGGAAGCCATCGGGCAGGGCGAGTGCGGCGGCGAGCGTCACAATGCCGCGCATGCCGGACCACCCCACGACGAGCGCCGCCTTCATGCCTTCGCGCCGGGTCATGGCACCAGGCATCGAGGGGTCGTCGCGATGCAGGACGCCGTAGAACAGCAGCCAGGCGAGGCGCACCGCGATCACGACACCAAGGATCGCCAGCGCCATACCGATCCATGGCGTCCCCTGCCCCACATCCAGCGATGTCAGCAGTGGACGCAGCTCTAGCCCGATCAGCGTGAAGGCGAACACATTCAAGACGAAGGTCATCGTCTCCCACGTCGCGAAGGAACTGACCCGAACATCGGCTGGCATCGACAGCGTCGAGCTGCGAGCCGCGGTGATCCCGAAGGCCACGATGGTGACCACGCCGGAGAGATGCAGGCGCTCGGCGATCAACCATACGCCAAAGGTGGTCACGAACTGGAGGATGGTCGCGGTCGGCGCGTCGCTCACCCGCCGGATCAGGCCCGAAGTCAGCTTCGCCAGCGCCCAGCCCGCCACCACGCTGCCGACGGCGACGAGCAGGAAGGCCGACATCGCCTCTCCCTGGCTGAACCCACCAGCCGCCACCGCCCCGACCGCGAGCCGGTAGATGAGCAGCGACGAGGCATCGTTGAACAGGCTTTTGCCTTCCAGCACGGTGCGGATGCGGTGCGGCGGAGATACCTGGCGCATGACCGCCAGCGCCGCGACGGCATCCGGCGGGGCAAGCAGCGCCCCCAGCGCGATCGCCGCCGCCCATGGCATGTCCGGCAGGAAGAAGCGCGCGGTCATGGCGACGGCGGCCGTCGTGAGCCCGACCGCGACAACCACCAGCGACAGCACCGGCTTCCAGCTCCGCTTGAGGTCGCGGAACGACGCGTCGTGCGCGGCGTCGAGCAATACGGGCGCCACGAACAGCGCGAGGATCAAGTCAGGCGGCAGGCCGATCTGGGGCAATCCCGGCACCAGAGCCAGACCGACGCCGCCGAGTGCGAGGAAGGTCGGGTACGGTACCGAAAGCCGGCGCGAGCATCGACAGCAGGGCTGCCCCAAGCAGCAGCCCGAGAACCAGTTCGAACATGGCCATCGTTCATACTCCCGCTCGTTCGTCACGATGCGCGCGGTGCACCATTTCGGGCGGAACTGTCCTGCGGTACGCCTACTAGTCTAGATTTTGGATCACGTTACCTGCGGCAAACGATCAAGCAGCTTGTCCAGCGTGATCGGGTAGCCGCGAACACGCACGCCGGTCGCGTTGTAGATCGCGTTTGAAACCGCCGCGCCGACACCGCAGATCCCGAGCTCACCGACCCCCTTGGCCTTCATCGGCGAGGACACCGGATCCATCTCGTCAAGAAAGATCACCTCCTGGTGCGGAATGTCCGCGTGCACCGGCACCTCGTAGCCGGCCAAGTCGTGGTTGACGAAGAAGCCGTGGCGCTTGTCAACCGCCAGTTCCTCCATCAGCGCCGCGCCCACGCCCATTGTCATCGCCCCAATCACCTGGCTGCGTGCCGATTTCGGGTTGAGGATCCGCCCCGCCGCACACACCGCGAGCATCCGCCGCACCCGCGTCTCGCCGGTCGCCGCGTTCACGCCCACTTCCACGAAGTGCCCCGCGAAGGTCGATTGCTGGTAGCGCGTCGCCAACTCGCCGTACTCGATGGTGTCCTCCGCAACCAAGCCGTCCGCACCCGCGGCCTGGCCAAGCGGAGCGCTACGATTTCCCGCGCGTACCTGGCCGTCCACGAACTCCGCTTCGACCGAGTTGAAGGCCAGCCGCTGCGCCACTGCCTCGCGCAGTTTCACGCAAGCCGCGTAGACGCCCGCGGTGGAGCTGTTGCCGCCCCACTGCCCGCCTGAACCTGCGGAGACTGGGAAGCTGGAGTCACCCAGCCGTACTGTCACCTTGTCGAGTGGCACGCCCATCATCTCCGCCGCGGTCTGGGCGATGATGGTGTAGCTGCCGGTGCCGATGTCGGTCATGTCAGTCTCGACCGTCACGCGGCCGCCGGCATCCAGTCGCACCCGCGCACCCGACTTCATCACCAGGTTGTTGCGGAACCCCGCCGCGACGCCCATGCCGACCAGCCAGCGCCCTTCGCGACGCTGCCCCGGTGTGGCGTTGCGCCGGTTCCAGCCGAACCGCTCGGCACCCTGGCGCAGGCACTGGATCAACTGGCGCTGCGAGAAGGGACGCTCCGGATGCTCGGGATCGACCTGGGTATCGTTGATGATACGGAATTCAATCGGGTCGATCTCCAGCTTCTCCGCCATCTCGTCCATCGCGATCTCGAGCGCCATGAGCCCCGGCGCTTCGCCCGGCGCGCGCATGGCGTTGCCCTCCGGCAGGTCGAGGATCGCAAGACGCATCGCGGTCAGCCGGTTTGCGCCGGCATAGAGCAGCTTGGTTTGGGCCACCGCCGTCTCGGGCCCGCCGCCTTCGAGGTCGCCCGAAAGGCTCTCATGCGCGATGGCGGTGATCCTGCCGTCCCGCCCAGCGCCGATGCGGATGTGCTGGATCGTCGCCGGCCGATGCGTGGTGTTGTTCGCGACCAGCGGCCGGGTCAGCGCCAGCTTCACCGGCCTACGCGCCGCGCGGGCGCCGAGTGCGGCCAGCACGGCATCGGCACGCAAGAACAGCTTGCCGCCAAAACCGCCGCCGATGAACGGCGAGTCGAGCCGGACACTCTCAGTCGGGATGCCAAGCGTCTTGGCAAGGTCGCGCTTGCCCCAGGCGATCATCTGACTGGAGGTCCAGACGGTCAGCTTCTCGCCTTCCCAGGCGGCGATGGAGGCGTGCGGCTCCATCATCGCGTGGCTCTCGTCGGGCGTGGTGTAGGTCGCGTCCAGCTTCACCGGCGCCTGGGCGAAGGCGCCTTCGAAATCGCCGGTGCGATCCTCGTGCGGCGCCCCGCTGCCCTCGCCACTGTCGCCGGTGGCCAGCTGCGCCTTAGGAGCCTCGGCGGCCAGGTCGAAGCGGCCTGGCGCGCGGGCATACGACACTCGGATCATCGCCGTGGCATCGCGCGCCTGCTCGAAGCTCTCGGCCACCACCACAGCGATCGCCTGGTGGTAGTGCTGGATGTCGGGACCGCCGAAGAGCGAGGCGGTGTTCAGCTGCCCCTTCTCCAGCCGCGGCATGTCGAGCGTAGTGACCACGGCCAGCACGCCCGGCGCGGCCTTCGCGGCGGCGGTGTCCATCGCCGTGACGCGGCCCTTGGCGATGCCGGCGCCGAGCACATAGCCGTAGGCCTGGTTGCGAGCGACGTCGTGCCGCTCATAGGCGTAGGGGGCGGTGCCTGTGGTCTTTCGCGGACCGTCGATGCGGTCCACCGGCTGGCCGACGATCTTCAGCTGGTCGATCGGGTTGTTGGTGGCGGGCGTTTCGAACTTCATGGCTCAGCCCCTCGCCTCGGCCAGCACGGAGGCAAGTGTCCGCTCGGCCAGTGGCAGCTTGAACGCGTTGTCATGGGTAGGGCGGGCACCTTGGAGGATCTCGGCCATGGCGGCCTTGGCGCCGCGCGGCAGGTCGGTCTCGGCCGCTTCGACCCGCCAGGGCTTGTGGGCGACGCCGCCCAGCGCGACGCGCCCCGTGCCATCCCGTTGCACGATGGCGGCCACCGAGACGAGCGCGAAGGCGTAGGAAGCGCGGTCGCGGACCTTGCGGTAAAATTGCCGACCGCCGAGCGGAGGCGGCAGGGTCACGGCCGTGATGAACTCGCCGCGGTCGAGGGACGTCTCGATATGGGGCGTGTCGCCAGGCAGGCGATGGAACTCGGCGATGGGGATGCGGCGCGTCATGCCATCCGCCTTGACCGTCTCCACCACCGCGTCGAGCGCGCGCATGGCGACGGCCATGTCGGAGGGGTGGGTCGCGATGCAGGCCTCGCTGGACCCGACCACCGCGTGTTGGCGGGTGACGCCGCCGATGGCCGAGCAGCCGCTGCCAGGCTGGCGCTTGTTGCAGGGCATGTTGGTGTCATAGAAATACGGGCAGCGCGTGCGCTGGAGCAGGTTGCCCGCCGTCGTCGCCTTGTTGCGCAACTGCCCCGAGGCGCCCGCCAGCAGGGCGCGGGAGAGCACGCCATAGTCCCGCCGGACACGCTCATGCGCCGCGAGATCGGTGTTGCGCACCAGCGCGCCGATGCGCAGCCCGCCATCGGGCGTGGCCTCGATCCGGTCGAGTGCCAGGCCGTTCACGTCGATCAGATGCGTCGGCGTCTCGATCTGCAGCTTCATCAGGTCAAGCAGGTTGGTGCCGCCGGCGATGAACGTGGCGCCGGGGTTGCGGGCGGCGCCGGCAGCGGCCTCGGCCGGGCTCCGCGCGCGTTCGTAGGTGAAGGCCTTCATGCCTGCCTCCCCGCGACTTCGGTGATCGCGTCGACGATGTTGGAGTAGGCGCCACAGCGGCAGATGTTGCTGCTCATTCGCTCGCGGATCTCCTCGGCCGTAACCTCGGGGGCGGCGGTGAGGTCGGCGGTCACGTGGCTGGGGTTGCCCGCCTTGATCTCCTCGATCATGGCGACGGAGGCGCAGATCTGGCCCGGCGTGCAGTAGCCGCACTGGTAGCCGTCATGCTTGATGAAGGCGGCCTGCATCGGGTGCAGGTTGCCGGGCTGTCCCAGCCCCTCGATGGTCGTGACCTCGTCGCCCTCGTGCATCACCGCGAGGGTGAGGCAGGAGTAGATCCTCCGTCCGCCCACCATCACCGTGCAGGCACCGCACTGCCCGTGGTCGCACCCCTTCTTACTGCCGGTGAGCTGCAGGTGCTCGCGCAGCGCGTCGAGCAGCGTGGTCCGCGTGTCCAGGTTGAGGGCGCGCGCTTCGCCATTTACCCAGAGGGTGACGCTCGACAGCGATGGTGCGCCTGGGTTGACGGCTGCACCGGCCGCAGGCGCAGGCTGCGCCTGTGCGTGTCCGGGTGTGGTCGCCGTCGCGGCCGTTGCCGCAGTCGCAACCAGGACACGCCTAGGTACCGGTAGATGCTCAGGGGTTGTCATGAGGTTGTCTTTCATTGGCTATGCGAGGCTCCTGGCGCCGCGCGCCGTGAGGAACTGAGGCCGCCGAGCGCGGCGGAATGAACATCCGGATTGATTGCGGCCGAGCCCCTGAGACGCCCCTCGCGAACGCGGCTCAATGGTGCGAGGAAAGCCGAACGTCATGATCGAACGCCCGAGCCCAGACGATGGTCACACCGGGCGTGCCGACACGTTTTCGTCACGGCGGCAGGCCGGCTTCATCGGCGGTACTGCTGGTCGGACACCTGTTGGAGCCAGGTTGCCACCTGCCCTTCAAGCTCCTCCGTCAGGGCGATGTGGGTGACGCCGGTCGTCGCGGCGGCGCCGTGCCAGTGCTTCAAGCCCGGCGGGATCCAGACCACGTCGCCGGGGTGCATCTCCTCGACCGGCGCGCCCTCGCGCTGCACCCAGCCGACCCCGGCGGTCACCACCAGCACTTGGCCCAGCGGATGCGGGTGCAGGCGGAACGGGCGCCGGGCTCGAAGGTGACGCTGCCCCCGGTCATGCGCGACGGCGCGGTGGCCGCGAACAGCCGGTCGACGCGCACCGAACCGCTGAACCAATCGGCGGGCCCTCGCGCCGAAGGCTGCGAGCCGGCGCGCGTGATCCGCAGTTCTGCCGCGGCAGGTGGCGGCCTCGCCGTCTGAGCATCGGCGGTGGTGATCGCCAGGTCACCCGACGCGACGAGCAGGGACATGGTCACGGCAAGGATACCAAATCGCTTCATCTCGGTACTCCTTCGGGTCAGTTCGGACGGCTGTCGAAGACGCTCTTCACGACCGGGACGGCCGAGAAGGCGTTGGGCCAGCCGGCGTAGAAGGCCAGGTGCGCGACGATCTCTGACGCTTCCGCGCGAGTCAGTCCGTGATCCATGGCTCGACCTAGGTGATAGGGAAGCTGCGCAGCGTGGCCCGCGGTGAGCAGGGCGCCGACCGTCACCAGGCTGCGGTCGCGCGGCGCCAAGCCGGGGCGCAGCCACAGGTCGCGGAACAGCGTGTCCGTCGTAAACTGCTCCAGCCCAGGCGCGGTGGGACGGACGGTCGCGGCGACTCCTGCGGCACGCGCCGCTTCGGCGGCCTGATCCAGGGGCAACAAAACGGGGTTCGCCGCGGGAAGCTGTCCGGCGCCGATGCCACGGCTCGCGAAGACCTGCCGTGCCGCCGGGATGGCGGCCATGGCATTGCCCCACCCAGCATAGAAGGCGAGATGGGTAATCAGCTCGGACACTTCTGAGGGCATGACTCCGCTGTCGAGGGCCAGGCCCAGATAGCCGGGCAACTCCGCGGTTTGGTTGCGGGTGATCAGCGCCGCGAGCGTGACGATGCTGCGGTCGCGCGGCGAAAGGTCGGGGCGGCGCCAGAGATTGCCGAACACAGTGTCCCGTTCGTAGCGCTCCAGCGCCGGCGACACCGCCTGCAGGCCACGCTCATCCGGCTGAGGCGACGTCCCCTGGGCATGCGCGAGGGCGCAGCGAACAGGACGCAGGTTAGCGCCGGGGTTGCGAGAAGCTTCATCTGTTTGATCCTTTTGTCTGACGTCACGTGGCTGCCGGGCTCGGCTGCTGGTGGACGTGGTGGTCGGAGGCTCTCGCGTTGAGACGCCAACTCAGCAGCGCCAGCACGGTCGAGGCCGAGAGCATGCCGGCGCTCGCGGCGAAGGTGCTTTGGTGGCCTCCGAGGTCGAACAACACGCCGCCGATCGAGGCGCCTAACGTGATGCCGAGCTGGATGGTAGCCACCATCAGCCCGCCGCCGGCCTCGGCGTTCTCCGGCAAGGTCTGGCTCAGCCAGGTGCCCCAGCCGACGGGCGCCGGCATGCCGATCAGCCCCCAGGCGGCGAGCAGCACAGTCGTGGCGATGAGCGCATGCCCCAGGCCGATCAGCGCGATCGCGATCGCGGCCATGACGAGGGGAATGGCGACCAAGACGGCGTGCAATCCGCGCCGCAGGAACCACCCGACCGCATAGGTGCCAATGAGGCCGGTCACGCCGAGGATGAGGAGGAGGAACGATAGCGTCGTCACATCGACTCCGGTGACCCCTTCGAGAAACGGGCGGAGGTACGTGAACAGCGCGAACTGCCCCATGAACAGGAACAGGATCGCCGCCATGCCCAGCGCGACCGGAGGCCGACCCAGCAGCCGGAAGGGGGCGCCGGCGCCGGAACTGCGCTCGGCCGGAAGCGAGGGCAAGGTGCTGCGCAGCCAGACGAAGGCGATCACCGCCAGGGGCACGACGCAGAAGAAGGCGCCGCGCCAGCCGATGATGGCGCCGAGGAAGCTGCCGAGCGGCGCTGCAACCGTCGCCGCCAGAGCATTGGCGCGATCCGCATGACGACAGAGGTGGACATCGACCAGAAGCCGCCGATCGCCACGCCAAGCAGCGCCCGACCGATGGTCGGCACGAGGAAGTTCGGCGCGAAGGCGACGACCGTGCCGGAGGCGACCATGAGCAGCGAAAAACCGAGCAGCACCAAACGGCGATCCAGCCGCCCCACCGCCGCCGACACGAACAGGCTGGTGAGGACCGCGAAGATGCCTGAGATCGAGATGGCCTGCCCGGCCTGCCCCTCGCTCAGCTGCAGATCGGAGGCGACCGGCGTCAGCAGGCTGACCGGCAGGAACTCGGACGCGATCAGCGCGCCGGCGCACAGCGTCATGGCGAGCACGGCGCCGGATAACGGGCTGCGAGACGCGACGGCTTCTGCCTCTCGGTCTACCAGAGCGGCCCTCATTGAGCGCGCTCCAGTCGGAGGGTGACCTGCCCCGGTCGATCAAAGATGGAGACGTCGCCGTTGACACGGCCAAGCACGATGATGCCCGGCGATGGCACGCGCCCGCTCCGATAGTAGATCACGAAGTCGCCCGCGCCCCAGAGACCCAGTGACCCGGTGACAAAATCCTGTGCCGTTCTGCGGCCGGCGGTGGCGCAGGCAACCGCCCTGTCTTCTCCTGGCGCAGGTGGTCGCGCATGATGACCGTGATCGGCAGCATCTGCACGAGCCTGCGCGTCGCGGCGCAGTCGATCAGCTCGGCCGTGACATCGCCCCAGTCGGATGATATCCGGACGCGCTCACTCGCCGTGGCGGGTGATGTCGAGGCTACGGTGGTCATCAGGGCAGCCCCGATGATCGACTTGAACATGTCATCGTCTCCGACAAGGGCGCGCGTCAGCCCATCGGGCCGGCGAAAAATTGCTCGTCGGTGACATGCTTTAGCCAATCGACCGGTGAGCCATTAAGCTTCTCGTTGATCGCAATGTGGCTCATGGCCGTGGTCGCCGTGGCGCCATGCCAGTGCTTGTCGCCCGGCGGAAAGCAGACGACGTCCCCGGGACGGATTACTTCGATGGGCCCGCCGTCGCGCTGAACCTGCCCGAAGCCGGCCGTGACGATAAGCGTCTGACCGAGTGGGTGCGTATGCCAAGCCGTGCGTATGCCAAGCCGTGCGGGCGCCAGGCTCGAAGGTGACCAGAACCATGCCGACCCGAGCCGGTTCGGGTGGGTTCAACAATGGGTCCACGCGTACCGTGCCGGTGAACTATTCCGCCGGTCCCTTGCCGGATGGCTGGGAGCCCGCTCGTTTGATGTCCATGATCTCTATCCCTCGATTGTTGAGAACCCGGGCCGCATCGGAGGCCCGAACTATCGTGAGGGAAGGTGGGGGATGCGGCGCCGACGGATTAGGCGGTAAAAGCGGCATGAGGCTTGAAGCAGGACTTCATAATGCCACGGACCGACCTCAACGACCT
>JAQGHV010000303.1 GCA_028288785.1 Rhodospirillales bacterium | reverse complement strand
GGCTGGGCGACGGCGCCGAGTTTGACGGCTTGGGTTTCGGCGTAGGTGCGGAGGGCGGCTTCAATGGTGGGTTTGTCCCAAGCGGTGTCGGCGAGAATGTCGGCGATCGAGCGGAGGTGGGCGAGCGCGTCTGGTGTGAGGAGGGCGGCGGCTTTGGCGTCGAGGGCTGGTGCTGCGTCAGTGAGAGCGAAGGTGACGCCGGCGACGATCTCGTTCAGCGATTTCGCGCGCTCCTTGAGGGTGGGCATCAGGCTTGCGATGCGCGCGGCGTGGGGCGTCGGGCCGGTGCGGGCTAGGACTGCGGCGAGGAGGCGGGCGTCATCGGCCTGTCGCAGGTATTGGCCGTTGAGGTGGGTGAGCTTGGCGTAGTCCATGCGCGAGGCGCTGCGTCCGACAGCGGCGAGGTCGAACAGGGCGATGGCACGCTCGCGGGGGATGAACTCCTCGTCGCCGTGGCCCCAGCCGAGCCGCAGCAGGTAGTTGCAGATGGCCTCGGGCAGGAAGCCCTGGGTTTCGAATTCGAGGATCCCGACGGCGCCGTGGCGCTTGGAGAGCTTGGCGCCGTCGGCGCCGTGGATGAGCGGGATGTGCGCGAAGGCGGGGCGTTCCCAGCCCATGGCGTCGTAGACCATGCACTGGCGGAAGGTGTTGGTGAGGTGGTCGTCGCCGCGGATGACGTGAGTGATGGCCATGTCGTGGTCATCGACGACGACGGCGTGGAGGTAGGTTGGCGAGCCGTCCGAGCGCAGGATGATCATGTCGTCGAGCTCGGTGTGGGAGACGCGGACCTCGCCCTGCACCAAGTCGTGGACGAGCGTCTCGCCGCCGCGTGGCGCCTTGATGCGGATGACCGGGGTGACGCCTTCGGGCGGGGCGGCGCCATCGATCCAGCGGCGGCCATCGTAGCGGAAGGGGCGCTTTTCGGCTTCCGCTGCAGCTCGCATGGCGGCGAGCTCCTCCGTTGTGTCGTAGGCAAGGTAGGCGGCGCCTTTGGCAAGCAGGTCGCGGGCGATTTCGGCGTGGCGGGCCTCGCGCTTGCTCTGGAACACCGGCGGTTCGTCGGGCGGGAGTTCGAGCCAATCGAGGCTGCGGAGGATCTGCTCGACGGCTTCGGGCGTGCTGCGTGCCTTGTCGGTGTCTTCGATGCGCAGCAGGTATTGGCCGCCGTGGTGGCGCGCGAACAGGTAGTTGAACAGCGCGGTGCGGGCGCCGCCGATGTGCAGAAATCCGGTGGGGGAAGGGGCGAAGCGGGTGCGAACGGTCATGCCGCGCCAATAGCGCATTTTGGGGTGCTGCGTGAATCGCGGATGCGCCCTTCCGCTCCTCCTGGCGAGCGTCCAGACTGCACGCGGAGGTTGCACCCTGTCCTTCGCTGATCTGAACCCTGCCCCAGCGTTGGCCGGACTTGGCAGCATCGCGCCTTTCGCAGGGCGGAGACCGGGCATGTTGCGCCTGGTGAGCGCCGTCCCCGGTACCTTCACGCATCCGCCGCGCGCTGGAGTGGGCCCCTTCACGCGACTCTCACGCGGCGCGATCTGGGCGGGTCGCGCCTGATGAGCGCTGTACCTGATGCCTTCACGCATCCTCTGGGTGCTGGACCGGGTTCCCTCACGCGCCTGTCGCGCGGCGGAATTGCCGCCGTCGCGCAACTCGGCCGCGCTTGCCTGGACGCCGTGGCGGCGCAGGGAGACGCGCTTGCGCCGTGGCTTGCGGTCGCCATGGGCGCCGGGATCCTGGGCTACTTCGCGCTCCTGGACGAAACGGCGGCAGGCTGGCAATGGCTGGTGCCGCCGTTGACGCTGGCGGCACTGCTGGCCGCGCGATGGAATGCCTTGGTCGGTTGGCTACTGGGCCTGGTCGCCGCCGCCGCGCTTGGCTTCGCGGCGGCGTCCTGGCATGGCCGGCACGCTGCACCGGCGCTCGAGCTGCCGCGCAACGCCGTCACCGTCAGCGGTGTCGTGCAATCGGTGGAGATGCTGCCGGAGGGGCGGCGCGTCGTCCTCGCCGAAGCGCGGATCGGGCAGGAGGTGGCGCTGCCACGCATGGTCCGTGTCCGCCTGCGAGCCAATGATCCAGCGCGCCCCCGGCCTGGGGACACGCTCGCGCTGCGCACGCTGTTGCGCGCGCCGCCGCCGCCGGCATACCCGGGTGCTTGGGACTTTCAGCGCAGCGCATGGTTCTCGGGGCTTGGCGCTTCAGGCTCAGCGCTGGGCTTGGCGAGCGTCACCCCAGGGACTGGCGATGCGCCGCCGCTCGCCGCGACTCGAACGGCAATCGAGGCGCACGTGACGGCCGCCATCCCGGGACCGGCAGGGACGATCGCCGCCGCGCTGCTCACCGGCTCTCAGGGTGCAATTCCGGCGCCGGCCATGCAGGCGATGCGCGATTCGGGGTTGGCCCATCTCCTCTCGGTATCGGGGCTGCACATCGCGATCGTCATGGGCTGCGCCTTCGCGGCACTGCGGCTGCTGATCGCGGCGATGCCCGCGCTTGCCTTGCGCGGCGACGGCAGGCGGTGGCCGGCGCTGGGGGCCTTGGTCGCCGGCGGCGCCTATCTCGTGCTGACCGGTTTCCAGGTGCCGATGCAGCGCAGCTTCGCGATGGCGGCGCTGGTGACGCTCGGCCTGGTGCTGGGGCGACGCGTGCTGTCGCCGCGCGTGCTCGCCTTCGCCGCCGCCGCGGTCATGCTGATCCAACCCGAGGCGCTCACCGGACCCAGCTTCCAGATGAGCTTCGCGGCGGTACTGGCGCTGATTGCCGGGTTCGAGGCGCTGCGCCCTGTGTTGCCGATGCCGCAGGCCGGGCAAGGCGTGGTGCGTGGCACGATCCGCTGGGTGGGGCTCTCCGTGCTCGCGTTGTTGTTGAGCAGCCTGCTGGCCGGGGCTGCGACCACGCCCTTCGGACTGCATCATTTTGGCCGGGTGCAGCTGTATGGCATGGCCGCGAATGCGGTTGCGGTGCCGCTCACCTCCGTGCTCGTGATGCCGGCGGGCATGCTGGCGCTGGCGCTCATGCCCTTCGGGCTAGACGGCCTGCCACTCGCGGCGATGGGCTGGGGGGCGGAACTCACGTTGGTGATCGCGGAGGCGGTGGCCGCCTGGCCCGGCGCCGCGGTGCCGATGCGGCCGATCCCGGTCGAGGGCTTGGCGGTCGCCACATTCGGCTTCCTGGTGCTGTGCCTGTGGCGGGGTGCCGGGCGGCTTGTGGGCGTTCCCGTCATCGCCCTCGGGCTTGTGGCGGGACTGGTCATCCCTCCGCCCGATATCCTGGTCTCGGCCGATGCGCGGTTGATTCTTTTCCGCACCGGCGACGCCGCCGTCATGCAGCGCCTGCCGGGTGCGAACAACTTCACTCAGGGCGCCTTCCTTCGCGCCATGGGCCGCAACATTGCGCAGCCACTTCCGCCCGATACGCCCGAAACAGGCTTGCGCTGCTCGGCCGACGCTTGCCGTTTCGCCCCCTCGCGCGATGGACCTATCGCAGTGCTCCTTCGCGCTGGAGTATCCGGATCTTACTGCGGAGAGGCCGCCGTTCTGATCTCCGCCGAACCCGTCCGCCCCCGCTGCCGCGCGAGCCAGGTGGTGGACCGCTTCAGCGTCTGGCGCGATGGCGCCCACGTCATCTGGCTCAATGCCGGCGGAGCTGTGGTGTTGTCAGACCGCACCAACCGGGGACGCCGGCCTTGGGTGCCGCCGCCGCCCGCTCCGCGCGTCCTCGATGCTCAGCTGCCCGCCATGCCCGCGGAGTGACGCTTCTTAGTGGTAGCTCCGCAGCAGCCCGACCAGCCGACCCTGCACCCGCACCCGGTCCGGCCCGAAAATCCGCGTTTCGTAGTGCGGGTTGGCGGCCTCGAGCGCGATGGAATTGCCGCGCTTGCGCAGGCGCTTGAGCGTGACTTCACTCTCATCGATCAGCGCCACGACGATGGCGCCATTCTCCGCCACGTCGTCACGGCGGATGATGATGGTGTCGCCGTCGAGGATGCCGGCATCGACCATCGAATCACCGGCGACCTCCAGCGCGTAGTGTTCGCCGTTGCCGAGCAGCGCCGCCGGGTACTCGACGGAGCTGCCCTGGTCCCGCAGCGCCTCGATCGGCAGGCCGGCGGCGATGCGCCCATATAGCGGCAAGTGCACGGCGACTGCCTCGTTGGCCGATTTCTGAACGCCCGCCAAGTTGGGCGCGAAATTGCCGCGGATGACGTTGGGCGCGAAATGCGGCGCCTCCGGCTCCGGCGTGCGTGCCTTGGGTGCCATGTTCTCGGGCATCCGGATGACCTCGAGCGCGCGGGCGCGATGGGCGCGGCGGCGCAGAAACTGCCGCTCCTCGAGCGCCGTGATCAGGCGATGGATGCCGGACTTCGACTTCAGCTTCAGCGCGTCCTTCATCTCCTCAAAAGATGGAGAGAAGCCCGTGGTGCGCAGGTGCTTGTCGATGAAAATCAGCAATTCATGCTGCTTGCGCGTCAACATGGGTGGGAACACTCCGAAAGGGGCCGCGAATCGGGTGAACAAAGCGGCAACCAATGTGAATGTTCTAGATAAGTTCCTGAGGCAGCGTCAAATTAAAAATGCGACTCAGACGCCAAGGGCGCGCAGCAGGATGGCATCCACCATCGTCCCGGCTGGCACGGCCGGCGCGAACGGCGCCCGCAGGATCAACGCGTCGGCGCGCGCGAGGGTCGCCAGCATGGAGCTGTCCTGCTGCTCGAACGCCGTCGCCACGGCCCGGCCCTGGGCATCCTCGGTGAGCGTCGCGCGCAGATGATCGAACCGCTTGTCGTTCGCCGCGAGCGCGCCGCCCGACACCACCCGCACCACCGGCGGCGCCCCCGCGGCAAGCCCGCTCAACACGGCGATCGCCGGCAACAGGAACTGCACCGCGCAGATGATCGCGCTCACGGGATTGCCGGGCAGTCCCAGCACCGGCGTCGCGCCGAGCCGGCCCCAGATCAACGGCTTCCCCGGCCGCATCGCGATTTGCCAGAAATCGAGCTCGAACCCCTCCGGCCCAAGCGCTGCCTGCACCAAATCATGATCGCCGACGCTGGCGCCCCCGGTCGTGACGAGCATGTCGCAGGCTCGCGCGGCGCGTGCGGCTTCCGCGATCGCGGCGCGGTCATCGGCGGCAATCGGCAGCACCACGGGATCGCCGCCGCCGGCCCGCACCAGCGCCGCCAAGGCGTGCGCGTTAGAAGAAACAATACCCCCCGCCGGGATCGGCTCACCAGGCAACGCAATCTCATCGCCGGTCGCGAGGATGCCGATGCGCGGTCTGCGCCGCACCGTGAGCCAGGGGTGGTTGCACGCCGCTGCCAGCCCGATGTCGCGAGCCGTCAGACGCGTTCCAACCGGGATGAGTTCATCCCCCGCCGTGAAGTCCAGGCCCCGGCGGCGTATCCACCGGCCGGCCCGGACAGTCTCGCCCACGGTGACATCAGCGCCCTCGGCCTGCGCATCCTCCTGTAGCAGGATCGCATCGGCACCCTCGGGCACGAAGGAGCCGGTGAAGATCCGCACCGTCTCGCCTGCACCGACGGCGCCCGCGAAAGGATGCCCCGCTGGCGCCTCGCCAATCCGGCGCAGCACGGCGCCGGCCAGCGCGTCGGCCGCGCGCACCGCAAAGCCATCCATGGCCGACACATCGGCCGGCGGCTGGGTCACCCGCGCGACAACAGGCCGGGCCGTCACGCGGCCCCAGGCCTCGGGCAGCGACAGCGTCTCCGCCGCCGTCGGCGTCAGCGACGCCAGGATCCGGGTGCGGGCATCCTCAAGCGAGATCATTCCGCGTGGAACTCGCCAGACATTCCGCCCGACTTGTGCACCAGCCGAACTGCCTCGATCCGCATGCCGCGATCGGCGGCCTTGCACATGTCGTAGACGGTGAGGGCGGCGATGGTCACGGCGGTCAACGCCTCCATCTCCACCCCGGTCTGCCCGGTGAGCTTCACCATAGCCTCGATCTCGATCGCGTTGGGGGCCGTCGGCGTTAGCTCTACGGACACCTTCGAGAGCATCAGGGGGTGGCATAGTGGGATCAGATCGGCGGTGCGCTTGGCCGCCATGATGCCGGCGAGCCGCGCGACGCCGAGTACATCGCCCTTGCCGACCTGGCCCTCGACGATCCGCGCCAAGGTCTCCGGCGCCATCACGATGCGGCCACGCGCGATCGCGATCCGCACCGTCGCGTTCTTGTCGCTCACATCAACCATCGCGGCGCGGCCTGCCGCGTCGAAATGGGTGAAGGCGGTCATCAGCCGGCCTGGACCATGGCCCGTGCCGCTTGCTCCACATCCGGCTGGCGCAACAGATGCTCGCCCACCAGGATGCAGCGGGCGCCAGCGGCGGACATGCGGCGCACATCCTCCGGCGTGCGGATGCCGCTCTCGGCGACCGGAATGCGGTCGGCCGGCACCAGTGGTGCCAGCTTCTCGGTCACGGCGATATCGGTCACCAGTGTCTTCAGATCGCGGTTGTTGATGCCGACGAGACGCGTCTCGAGGCCCAGGGCGCGCTCCAGCTCGCGCTCGTCATGCACTTCGACGAGTACGGCGAGGTCGATTGAACGGGCGACCTCCTCCAGCTCATCGGCCTGCGCATCGGACAGCGCCGCCATGATCAGCAGGATGGCGTCGGCCCCCATCGCCCGGCTTTCGAAGATCTGCCAGGGGTGGATGATGAAGTCCTTGCGCAGCACGGGCAGCTTGCAGGCGGCGCGCGCGGACTGGAGGTGCGCGGTCGAACCCTGGAACCAGTCCACGTCGGTCAGCACGGAAAGGCAGGCGGCTCCCGCCGCCTCATAGCTGGCCGCCAGCGCTGCGGGCTCGAACGGTTCGCGGATGACGCCGCCGGAAGGCGAGGCGTGCTTGATCTCGGCGATCAAGCCGATTCGGCCCTCCGCCACGGCGGCGCACAGCGCACCGGTGAAGTCGCGCAGAGGCTTCGCGTCGCGGGCGCGCTTTTCCATCTCATGCTGAGGCACGGCGGCGGAGCGCTGCCGCACCTCCTGCCACTTGCCTTCGATGATGCGGGCGAGGGTATCGGGCAACACCGATGCGATTGGGGCGGCGACGTTCATTGGGGGAAGTCCTTAGGGGGGCAGGCACGGCGAAGACGGTGGAGGATGTCGAGCGCGGCACCGCTGTCGATCGCGGTGGCGGCCAGTACGGCGCCCTCGCGCAGATCGCCCGCCTTGCCGGCAACGACAAGCCCCGCCGCGGTATTCAGCAACACCACATCGCGATAAGCGCCATGCGCGCCCTGCAGGAGGGCGATCAAGGCACCGGCATTATGCGCGGCATCGCCGCCCTGGATCTGGGCGATGTCGGCGCGCGGCAGGCCGGCATCCTCGGGCGAGATCGTAAATTCCCGGATGGCGCCATTCTCCAGCGCGACGACTTGGCTTTCGCCCGCTAGCGTCAGCTCGTCGAGGCCCATGCCGTGCACCAACCAGGCGCGCTCGGTGCCGAGTTCGGCGAGGGTCTCGGCCATCGGGCGCAGCCATTGCGGGGCAAAGGCGCCGGTCATCTGGCGGTTGACGCGGGCGGGATTCGCGAGCGGCCCGAGCAGGTTGAAGATAGTGCGCACAGCCATCTCGCCGCGTGGCACCGCCGCGTGGCGCAGCGCCGTGTGGTGGCGCGGTG
>JAQGHV010000159.1 GCA_028288785.1 Rhodospirillales bacterium | reverse complement strand
TGGAGCGCGGCCAGCTGGAACTCTCCGCCGACGGCGGCGCCATCACCCCATCTGGCGAGGCGATGCTCGGCGCCCTGGGCGTGCCGGCGCGGGCCAGCGGCGGCAGGAAAGGACGGCTGTTCTGCCGTCCCTGCCTGGACTGGAGCGAACGGCGGCCACACCTGGCAGGGATCGTCGGCGCCGCACTCTGCGCGCGCTGCTTCGAACTCGGCTGGGTCACGCGCATCGCGGGGTCGCGCGCTTTGTGGGTTACGCGGGCGGGCGAAGCGGGGTTCGGGGAGGCTTTTGGAATAGCGCATGGCGCCTGACTACGAAGCATTGGGGGAAAAGAATTTCCCCCAAACCCCCATTCTTTTATTTCTGGATTATTGGTTCAGGTGGCCATGTCGTGCTGCATGACCGACGTCGCTCTGGCCGCTCCGCAAGCATCAATTGATAAAAACAAAAGAAAGGGGGTTTGGGGGGAATTCATTCCCTCCAATCTGTCGTCGGAACTAGCCCGGCCACCGCCTACGCCGTACCCATCGCACGCCGGATGAAGAACCGCTTAAGCGCGGGAACGCGCCCCACCGCCGCAATGCCGAGCCGCCGCGCGATCCGCACCGGCGCGAAGTCGTTGCCGAAGAGCCGTTCCAGCGCGTGCGTCGCGCCCAGCATCATCAGCGCATCCGGCCGCCGCATCGCCTGGTAGCGCGCGAGCAACTCCGGGCTGCCCGGGTCCTCGCCGGCGTGGTGTGCCGTGGCGATCAGCGTCGCCAGCGCGCCCACGTCCCGGAAGCCGAGGTTCAGCCCCTGTCCCGCGATCGGGTGGATCCCGTGCGCGGCATCGCCCACCAGCGCCAGCCGGGTGGCGGTGTAGCGATGCGCGTGCAGCGCGCTCAGGGGATAGGACCAGCGCCGCCCGATTGGCCTCACCGCGCCGAGGTGGTCACCAAGACGGCGGGCGATCTCGCGTCCGTAGCCCGCGTCATCCATCGCCAGCACCTTCTGCGCGATCGGCGTGCGGTCGGACCAGACGATGGCGCTGGCGTTCGGGTGCTCCGGCGTGCCGTTGATCGGCAGCTGCGCGAAGGGCCCGTTGGGCAGGAACTTCTCGAGGGCCGTGTTGTTGTGCGGAAGTTCATGCGCGATGGCGCCGACCAGGCCGGTGCAGCCATAGTCGATCGTCGAGACGCGGATGCCGGCTTGGCGACGCAGCGGCGAGCCACGCCCCTCGGCGGCGACCACCAGCCGCGCACGCAACCGCGTGCCATCGGAGAGCACGAGCGTCGCACCGCTCTCGTCGCGGGTGACGGTTGCCGTTGCGGGCGCATGCACCGAGAGGCTCGGCAGCGAGGGCAGGCGCGCATTCAGCGCGACTCGCAACGCGCGCGCCTCGACCATCCATCCGAAGGCGTCCTCACCGACCTCGTCGCCGTCGAAGTGCAGCGAGAGTGGCGAGGGGCGCTCGCCCGGCCGGCCATCGGCGATCCGGATATGCTCAATGGCGCAGGGCGGCTCCGGCAGACGGTCCCAGATCCCGGCGCGGGCCAGGATGCGCTGGGACGCGAGCGCGATCGCGTAGCACCGGCCATCGAAGGCCGGCAGTTCCATTGGCGGCAGCGGCGCGCTGTCGACGATGGCGGCCGCGACGCCTTCCGCCGCCAGAAGTGCGGCGAGGGTCGCACCGACTGGGCCGGCACCGATGATCGCGACGTCGTAGGTGGGTTCGGTGGGCGGCATGGGCGGTCGTCTCCTCGGGACCTCAATATGGGAATTCAATGCGGAAGCGGCAGGGGGAGGCGTTCGCACAAAAATTAGGCACTAATTTCGCCTAGCCCACGAGCAGTTTGGCGCGGCAGCCGTCGCACAACCCGTCTCGCGCGATGGCACGGCTCTTGGCACGGCTTTTGGATGGTGAAGGGTCCAACGCCAAGAAAGGACAGACCGCGCCATGAAGATGGTCACTGCCATCATCAAGCCCTTCAAGCTGGACGAGGTGCGTGAAGCACTGACACCGCTCGGCGTTCAGGGGCTGACCGTGACCGAGGTGAAGGGCTTCGGTCGGCAGAAGGGTCAGACCGAAATCTACCGCGGGGCGGAGTACCAGGTGAGCTTCCTGCCCAAGGTGAAGATCGAAGTCGTTGTCGCCGATGAGCTTGTCGATGCCGTGGTGGAAGCGATCGCGACCACCGCGCGGACCGGCAAGATCGGCGACGGCAAGATATTCGTGATGGATGTCGAGCGCGCGCTTCGCATCCGGACTGGTGAAACCGACGCCTCGGCCATCTGAGGCAGGCATAGCGTGACAAGAAAGACAGGGGAATCGAGACCATGAGGATGCTTGCGCGCGGCGCGCTCGCCATGGCGGTGCTGGCTTGCGGGCCAGCCTTTGCCCAGGCCGAGCCGCCCAAGATCGATACGGGCGACACCGCCTGGATGCTGACCTCCACCGCCCTGGTCCTGATGATGACTGTCCCGGGTGTCGCGCTGTTCTACGCGGGCATGGTGCGGAAGAAGAACCTGCTGGCGACGATGATGCAGTCCTTCGCGATCGCCGCACTGGTGACCGTGCTCTGGGTCGTGATCGGCTATTCGATCGCGTTCGGTGAGGGCAACGCCTACATCGGCGACCTTTCGCGGGTGCTGCTGTCCGGCATCGCCGACAATTGGGACAAGCCCTTCACGCTCGGTTCTGGCGAGGCGGCGGTGGCCACCACGATCCCCGAGACGGTGTTCGTCATGTTCCAGATGACCTTCGCCATCATCACCCCTGCGCTGATCGCTGGCGCCTTCGCGGACCGGATGAAGTTCTCCGCACTGCTGGTGTTCACCGCGCTTTGGTCGGTCCTGATCTACGCCCCGGTCGCGCATTGGGTCTGGCATCCGAATGGCTGGATCTTCGCCCTCGGCGCGCTCGACTTCGCGGGCGGAACCGTCGTCCACATCAACGCCGGCGTAGCCGGTCTGATGTGCGCGCTCGTGCTCGGCAAGCGGGTCGGCTACGGCTCCGAGAACATGTCGCCCTACAATCTCGGGCTGGCGGTCATCGGTGCGAGCCTTCTGTGGGTGGGCTGGTTCGGCTTCAACGCGGGCTCCGCAGTTGGCGCCAATGGGCGCGCCGGCATGGCGATGCTCGTGACGCAGCTGGCCGCCGGCGCCGCCGCGATGGCCTGGTTGGTTGGCGAGTGGGCGATCAAGGGTAAGCCCTCCGTCCTCGGCGCCATCTCCGGTGCCGTGGCTGGCCTGGTCGCGATCACGCCGGCCGCGGGCTTCGTCCTGCCTGGTCCGGCGCTGATCCTCGGCGTGGTGGCCGGCTTTGCGGGCTTCTGGGGTGCGACGGCGCTCAAGCATGCGCTTGGCTACGATGACAGCCTGGACGCCTTCGGCGTGCACGGCATCTGCGGCATCGTGGGCGCGCTGCTTACCGGCGTGTTCGCCTATGGCCCGCTCTCGGCCACGACGGCATCGCCGGCAGGGACCTCGGGTGGCATGGAGGCGCTGATCATCCAGGGCTACGCGGTGGGTGCGACGGTGGTGTTCTCGGCGGTGGGGAGCTTCGTGCTGCTCAAGATCGTGGACGCGATCATCGGCCTGCGGGTCGCCGAGGAGGAAGAGCGCGAGGGTCTCGACGTGTCGCTGCATGGCGAACGGGTTGCCTGAACACTCGTTCCGGGTAAGGTTTGACGGGCGCGGGGGGGAAACCTCCGCGCCCGTTGCTTTTTTGGGGTCGCATGGTTCGGATGGGCGGGTTTGCGGCGCTGCTTGGCGCTGGAGTGGCGTTGGTTCTGGGTGCTGGGGCAGCGTTGGCACAGGGCAGCGGGGTGCCCGTGTGGGAGCGGCGCTCCGGCGACTGGAGCGTGGCGCTGGCCGGCACGGACCGGCGCTGCCTGAAGGCCGGGGTGAGCCTGGCGCCGGTGCATCAGCTCCGGTTGATGGTCAGGCTGGCTGCGGCGGCCCCGGCGCCTCGTGCGCGCCCGCCCGCCACGCCGGCCCGGCCTAGTGCTCCCGCCGCACCTGCG
>JAQGHV010000253.1 GCA_028288785.1 Rhodospirillales bacterium | reverse complement strand
CAGGTATCGAGGTCGGTGTCGCTTCCACGAAGGCTTTCACCACGCAGTTGGTGGTCCTGGCCTGCCTCGCCATCGGCCTCGGCCGAGCGACGGGCGCGATCGATCACGCCGTCGAGCAGCGTTTGATTTCAGGCCTTGCCGCCGCGCCTGAGCTGATGAACCAGGCGCTCAGCGATGATGGCCACGCCGATGCTGTAGCGGCCCTGCTGGCGAACGCGCGCGATGTACTGTTCCTCGGCCGCGGTACCGCCTACCCGATCGCGCTTGAGGGCGCGCTGAAGCTCAAGGAGGTCTCCTATGTGCACGCTGAGGGCTTTGCCGCCGGCGAGATGAAACACGGCCCGATCGCGCTGATCGATCGGGCCGTGCCGGTCATCATTGTGGCCCCGCCGGATGGGTTGTTCGAAAAATCGGCGGCCAACATGAGCGAGGTGCTCGCGCGGGGTGGCCAGGCGATCCTGATCTCCAGCCGCCGCCAGACCGAACGCTTCGCCAGCAGCACCGTCGCCGCCATCGCCCTGCCGGAATGCGAGCCGATCGCGGCGCCGCTGCTCTACGCGGTGCCGATGCAGCTGCTCGCCTACCACGCCGGCCTGCGCCGGGGGTGCGCGGTCGATCAGCCGCGCAACCTCGCAAAAAGCGTCACGGTCGAATAGCCGGCCTTCGGAAGGATTGGTGGCATGAATGGCTTCGGCGTTGCGAAGATGGTGAATGACGGGGCGAGCTTCGGCCGGCGCATCGCCACTGCGATGCTGGGAGCCGCCGCCGCGATGCCTCTGACGCGGTCGCGGGCGTCGGCAGGCATCAGCCCGGCCGCACCTTTTGTCGTCTACTACGGCCAGGAGGACACGCCTGCGTTGGGCGCGTTCCGCCTCGCCGTGCTCGATGCCGAAGCGGATGACGCGCTGCTTGCCCGTCGCGGGCCGGGCGCCAAGCTGCTGGGTTACGCGAGCCTCGGCGAAGTGCATCGCGACCGCCGTTATTTTGCAGCGGCCGAGCGTGACGGTCTGCTGCTCGGTCCCAACCCCGCTTGGCCGGAGGCGGCGTTCGTCGACCTCCGCTCGCCCCGGTGGACGGGCCTGATCCTGGACCACGTTGTGCCGGACATCCTGGCGCGGGGCTTCGATGGCATCTTCCTTGATACGCTGGACGATGCCGAACACCTGGAGCAGCAGGATCCTCGGCGGTTTGCCGGCATGGTCGACGCTGCCGCCGCGCTGGTGCGCCGCATCCGGCGGCGCACACGGGGCCGGCCGATCATGATCAATCGCGCCTACGCGGTGCTGCCGCGCGTGTCCGGCTCCTTCCACATGCTGCTGGGCGAATCCGTCCGCTCCAAGCATGTCGCCGAGGGCGGCTACACGTTGACCACCTGTGCGGACTACCACTGGCAGCGCGATCAGATGCTCGAGGCGCGCAATCGCGACCGATCGCTGCAAGTCTTTTCGCTCGACTACTGGGATCCAGAGGATCGCTCAGGCATCGCGCGGCTTTATGCCGAGCAGCGACAGAACGGCTTCGTGCCTTATGTGGCGACACGCGACCTCACCAGCATCATCCCACCACCCATACCGGAGGTTCCGTGATGTCGGTCTCGAACCCGCGTTTCTCTACGCCGGTACCGGCAAATGACATTGAGCCCGCCGAGCGGCGCGCGAAGCCTGCAAGCCGCAGGCGCATCGCAAAGGAGGGCCTGCCGCTGATACTTTCGCTCATCGCAGCCCTGGGGATCAGTTATGTCCTTGTCCCGCGCGGGCAGGAGATGGCGCTGCTGCGGCTGGAATCCGGCGATGCCGCAGGCGCACGCGAGGTGCTCGAACAACGCTACGCCGACGGGGAGACCTCGCCCGCGATCATCGCGGCGCTGGCCCGGGCCCGCGCATTGACCGGCGACCTGCCGGGTGCCGTCGCGTTGCTGGAGCCCCTCGCCCGGGAGCGGCCGCAGGACCTCGTCGTCATCAATGCTCTCGTCACCTATCGGCGGGCAGACGGGCGAGACCAGGCAGGCCTGCTGCGCGCGGTGACCATGCTCCAGGCGGTCCAGCCATCTGTGCCTCGAATGCGCGAGATCGCCATCCTGCACGGCATGCTGGGCCAGCGCGACGAACAGCGTGCCGCGCTACATCGCCTGCTCGCGGCCGAGACCGGGGACGTCGCGGATTACCTGATGCTGGCGCGCCTTGAAGCCGGGGCCGGTGCGCCCGCGGCTGGCATCGCAGCGCTGCAGCGCCTGGCGCGGGAGCATCCGCGCGCGGTCGATGAGCACGTCGTGGCTCTTGCAGTGTCGCTCCATGTCCAGGCGGGACACCCGGAGGAGGCGCTCGCGGCTGCGGGCAGCTGGCTCGCGCAGCAGGATGCGGATGTGGCGGCGAAGACGGCGCCCACGTTGGCCAGCATCCTCGGCCCGGCCGAGCGGCCGGACCTGGTCGTGGCGTTGCTCGCGCCATGGGCGGGCCCGACGGCCCCGGCGGGACTGATCCTCGCACTCGCACAAGCAGAGATCGATGCAGGGCGTGCGGAGGCGGCGCTTACCCGGCTGGAGGCACTGCCGCTCGGCGTGGCCGCGGAAGCCTTGGAAGTGCGCCTGCTGCGACTGCGGCTGGCCGTAGCCCTTGCGGAGTTCGAGCGGGCCATCGAGGCGGCGTCACTGTTGGGTGCCAGCGATGTATCCGATCCGCTGATTGCCGCGCTGAGCATGGCGGCGATGGACACGGGCCGTCCCGATCTCCTGCGGCGCCTGCTCGGCTGGGGCGGCCCGGAGCTGCTGCGTGCCGATCCCGCCCTGGCGGCCGAGGCGGCGTTGCTGCTGGACGATGAGGATGCCGCGCGGCGCTGGAGTGCCATGGTGCCGGCCACCAGTGCGGCCGCAGGCCTGCCGGTACGTGCATTGGGTTTTGCCCGCGTCCTGTTCCACACCGGACAGGAGGAACGTGGCTTGGCGGCCTTCGCGCAGCTTCTGACGCGACCGGATTTGACGCCGGACATGCTGGCCGAGATCGCGCGCGGCTACCTGGGTGCGTCGCGCGCTGAGGAAGGCGCCATGCTGTTGAATCGTCGGCGTCAAACGATTGCCTCCGCGGCGGCCGACGCCGCCTGGGCCTTGGTGGCTGCTGCGGTTCCGACGCAACAGGCCGTTGTGGGCGAGTGGCTCGCCACCGCCACGGACCTGGCGCCATTCCCGGGATTTTTGCCCGACTTGACGCATGTCGCCGCCGATGCCGGAGCAAATGACCTCGCCATCGCCGCCGCGCGCCACCTTGTCCTTCGCGAGGACCGTGATGACGTCCAGATGCTGCTTGCGCACCTCTTGATCGATGCAGGCCGGCCGAGCGAGGCGCTCGGCCCGCTAGGGGTGCTCCGCGGCCGCGGCACGGACGTGGCGGCGCTGCACGAGGCCGCCCTCACTGCCGCGTGGCGGCAGGGCGCGCCGGTTGGTGACGCGTTGCGCGCACTCTGGTCCGAGCGCGTCCAGGCAGCCCAAACGCCGGAGGCGCGCTCCGCCGCGATGGCCATGCTCGTCGCCTTCGGTGGCGAGCGGGAGACGCTTCCAGTGCTGCGCCGACTGGCAACGGACGAGCCCGCGCGCTGGCTCTGGAGCTATACAGCGGCTGCCGATACCCGCGGTGCTGCGTGGGAGGCCACAGCGCTTTGGGCCGCGCTGTCGTTGCGGCCGGACCTGCCGGTGGAGTTTCGCCGGCCGATGGCCTTCGGCCTGCTCGAACGCGGAGCGCGACCGGCCGCCATTGATGCCTTCCGCGAGTTGGCCGCAACGGCCGCGCCAGACAGTGCCGATGTGCGGCAACTCCTGTTCCTGTGGGGCCTGCGGCCGCCGCCGGCCGCGATTGCCTGGATCGAAGCGCGGGCCCGCCGCGCCGATGGGGCCGAGATCGCTGTCTGGATGCGCCTGCTGATCGAACGGGGCGCGGCTGGGCGCGCGGTTGCTGCCTACCGCGCCGTGCCGCGCGGCGGGGCACCGGGGCCGGCCCGGGACGTGTTCCTGACGGCACTCTCCGTGGTCGGCGATCGCACTGGCCTTGCAGCCGCCGTGCGCGAGGAGTTGCGCCCGGACATTCCGGTAGGCCGCCTGCGCGTTCTTGCCGGTCTTGCCGGACAGAGCGGCGATGCGGCACTGGAGGAGCAGGTGTTCCGCGCCATGGTGATGGCGGGCGACCGGAATCCACAGATGCTGCGCCGCGTAGGCCTCATCGCCTTCCGCGATGGCCAGTTTGCGCAGGCCGAGCGCTGGCTGAGCGAATGCGTCAGCGGCGATGGCGCGGATGCCCAGGCGTACTTCACCCTGGGCGAGATCCGCCTGCGCCAGCGTGATCCGGCAGGTGCGCAGCCGCAGTTCGAAGCAGCACTGCGCCGGCTCGACCAGAGTGGCGATACCTCAGTTCAGGCACGCAAACTCCGGGCAACGCTGTTGCGCCGGCTCGGGCGTGGGCGAGAGGCGCTGCCGGTCTACGAGGCGCTTCTGGCGGCCGCGCCCTCTGACAGCCACCTGCGCGCAGACCTCGTCTCGCTGCTGATGGAACTGCGCGACTATCGCAACGCCAGCCTCGTGTTGGCCGCACGTTGAGCGCCCTGCATCCTGGGGGTCGATGCCTCGCCGGCGTGCGGCGCTTGCTCGGCATCACCGTGGCACTCATCTCCATTGTCGGAGGCCTTGGTGCCGCACGGGCGCAGGGCGTTCCACCGGCCAACGTGGCGCCGGACGCGGCTGAGGAGGTCGCGCGTCAAGGCGCGCTGCGGCTCGACCTGCTGCAGGCACAGCTGTTGCTGGCGACAGGTCAGCTCAGCGCGGCGCGCGAGGCCTATCAGCAACTGCGCGGCAACATGGCGGACAGCGCCGAACCAGCGAGCGGCCTCGCCGAGGTCGCCCGCAGTTCAGGACAGTCGCGGCTGAGCGGTGCGCTGCTCGCCGAGGCCTTGCTGCTGGCCCCTGACAATCCGGCCATCGCCCAAGCACTTGCGGCCAACCAGCGGGCACGTGCGCCGCGGTTGCGCTTCGACCTTGATCAGCGGCTGCAGCGTGGAGGCGGAGGCTCGCGCGCAGACATCACGATCGGCGAGGTGGGCGGCCAGGCGCCGATCGGCGACGCTTGGCGCGTCGGCGCCACGCAGGGCATCGCCTATGTGAATGCCCGGAAGCTGCAGCGTGCCACTGGCACCATCGGGAACTTCTCCGGGGTTCGGGAGCGCACGGAGGTCTTCGTCCAGTACGAACGGATCGAGGGACAGACCTTCACCGCGACGGTGTTCGCCGATGAATGGTCGGGAGGCTTCGGTCTCATGGGCCGCTTTCCGGACGATTACGGGCAGACGTCGCTCCGCGCCGAGTACCGCCGGCCCATTTGGGAATTTGTGGAAGCGATCATCGCCGGCGCTACCCGCGACCGTGTGGCAGTGGAGCGCATGCAGCGCTTTTCCGAGCGACTGAGCGCAAGGATCGACGCCGCTCTGAATCGATACGGCATCCCGCGCGACGATGACGATGTGCTGCGCAGTGCCACGCTGCGCGGCGAAGTGCGGCTCGACACGCTCGGGGACGTTCGGGGCCTGTCCCTCGCGTATGTCCTGGATGCGGAATACGTGCTCCGTCGCGACCAACGCACCGCGCCTGGCGGCGGCAACTTCCTGGCGCTGCCAATCCGCGACCGGGAGGTGCATGCCGGTTTGCTCGCCTATGCCGACACCTTTGGCGATGCTCAAGCTGAGGGGCAGTTCACCTGGCGCACCAGCATCGGCTACGGCGCCGATCGCTACGGGCTTTCCGGCCCCCTCGCCTTCGCCTCCGTGGGCTACGTGCGCGGCGCCTTCGAAGTCTCACTACGAGCAGGCTATGTCCGCAACATTGGGCGCGCTACCGGCGAGACCACCTCGTTCGGCGTCGGACTGACCTGGGTGTTCTGATGGCTGATAAGAGAAATCAATCCCAGGGGCCGGCGTCGCGTCCAAAGCAGCTGCGGCACCTTTTCGGCTTGCGCATCTCGGCGCTTCTAGAGATTGTTTTCCTACTCTGCGCAGCGCTGGCGGCGGACACGCTTCTCGGTCAAGGGGATCGCTTCGCCGGCATCGCGCCGCACCCTTTCTGGATCATCGTCCTTCTGGTTGCCGTCCAGTATGGCGCCAAGGAAGGGCTTGTTGCCGCACTGGCCGCGAGCGCAGCGCTACTGATCGGACATTCGCCGGAGCAGGGTTTCAGCGAGGACCTCTATGACTGGCTGCTACGTGCGAGCCGTGAGCCGCTGCTATGGGTATTTGCCGCGTTGCTGCTGGGTGAGATCCGTGACGCGCATCGCCGCGAGCGCGACCGGCTGCGTGAGGCGCTAACCGAGACGCGGCATCAGGCTGACGCCATCGCGCTCGCCTATGAGCGGCTCTCCGGGATCAAGGACCATCTGGAATCGCGCGTGGCGGGCCAGGTACGCACCGCCCAAGCAATCTTCGCGGCGTCCCGCAGCATCGATCGCGAGGATACCGGGCAGGTGCTGGCGGGCATCCAGGCGCTGGTCTCGACTGTGCTAAACCCAAGCAAGTTCTCGCTCTTCCTGCTGCAGGGCAACGTGCTTGAAGCAGCGCTGAGCCAGGGCTGGGCGGAGGATGACCCCTTCGACCGGACCTTCGACCAGGCCTCGCCACTGTTCCAGGCCGTCGTGTCGCAGCGGCGCGACTTGGTCGTGACCCGGCCTTCCGATGGCGTAGTCCTCGGCAGCGAAGGATTGATGGCCGGTCCGCTGACCTGTTCTGAGACCGGTGAGCTTTTCGGCATGCTTAAGATCGAGGCAATGGAATTCCTCGATCTGCACCCGGCAAGCGTTCAGCACTTTCAGATGCTCTGCCAGTGGATTGGCTGGGCCTACAGCAATGCGCTTCGGCGGGAGGACAGAGCGGCCAGGCACTACGTCGACGAGCAGCACGGGTTGCTCGCTGCAACGCTGTTCGCATTTCAGCGTGACATCGGGGACGCAGCGGCGCGGCGCCTTGGCCATGATCTCACCGTGCTGCTTATCATCCTCGACGCGGCTGAGAAAGCGGGGCCGGCACTGCAGGTCGCCAGAGCGCGCGCAATTGCACGGGCATCGGAGCAGATCCTCGGCGCAGAGGAGCCATGTCTCGGTTGGCTCCGAGACGGCTGCGATCCCGCCATGGCAGTCCAAATCGCACGGCGAATGATAGTCGCTATCGCGGCCGAGCTGGCCACGCCCGGGTTCCCGCACGGCGTCGGGCATCGGCTGGAGCCGCTGCATCGCGCCGCTGGCGCGACTTCGCGCGAGGCGGCGGAATGAGTGCCGCTGTTGCCAACATGCTTCTGACCGCAAGCTTGGTCACTACCGCCGTGTTGTTCGAGGCGTGGCTTGTGATTCGTTTTTTCGAGGCACCCGGCACTTTGCCGATGCTGCTCCTGATCCATGCCGGCTTGGCGGCGACGGTGACGCTCCTCGCCGTGCTACTGCCGCGCGAGGTCGGACGGCAGCCGCTGCTGCTGCTGTTCATCATCTCGCTGGTGTTCCTCGGGCCCTTCGGAATCGTCTCTACGGGCTTCGCGGGGCTGCTACGCTTCGCCTTCGCGTGGCAGGCACGGCCCTTCATCGAATGGTACGAGGCGCTGTACCCGACCGACGCGCAGGACCGCGCGCAGGCGCTGCACGAACGCGTGGTGCTTCGGGGTCACGGGCCGGCGGCGCGGAGCACGGTTGCACCCTTCGCCGATGTGCTCGAGCGCGGGACGCTGATCGAGAAGCAGGCGGCACTCTCCCTTATCGCCGCCGGCTTCCGACCTGCATTCGCGTCCGCGCTCCGTACAGCCCTGAACGATCCGGAGGCGGCCATCCGCGTCCAGGCAGCCTCTACGGTTGCGGAGATCGAACGACGTTTCGTCGAGCGCGGTGAGGCGTTGGAGGCACGCCTCGCGGCGCGACCTGACGACGCAATACTGATCGAATTGGCGCAGCACCAGGAGGCGCTGGCCACGGCCGGTCTCCTGGATGCGGGGCGTGCACGAGGCGCCGTGACCGCTGCACTCACGCTGCAGCTGCGCCTTGCCGCTCCAGGCCCAGGTATGCCGTTGCGAGTTGCCAGCGTCGCCGCCGTGGGTCGCATGTTGCTGCGCCTTGGCCGAGCGGATCAGGCGGCGCGCCTGCTGGCAAAGGCTGATAGCCAGATGCCGTTGATTCCCGAAATCCTCGGCCCATACCTGGACAGCCTGTTTCAGCTGCACCGCTTCGTGGATCTGCGCGAAATCTGCCGGCGCCTGCCCAAGGACGGCGCGCAGACTCTGGACGAGTCGTTCCATGACGTCGTCCAGCTTTGGGCCGATGACGGCGAAGTATCCGTCCTGACGGTGCGCGACGCATGAGACAGGGATGCCTTCGCGCAGACATCTGCTTGATCCTCGAAGGGGCCTATCCGTTCATCACGGGCGGCGTCTCCTCCTGGACGCATGACCTTATCAGGGCGCAGCCGGATCTGCGCTTCCATCTTGTGGCGCTGACTGCTGACGATACGCCGCAGCAAATGCGCTATGCGCTGCCGCCAAACGTCCTGAGCATGACCACGATCGGGCTGCAGAAGCCGGAGCACCGGGCGCGACACGGGCGCGGTGCCCGGCGCCTGATGGATGCCCTCCGCGTGCCACTCCCGCGGCTCCTGTCGCGCGGCGGCCTCGATGAGTTCCGGGCCGTTTGCGTCGCGCTGCGGCAACAGCCTTCGGATGCAACGCGCGCCACGTTGCTCAATAGCACCGCCGCCTTCGACCTGTTGCGGCACATGTACGAGGAAACCGTGCCGGGAAGCTCCTTCATGAATTATTTCTGGAGCTGGCGGGCGTTGGCGGGTGGGCTGTTCTCGGTGCTGCTCGCGGATCTGCCGCCGGCCCGCTGCTACCACGCCATCTCGACCGGGTATGCCGGCCTGCTCATGGCGCGCGCCGTGGTGGAGACGGGCCGTCCCGGCCTCCTGACCGAACACGGCATCTACACGAATGAACGCCGGATCGAGATCGAGATGGCCGAATGGCTTTCGGACGGACCGCCCACCTGGCTCAATCTCGAAGATCGCCGTCCCGACCTGCGCAATGTCTGGATCGATGCGTTCATCGGTTACTCCCGCGCCTGCTATGAGGCGTCGAGCCGCATCGTCACGCTCTACACCGGCAACCAACAGATGCAGCGCCGCGATGGCGCTCCGCCCGAGCGCATGGCCATCATCCCGAACGGCATCGACTATGATGGCTTCTCCGCCATTCCCAGGGAAACCGTGCCGCGGCCGCCAACCGTGGCGCTCATCGGCCGCGCCGTGCCAATCAAGGATGTGAAGACCTTCATCCGCGCCGTGGCGCTCCTGCGCGACATGGTACCCGGCGCAAGGGCCTTCCTGCTGGGGCCGACGGACGAGGACCCCGCCTATTTCCACGAATGCGAGGAGATGGTGGCGCAGTTGGGGCTCCGCGATAGCTTCACCTTCGCCGGGCGCGTGCGGCTGCACGATCAACTGGGAAAAATCGACGTGGTTGCTTTGACCAGCATCAGCGAGGCGCAGCCGCTCGTGCTGCTGGAAGCCGGTGCCGCCGGCGTTCCCTGTGTGGCGACCGATGTCGGGTCCTGCCGCGAACTGATCGAGGGGCGCGCCGATGAGGAGCCGCCGCTGGGACCTGGTGGTTTCGTCGTGCCGCTGGCCAATCCGCAGGAGACGGCGAAGGCACTGGCGGCATTGTTGGGGGACCCCGCATTGCGGGCGCGCTGCGGCGAGGCGATGCGCCGGCGCACGGAGCGCTACTACAACAAGCGCGTCGTCGATCGCGCGTATCGTGACCTCTACCAATCCCTGCTCGGGCTGCCCGACGCGACGCACGGCTCCGCCCGGGGAGCCGCGTGATGGCGGGGATCGGCTTCGCACTCCGGCAGTTGGCGGCGCGAGACTCGCTCAATGCTGGCCTGCGGAGCCAACTGCACGCGATCACGGTGACCTCGGGGCCGTGGCTGTTGACAGTGCTGGCGCTCGGTATCGTGGAGCTCTTCGCGCGCGAGCCACTCGGCCAGGATGCTTACCGCGTTTTCTCCAGCATCATCGTTTACAATTTCGCCTTCTCGCTGGTCCTCGCCGCACCCATCGTGATGGTCGTGACGCGCCGGCTGGCGGATATGCTTTTTGCGCGGGATGTGAGCGAAGCAACCGGCATGCTGATGGGCTCGCTCGCCACGGTCTTCGTCATCCAGGCTGCGGTCGCGGTGCCGTTCTATGGCTTCATCGTCGACCTGGCACTGGAGGAGCGGCTGCTTGCATTCTCGTGCTTCCTGCTGGTGGGCGGCATCTGGCTGGTCTCTGCGTTCCTTTCTGCCCTGAAGAGCTATGGCAGCATCACCGCAATCTTCGCGGTAGGCATGAGCGCGGCGAGCGCGCTCTCAGTATGGCTTGCGCCCGAGCATGGCAGTGTCGGGCTGCTGGCAGGCTTCACTGGCGGCATGGCCGTGCTGCTGTTCGCCCTCATAGCGCGTGTGCTGGCCGAGTACCCCGGGCCGGCAATCCGTCCCTTTGCCTTCCTGCCGGCGATGCTCGGCTACTGGGAGCTGGCGCTTACCGGGCTGCTCTTCGCGCTCGGGATTTGGGTGGACAAATGGATCATGTGGTTCGCGCCCGGCCAGCTGGTCGTGGCGGGCACGATGCCGACCCAGCCGACCTATGATTCCGGGATGTTCCTAGCCTGCCTAACCATGGCGCCAGGTGCAGCGATGTTCCTGGTCATTGTCGAGACACGCTTTTTCGAGGCCTATCTGCGCTATCACCGCGCAGTCGCAATGCACGCCACATCCCAGGAAATTGCCCGGCACCATGGCGCCATCCTCGACGTCCTGCGCACCGGGTTCCGCCAGGTCGCCGTGCTGCAGGCAGTCGTCTGCTACCTCGCCATCCTCGCGGCACCCGGGCTGATCGGCATGGCGCGCGGCGGGGCTGAACTGGTCCCGACCTTCCGCTTCGGCGCACTTGGCGCGCTTTGCCATGGGCTCCTGATCTTCGTGGTCGCGGTGCTCGCCTACTTCGATCTCCGGCGCGACCTGTTGTGCATCGCGGCCCTGTTCCTGGCCCTCAATGGCGGGCTCACTTGGGCGACGCTGGGGTTCGGCATCGGCTATGCAGGCTATGGCTATTTCCTGGCCGCGCTCCTGTCGCTGTCCTTCGCCTATGTGATCGCCGTGCGGCGGCTTCTGCAACTCCCATACGTGACCTTCATCGCGAACAACCGTGGCCTGCGATAGCGGCCGCGCGGCAATCCCTAATTTCGTCCAAGGAGGATGGTGCGCATGTCGACCTATTTGATCACCGGCGGTGCCGGCTTCATCGGCTCCCACCTAGCGGACGCACTGCTTGGCGCCGGCAATGCGGTCCGCGTTCTCGATGACCTGTCCACCGGCAAGCGCGAGAACCTTGACCCACGCTGTACACTGCTGGTTGGCGATGCGGCGGATGCCAGCGCGGTCGCAGAGGCGATGCACGGCGTCGCCGGTTGCTTCCATCTGGCGGCAATCGCCTCGGTTTCACGCGGCAATGAAGACTGGCCGGGCACACACCGCGCCAACCAGACTGCCACAGTGCAAGTGCTCGACGCGGCGCGGCGGTCGGGCGGCATTCCAGTGGTCTACGCCTCCTCCGCCGCAATCTACGGTGACCAGGGCCAGGGCCTGATCCGCGAGGATGCTCGACCGACGCCGCAAAATGCCTACGGTGCCGACAAGCTCGGATCGGAGCTGCATGCCGCGGTGGCACACCGGGTGCACGGCACACCGACCTGTGGCATGAGATTCTTTAACGTCTATGGGCCGCGGCAGGACCCGTCCTCGCCCTATTCGGGGGTCATTTCCATCTTCTGCGCGCGTCTGCTGGCCGGAGCCCCGGTCACGCTGCACGGCGATGGCATGCAGACTCGGGACTTCGTTTTTGTAGGCGACGTAGTGCGGGCACTTATGATCGCGATGGCCAGGATTGCACTGGGGTCCGTGGTCTTCAACGTCGCCAGCGGTCGCCCGACCTCGGTGGCGGGACTGGCCGAGGAGATCGCGGCATTGCTCGGGGTCGTGCCGGAGATTAACCATGCCCCGGCACGCTTGGGTGATATTCGCCACTCGGTGGGCGATCCGGGAAAGGCGTGGCGAGCGCTCGGTTTCCGCGCGAAAGTTCCTCTCAATGAAGGGCTGGTGAAAACACTGTGCGTGGACCCCCGCCCCGACGCGGGCGGACGGCGCGAACACCACTTTCGCCCGCCTGGCCTGCCGAGACCGCATTTCTGGCTGGGTCGACACCGGACCGCGGCGCGAAGTGTCCAGCGCGGCGAGCGAAAGAGCTAGGCTCGGGACTCATTGTCCGAGCCGGAAGATGACGGTCGCGGCGATGCAGATGGCCGAGAAGCAGGTGTGTGCACAGCGATCGTAGCGGGTTGCTATGCGGCGCCAGTTTTTCAGTCGTCGAAAGCATGTTCGATGCGATGGCGCTGGCGATACAGGGTCTTGTCGTATGCGATGACGACCTTTCGGTTCTTGCGTGGTGGGATGCACGCGGTGATGCCCTTGGCTTCGAGCGCCGCTCGGAAGCCATCGCTGTCATGGCCTCGCTCGGCGAGCAGTTCGCGTGCGCGCGGCAGGGCGTCGATCGGCAGGCCGCACCCTTGTGGTCGTTCATCTGCCCTTCGGAGAGCACCATGATGATGGGTCGGCCCTGGCCATCGCACACGGCGTGGAGCTTGGAGTTCAGCCCAACCTTGGTACGTCCGATGCGGCGGGGCAGGGTTTTTCACCTATGTCGTGTGCTTCCGTGACCGCTCCGAGAGCGGCGCAGTGGAAGTGGCGTTGGCCTTTGCCCTGCCCGTCCGCGACATCGCCGAGCTCCTTCACATGCCGCGCTCGAC